>NZ_JABWPQ010000035.1:0-51168 GCF_013366255.1 Pseudoalteromonas sp. McH1-7 | reverse complement strand
GATAATCAACACCTCGAAAAGCAATCAACACATTACAAAGCAATCAACACCTCGCGAGGTAAACTCGCTCCCACCACGACACCAACAAAGTGCAGCACTGGTAGGAGGCGGTTTACCCGCCGAGCTGTTGGGTTTGCCAAACAAAAAGAATAAAACAGTCTACTCTGTAATATCGCGAGGTAAACTCGCTCCCACCACAACACCAGCAAAGTGCTGTACTGGTAGGAGGCGGTTTACCCGCCGAGCTGTTGGGCTTGCCAAACAAAAAGAATAAAACAGTCTACTCTGTAACATCGCGAGGTAAACTCGCGCTCACCACAATATCGACAAAGTGTTGTATTGTTAGGAGGAGGTTTACCCGCGAATATTACTATGAGTACTAGAGCGTACAATTGGCTACACTAAGAGAAAACAACCGTTTTATCTCCATTAATGAAGAGCTTGTGTTCACAAGCTAATTGCAAGGCATTGCAGAACACCGTTTTTTCTATATCTCTACCAATTTTAGCCATTTCTTCTGCGCTATGTGCATGACTTACTTGTGTAACATTCTGTGCAATGATAGGTCCTTCATCTAGCTCATCATTGACGAAGTGTGCAGTTGCGCCAATGATTTTCACACCACGTTTAAACGCTTGATGGTATGGCTTTGCGCCAATAAAAGCTGGCAGTGTCGAGTGATGGATGTTGATAATTCTACCATCAAAGCGAGAGACAAACTCAGGAGTAAGAATGCGCATATATTTAGCTAGACCAACTATATCAGGGTTATATTGCTCTATCAGATCTGCCATGGCTGCGTCGTGTTCTGCTCTGCTTAAGCCTTCATGAGAAACTAAATGGAAGGGAATACCAAAACTACTTACCAGCGGTTTTAAAGTATCGTAGTTTGCTATCACAGCTTGTACTTCGATATTAAATGCCTGTTCATACTGTTTTAGTAAAACTCCTCCTAGGCAATGAGCTTCTTTTGTAGCTAATAGGACTACTTTAGTGCGCTCTTGAGCATGGAGGTTCAGCTTTGCCCCTTTTGGTAGAGTTTGTTGAAGCTGTGTTAAAAAATCACGACTTGGGCTACCGCTGAGTTCTGTTCGCATAAAGAACCTTTGGCCTTCTTTATCGACAAATTCATTATTGCGCGTAATATTAAAACCATGTTCATGGCATAGGCTAGTTATTTTAGCGATCAGCCCTATATCATCCTTACACTCAGTGGTTAGTATAAAACTCATTTCCTCATTCCTATTTGTGTAAACGAGCCTTCAGAATACTTGGAATAACGTTTGAGATAAATCTTTTGTAATAAAAAATACCGCTATTGCTATCGTATTCAATCTTGGCTCATTCACTAACGACCGTGATTGAGCAGTGCTTTTAACTTTGCAGGTTTTACAGGCTTTGACAGATAGTGAATATGGTTACTCTTTGCTATCACTTTTACTTCCTCATCTCTGACGGCTGTGATTAAAATAGCTGGTATTGTTGTTTTCCATATTGCGCGTAGGTTTTTAATCAAAGAGATACCATCATGATGATCGTTGAGCTGGTAATCCATTAAGATAATATCTGGTGCTGCATTAGACTTCGCATATGCGAGGGCTTCTTCAGCTTTGGAAAAGAGCAAGTAGTGACAAGACCATTTATCTAAAAGGCTGGACATCGCCTCTAGGTTTTTTGGGTCGTCATCTACAGCAATTATATTGAGCTGTGTTTTACTCATCGGTTTTTGATTAATGTCTTCTTTTGTTTGTAACAGCTCGGCATTACCATAAGGAATATCAATACTGAATCGACTACCGTGATTTACCATTGAGTTTACGGAAATGGTAATTGATAACAGATCACATAAACGTTTCACTACACCGAGGCCAAGCCCCACACCTTTGTTATCACCTGATTGGATACGATAAAAATCATTAAAAATTTTATTTTGTTCATGCTCAGATATACCCGGGCCTGTGTCCCAGACCTCGAGTCTGAGACTATGCTTTCGGCAGCGACATGCAATTAGCACTTTACCGCTTTCTGTATACTTCACCGCGTTAGACACTAAATTTTGAATAATACGGCGTAAATACGTTGTATCGCTGTGCACTACACTATGAGAGCTTCTGACTTTCAGCACCAAACCTTTTTCTTTAGAAATGATGGCATACTCATTAGCCAGTGGCAGTAAAATATCATCAATATTAAAGTGTCTTGGAGTGGGTTTCATGGCCCCTTGCTCTAATTTTGCGATATCTAGTAAAGCGCTCATGAGATGGACAGTGGAGTCTAGACTATCTGTTAGCTTTTCGAAGTTACTTTGATCTTTGTTGTTGAGGTTATAGGTATCTATTGCAGCTAAATATAAGCGAGCAGCATTGAGAGGCTGTAAAATATCATGACTTGCCAGTGCCAAAAATCGGGTTTTACTCTCGTTAGCTTGCTCTGCTTCTTTCTTAGCTGCCATCAATGCTTGTTCGGTTTTTTGCCTACTCGCGATTTCAGCTTTAAGATCTAGGTTGATGGCGCGGATTTCCTGAGTGCGAGCTTCAATCCGGTTCTCCAGATCCATATTAATTTCTTCAAGTGCATTTTGTGTTGCTATATGAGTGGTAATATCTGAAAAGCTGGTTACAAAGCCACCCTCAGGGAGAGGGTTGCCTGTCATCTCAAATACCTCGCCATTACGACGATGACGAATAAAGTGATGAGGCGTACCATTTTTAAGGTGCTGAACTCGCTTATCTACATGTTTGTCAATTTCGCCGGGGCCGCACTCTCCACGCTCTGCATTAAAGCGGATCACTTGCTCAATGGGTTGTCCCACTTCTAAAAATCCATCTGGATAGGCAAACATTTCGTTATAGCGTTTATTCCATGCGACTAATTTTAGATCTTTATCGACGACAGAAATACCATGACTTAAATTTTCTAGCGAGGTGAAAAGTAGGTTTTGGTTAAACTGAAGCGCTTGCGTCGTTTCATCAAAAAAGTTGACGACTTCTTCGAAAGCCATTTGTCTACCAGATGATACCGTTCTGATCAGTGCTTGTGCGGATGAGGCACCCAATACACCAGTAAGTGCCCGTTCACAAAATGAGATAAACTCAGGGTTAGGATAGGCATCATTATCTTCGAGAATGTTATTTTGTGCATAATGCCCTAACAACTGTTGGCTGCGTTGTACCCCTAAAAATGTTTGTAGTAATACTTTGAAATCATACACAGTGGCACGAACTTGCTTATTTACTCTTTTAGCAAGTCTTGTTTGATCTTTTGGGTTTACAAAAGCAGCAGCTTGGATGCGGTCGACAAGGCGCTCTTGTGCACCAATAGAAAAACTGATGTAACAGCTGATATTGGCTAAAAGCGCAAGTAGTGTACCTCTGGTAATAATTGTTTGGCGCGTCTCATAGTCGAGAATGTTGCCAGCTTCGAGGATGGGGAACATCAAAAATAACATCCAGCAAATGAAACCCGCTATCAGTCCTGCATATACTCCGTACGCATGGCCTTTGCGCCAGTAGAGTCCACCAATGATGGCTGGCAGTAATTGAGTAACTAATGAAAAGGCAACTAACCCCATATTCGCGAGGGCTTCCCCATGACCAAACCATTGTTGATACATATAAGACAGCAGCAAAATTGCAGCAATAACAAATCGACGTACCAAAAGTATTTGTGTTTTGAAGCTGCTATTTAAAATATTCTTTTTGAATTTTCGCTTAAACAGTAAAGGTAGTATTACGTCATTTGATAGCATCGTACTGAGAGTAAGCGTTGCGACGACAATCATTGCTGTCGCAGCAGATAAGCCACCGATGAACACAAAGGTCGCTAAAACTGGGTGATCCAACATAATGGGCAGTGCAAGCACAAAGCTATCGGGTGCTGCACCTGCACCTATTTGAGGGTGTATGGCTGCTGTTGCAATAGGGATTATCATAGCGGCAATTAACAATAGGTACAGAGGAAAAGCCCAGCGTGCGGTCTTTAGATGTGAAGTATTATGATTATCCACAACGACAACGTGAAACTGTCTTGGCAAGCATACGATGGCTGCTGCGGCCATCAAGGTTTGACCAACGAAATTAAAATTGAAAAAGTCAAATGACTGCCAATGCTCACTTAAGTTTGCAGTTAAGCTAGGGGCTTGAGTAAGTGACTGCCATGCCAGAACTGCGACCATACCAAGTGCGAGCAGTTTGACTATAGATTCGAATGCGACAGCTAACATTAGGCCTGAACGGTATTCTGTGACATCAACTTTTCGAGTGCCGAAAAAAATAGCAAATATAGCCATAATTAGCGTAACAGCCAATGCCAATGCCGTACCTGATACCTGCCCGTCTCTTTGCAACAGTAAAAAGCTACTACTCAATGCCTTTAGCTGTAAAGCAATGTACGGTATCGTTGCAAGTAACGCTATCATGGTAACCATCACCGCTGTTGTTTGGCGTTTGCCATATCTAGCGGAGATAAAGTCCGCAATAGTGGTGATGTTTTGTTTTTTACTGACTAGGATCAGTTTACGTAGAAAGCCATGACCAAAGATGAACAATAAAATAGGGCCAAGCAAGATAGGAAAGTAGTGCCAACTGCTCGTTGCTGCAGTGCCAACTGAGCCATAATAAGTCCACGAAGTACAGTAGATCCCAAGCGAAAATGCGTAAACAAACGGATGATGACTAAATTTTAGCGCTCGAGGTGTGGTCTTGTCTCCCCAATTGGCGAGCCAAAAAAGTACGCCGATGTAAATGGCTGCAACCAAGAGTAAAATAACGGTCATAGTATTGGGTTCGATTCTTATTATTTATATCACCATACTTTATCAAACAAATACCGCTCATAGTCTAGTTTACATTGGATTTTTATCATATATGAATAAATTTATATCAAACAATATGTTATGTGCTAGCTCAGAGTAGGCTTTAGATCTTTATTCAGCAAATTAGACTAATGTCTTACTACAGGATTAAAACAGAGAAAACATCAAAATTAGCCACTTCTTAAATTCATATCTAATTGTTTATAAAGACTTTTTATTAATAATAACACCCTTTGTTTTGCAGTTTACGTAAACGTAATCTTGGTGTTACGACTAAGGTCTCAATTTCAACTTATCAAGCCATTGCTACTCTCATTAAGGTCTATTAACACTGCTTGCTCTATGTTGGAGCGGGTGATAGGAGATTTAAAATGGCTTTTAAAAGTGAAGAACAAGCGAAAGCATACTGGTCAGAAAATCTCGCCTTGATGTTTAAGCTACTCACTATCTGGTTTGTCGTTTCATTTGGATTTGGCATCCTGTTAGTTGATGTGCTCAACGAAGTTCGTTTTTTTGGATTTAAACTCGGATTTTGGTTTTCTCAACAAGGCGCAATTTATACTTTTGTTGCGTTAATCTTTGTCTATGTTTCTAAAATGAATACGCTTGACAAAAAATATGGTGTGGACGAGTGAGGAGCTAATCGATGGATGTTCAAATTTTAACTTTTATTATCGTCGGCCTCAGTTTTGCGCTCTACATCGGTATCGCTATCTGGGCAAGAGCTGGTTCAACGAATGAATTTTATGTAGCAGGCGGAGGCGTACCTCCTGTTGCCAACGGCATGGCAACTGCAGCAGACTGGATGAGTGCTGCGTCCTTTATTTCAATGGCGGGGATTATTTCCTTCGCGGGCTACGATGGCGGTGTCTATCTTATGGGGTGGACTGGTGGTTATGTACTTCTAGCACTGTGTTTAGCGCCATACTTACGTAAATTTGGTAAGTTCACAGTACCGGATTTTATCGGTGACCGTTACTATTCTCAGGTTGCACGTGTGGTTGCGATACTTTGCGCTATTTTCATCTGTTTTACCTACATTGCTGGTCAAATGCGTGGTGTTGGTGTGGTGTTCTCTCGCTTCTTAGAAGTCGATATTGAAACAGGTGTTTACATCGGTATGGTGATTGTATTCTTCTATGCTGTACTTGGTGGTATGAAGGGGATCACGTATACACAGGTCGCTCAGTATTGTGTACTCGTATTCGCTTATTTGGTTCCTGCTATTTTCATCTCACTGATGATGACAGGCCATTTGCTACCACAAACCGGTTTCGGCGCAACGCTGGCTGATGGCTCGGGCACCTATTTACTCGACAAGTTAGATGGACTCAGTACCGAGCTTGGATTTGCGCAGTATACAGAGGGCTCCAAAAGCATGATTGATGTGTTTGCGATCACAGCTGCATTGATGGTAGGTACTGCTGGTTTGCCGCATGTAATCGTTCGCTTTTTTACCGTTCCCAGAGTAAAAGATACTCGCATTTCAGCTGCTTGGACTTTAGTATTTATCGCTATCGTATATACAACAGCACCAGCTGTTGCATCGTTTGCTCGTGTGAACATGATAGACACAATTAACGGTAAAGATGGCAGTGGTACGGTTTATGAAGAAGCACCACAGTGGGTGAAAAACTGGGAAAGAACTGGCTTAATCGTATTCAACGATAAAAACGGTGATGGAAAAATGCAGTACTCTGCGGGCAAGATTGATGATCCTGCAAGTGCAAACGAGGTGAAGATCGACCGTGATATTATGGTCTTAGCAAATCCAGAAATTGCGAACTTACCTGCATGGGTGATTGCACTGGTCGCCGCAGGTGGCATCGCGGCAGCACTATCGACAACTGCGGGCCTGCTACTGGTTATTTCAACATCCGTATCACATGATTTGTTAAAACGTACTATTAAGCCAGATATCAACGATAAACAAGAATTGCTGGCTGCGCGTTTAGCTGCGATGGTGGCGATAGGGATATCAGCGTACTTTGGTATTAATCCACCGGGGTTTGTTGCCTCAGTGGTCGCATTTGCCTTCGGTTTAGCAGCGGCGAGTTTCTTCCCAGCGATCATCATGGGTATATTCTCTAAGCGCATGAACAAAGAAGGTGCTATTGCTGGCATGGTAACGGGTATAGGTTTCACCGCAGCCTATATCATCTACTTTAAGTTTGTTAGTCCTGAACTTAATGCGCCTGCTAATTGGCTATTTGGTATCTCTCCTGAAGGGATAGGCATCATTGGTATGTTGGTTAACTTCATTGTGGCCGCAGTGGTAATGAAAGTAACTGCTGAAACGCCTGAAGAAGTTAAATTAATGGTGGAAGGGATCCGTAATCCGAAAGGGTCAAGTGCAGCTCACGCGCACTAAGCAAAGCTAGCTTAGCTGCCCAGCCAAAGTGCTGGGCAGCTTTGTTTTTGGTAAAGCGAAGTGATTTGGTTGAAAAGGATGATGAGATATGACAGCCGAAATTAAAGATATTTTTCAGTTTGTACTCAAGCAAGCCCCTTTCTCTGAGCTACCAGAGTCAGCAGCAAGTTATTTTTCCAAACATATTCAAGTCGTATACCTTAGCAAATCAAATCAGCAAGATTGGTTGCAAGACAGCCAGCCTAACCTTTACCTGATCCGTTCAGGTATTATTGATCTTATCTCGGCAAAAGATGAAGTCATTGGGCGCATGAGTGAAGGAGATTATTTTGGTTATCCGTCTTTGTTGACTGGTGATGCAATTCAAAACCATATTGAAGTGCAGAAGGATGGGTTGGTTTACATCTTAAAAGAGCATGATTTTGATTTTTTGCGTCGAGAATATAAGCCTTTCGAGCAGTATTTTGTAAGAGCTCACGCAAATCGCCTATTGGCATCACGTTATAAGCAACAAAGTGAAACTTGGTCTGAACGCAAGATCTCAGAGTTAATGACCAAAGAGGCTGTGACGATAACACCCGATGCAAGTATCCGTGATGCGGCAAGGTTAATGAGTGAGCATCGAGTTTCCTCGATCATGATCACTGAACATGATCGTCTAGTGGGGGTTGTTACTGATAGAGATCTGCGAAACCGTGTCTTAGCGCAGGACCGAGATCCCTGTGCATCACTTGCAGAGATCATGACAAAAAAACCAAAACATATTTTTGAAAACAACCGAGTATTTTCAGCGCTACATTTGATGTTAAAACACAACATCCATCATTTACCTGTATTAAATGAAGCATATAAGCCGTTAGGCATGCTAACGAGTACAGATCTATTAAGACAACAAAAAAGTGATCCAGTACAGTTGATCGGGCGGATCTACAAAGCGCAGAATCTTTTAAGCATCAAGAACTATGCTCAAGAGATCCCGGATCTATTACGACAATTCTCATATCATATTGAAGACATTTCATTGATAGGGAAGTTACTGAGTGGTCTTACTGATGCTCTGACTTCAAGGCTTATTTATTTATATCAACAACAACACGGTGCGGCACCATGCCGCTTTGCTTGGATCTGTTTTGGTTCTCAAGCAAGAGAGGAGCAGACACTTCATTCGGATCAAGATAACGGCTTGTTGCTACCGGATAATATTGATGAATCAGCACGCGAGTATTTTGCAAAGCTTGGTGCTTTTGTTTGTGAGCAGCTTAATGAATGCGGGATCCGCTCTTGTCCGGGGAATATCATGGCCAGTAACTCGGAGTGTCGTGGTACGGTTGCTCAGTGGAGCGAGCGATTTAGTCGCTGGATCTTATCACCGACACCCAAAGCAATGCTTAATTGTAAAATTTACTTTGATATGCGCTTTATTGATGGAGCGAGCGACCTATATGCCGCACTAAGTCAATCTTTGGCTAACATTAGCAAAAATGAGCTTTTTTATGCGGCAATGGCAACAGACATTAATGCGAACTCAGTACCTATTGGTATTTTTCAGCAATTTAAGTTGGAAAAAGATAAGGGTAAACATAAATACCTTGATTTGAAAAAGCGGGGAGTAGCAATTATCAATGATGTTGTACGCCTCTATGCTTTAAAAGCTGGGGTGGCCAGAGCCAATACTTTAGAGCGGCTTGAGGCACTGAATAAAGGTGCGCTATTAGCCAAATCAGATATTAATAATTTGAAGGATTGCTGGCGTTTTTTAACTCAACTGAGACTGAAAACTCAAATCAACCGCGAGGGGTTGCCTGGAAATTGTATTAACCCTGAAAGCTTGTCTTCGCTTGAAAAGCATCAGCTCAAAGAAGCATTCTATCTAGTAAAACAAGCTCAACAGGCCAGTGCGTTTAAATTTGCAAGAGGAAGCTTATAAGCGATGGAGTGGCTTTCTCGTTCTCTCGCCAAATGGCGTTACAAGCATTTATTATTTTCACAAGCTGAGTTGGTGGTGCTGGATCTGGAGCTTACTGGGTTGGATCCAAAACAGCATGAAATTGTATCAGCGGGTTGGCTACCCATTAAAAATATGCGGATCGAAGTGAAAGACGCTCAGCATTACCTTAATAAAGAAGTGCAATCACTTGAGCAAAGCCCTGTATATCATGGTATAGATAGCGCACAGCTGGCATCTGGGTATTCGTTAAAAACACTGTTGCTCGCACTACAACAAGCGATTCATGGCAACGTTTTAGTTGGTCACAATGTGCAAATGGATTGGGCTTTTTTGAAAACCGCTTTTCAGCAGTTTAATTTGAATGTCAAACCGGCTTTGATGCTAGATACAATGCAAATTGATAAACGCCGGGTGTTAAAGCAGGGGTATCCGTTAGCGCAAGACGCATTAACACTCAATGCTTGTCGAATGCGCTATGGGCTACCACTACATCAACTTCACGATGCCTTGGGAGATGCACTTGCCACAGCGGAGCTACTACTCGCACAATCTCAAGCGATATGCCTCGGTGGCAAATGCAAAATAGCGGATTTAACTTGAATAGGTAAATTCGCTGGTTCCTAAAATAATGCTTTATGAACGCCTTGGGTTCTTTTTGAGAAGGAAAAAATTGATTAAGCCTCTTACACATTTATCCTAGGTCGATTACAATAGCGCCATCAAAACGAAGGGTAGCTTTCGTACTTGCGACTTAATGGATTTTCAATTTAATGACAATCAAGCTTGCAATAAACGGCTTTGGGAGAATAGGGCGTAATATCGTCAGGGCGCTCTACGAATCCGGTCGTGATCAACAAATAAAAATTGTAGCCATCAATGAACTCGCGGATCCGCAAGGGATTGCACATCTACTTAAATATGATACGTCACACGGGCGTTTTGGTTTTCCCGTTTCCTTGACAGAGTCTTTCTTAGAAGTGGCAGGCGATAAGATCCAGCTATTCTCTGAACCAGATCCTAGCCACCTACCGTGGCGTGCACTCGATGTTGATGTAGTATTAGATTGCACTGGTGTGTATCACTCTCGCCAACATGCACTAGCGCATATTCAAGCTGGTGCAAAAAAAGTGCTCTTTTCACATCCGGCGGATGCAGATGTTGACGCGACCGTTATCTTTGGGATTAATGAAGACGTACTGACCCCTCAACATACGATAGTGTCAAACGGTTCTTGCACAACAAACTGTATTGTCCCTGTGATAAAAGTGTTAGACGATAACTTTGGGATTGAGTCAGGTGCGATCACCACCATTCATGCTTCGATGCACGACCAGCAAGTGATTGATGCTTATCATAGTGATTTACGCCGCACACGCGCGGCAAGTCAATCCATCATTCCTGTTGATACCAAACTAGCTCGTGGTATTGAGCGAATTTTACCGCAATTTCAAGGCCGCTTTGAAGCAATCGCTGTACGTGTACCTACCATCAATGTGACCGCAATGGACTTAAGTGTAACCCTTAACCAAGATGCGACTATTGATGCCGTAAACTCAGTCTTGCAGGACGCTGCCAGTGGCCGGTTAGAGGGGATATTAAGCTATACCGAAGAGCCACTTGTATCAGTCGACTTTAATCATGATGCACATTCTTGCATTATCGATGGCACCCAGACCCGTGTAAGCCATAAACGCTTGGTTAAATTATTAGTATGGTGTGATAACGAGTGGGGCTTTGCTAACCGCATGTTAGACACGGCTGGCGAGATGATGAGAAGCTAATAATTTTAGAAATACGCTGTTATAATCAAAGCTGCTGCATAAAATTAAAACAAAAATTCAAATTTAGGTGATTAGAGTAACCTCAGTCGCCTTGTAGACAATAAAAGTATCGTTCTTAAAGGAGATGTCCAATGTCAGTCATTAAGATGGCGGATTTAGATTTAAACGGCAAGCGTGTATTGATCCGCGAAGACCTAAATGTGCCAATTAAAGATGGCAAAGTTGCGTCAGATGCACGTATTCGTGCAGCATTACCAACTATCAAACTAGCACTTGAAAAAGGTGCCAAAGTAATGGTTATGTCTCATCTTGGTCGTCCAACTGAGGGTGAGTTCGATGCGCAATACTCTATGCAGCCTGTAGTGGACTATCTTAATGATGCTCTGTCTCAAGAAGTACGTTTGGTGACGGACTATCTTGACGGGGTTGACGTCAGCGACAATGAAGTAATCGTATTTGAAAACGTACGCTTTAACGTGGGTGAAAAGAAAGATGATGAAACCCTTGCAAAGAAGTTAGCTGCCCTGTGTGATGTTTATGTAATGGATGCCTTTGGTACTGCACATCGTGCTCAAGCGTCGACACATGGTGTAGGCCTCTATGCTGAAGTGGCTTGTGCAGGTCCATTGCTTGCCGCCGAGCTTGAAGCGCTTGGTAAAGCGCTAGATAATCCAGCTCGTCCTTTAGTTGCTATTGTTGGTGGCTCAAAGGTATCAACAAAACTCACCGTACTAGATTCGCTATCTAAAGTTGTTGACCAACTCGTTACCGGTGGCGGTATTGCCAATACTTTTATTGCAGCAGCAGGTAACCCCGTTGGTAAGTCATTGTACGAAGCTGATTTGATACCAGAAGCGAATAAACTTGTCGCCGCTGCGAGAGCAAATGATGGTGATATTCCAGTTCCGACTGATGTGGTTGTAGGTAATGAGTTTTCAGAATCTGCGGTTGCAACTATTAAGGATGCGAGCGAAGTTTCAGACGAAGACATGATCTTCGATATAGGTCCTGACACCGCAACGCAGCTCGCTGAAATCATTGCAAGCGCTGGCACTGTTGTATGGAATGGTCCTGTGGGCGTGTTCGAATTTGATCAATTTGGCAATGGCACTGAAGCAATTGCCAATGCAATTGCTAAATCGTCAGCATTTTCAATTGCTGGTGGCGGTGATACGTTGGCCGCGATTGACAAATATGGTGTTGAGCAAGATATCTCTTATATCTCAACAGGTGGTGGTGCTTTCCTTGAATTTCTTGAAGGTAAAACCCTACCAGCAGTTGCTATGCTTGAACAGCGAGCTAAAGACTAAAATTGATTGAGGCAGCTTCGCGCTGCCTCTTTTACTACCTAGCAATCATCACTCTCTCACTTATTTGATGATTGCTTGGCGACGCTCAATGGCGTCAGGTTAACCTCGATGAGGGTTAATCACACCAGCACGGCTGGTGTATATATATTATCCGTTCAAACCGATAGCGGTGGCTATCAACAATTGGAGAAAAGCAATATGGCTTTAATCAGTATGCGTCAACTTCTCGATCATGCAGCTGAGCATGGTTATGGCGTTCCTGCATTTAACGTGAATAACCAAGAGCAAATGCGTGCGATCATGGAAGCTGCGGACAAGACTAACAGTCCGGTTATCGTACAAGGTTCTGCTGGTGCGCGTAAATATGCTGGTGCACCGTTTATCCGCCACATGATTTTAGCAGCGGTTGAAGAATGGCCTCATATTCCAGTTGTAATGCACCAAGATCACGGTACTTCGCCTGCGGTATGTCAACGCTCAATTCAACTTGGTTTTTCATCAGTGATGATGGATGGTTCATTGCTAGAAGATGGTAAAACACCGTCGAGCTATGAGTACAATGTCGATGTAACACGCCGTACAGTTGAAATGGCTCATGCTTGTGGTGTGTCAGTAGAGGGAGAGCTAGGTGTACTAGGCTCACTTGAAACTGGTGAAGCAGGTGAAGAGGATGGCATCGGTGCAGAAGGTAAATTAACAGAAGATCAGCTACTTACTGATCCAGAAGAAGCGGCAGACTTTGTCAAGAAAACCAATGTAGATGCGCTTGCTATCGCATGTGGTACATCACATGGTGCTTATAAATTTACTCGTCCACCAACGGGTGATATTTTAGCGATCAACCGCATCAAAGAAATCCATGCACGTATTCCTGATACACACCTAGTAATGCACGGCTCTTCATCTGTGCCACAAGACTGGTTGGCTGTTATTAATGAGTTTGGCGGTGAAATTCCTGAGACTTACGGTGTGCCGGTAGAGCAGATTGTAGAAGGGATTAAGTATGGTGTTCGCAAGGTCAACATAGACACAGATCTGCGTCTTGCATCAACTGGTGCAATTCGTCGCCACTTAGCACAGAACCCTAGCAATTTTGATCCACGCAAATTCTTAGCCGAGGCGACCAAAGCGATGACTGAGATCTGTGTTGCTCGTTATGAAGCGTTCGGTACGGCAGGTCAAGCAGCGAAGATTAAGCCAATTTCACTTGATGATATGCACCTGAAATATTTAACAGGTGAATTAGATCCAAAAGTAAAGTGATCACAGTACGAGAATAGCTCCGCTTAGGCTAGAGCTTCGCTGTCAAAGTAATCTAAAAGCCCCTAGAGTTAGGGGCTTTTTTTGATCAAAAAAGCGATCTTGTACACTTTTTATAA
This sequence comes from Pseudoalteromonas sp. McH1-7, assembly GCF_013366255.1. Taxonomy (NCBI): domain Bacteria; kingdom Pseudomonadati; phylum Pseudomonadota; class Gammaproteobacteria; order Alteromonadales; family Pseudoalteromonadaceae; genus Pseudoalteromonas; species Pseudoalteromonas sp. McH1-7. The sequence goes on along the minus strand of NZ_JABWPQ010000035.1, from coordinate 37,566 downwards.
TAGGTAACTTAATTCAGTCTGTTTACTTTTTGTGATATTAAGTGAGGAAATTTTCTGTAGATCGGGTTAAGTTGGGATCAGATCTTTACTAACTAACCAGTCTCTAGCATAACACACTGGGTGTTTTAGCCGATATGATCGACGCTTGTGGTAGTGTAGATGTAGCTAGTAGTACTAGAATTGTGGTGTCAATTCGCCTTATGTACAGCTCTTCATGATCAGTGTTGGGGGAAAGCTATTTTTAAAAGGTATTGTATGGTTGTGACATTAAATTTATATTAGCAATAAAAACAATATCTTACTTTTTTCTCCCGCAACTTTAAAACCAATTTACTTCGCGCTTAGTGTTCACTTCAGCCGGGATCATTTTTATACCAAGTAAGTCGTCTAACGTGCTGAGATCAATCAACGATGAGATCCTGGATCATTTTTATACTAAGTGAATGTGCGTAAAAGTCAGTTTTAGTTAGTATGAGCGCGATCCCGGCAGTGATCACTTAGTAAAAAAATGATCTTGAGCGTAAAATTCGAAGTAGTTAATAAAATAACGATCCTACATTTTTGCTTTCTTGATCTGTGGCTAAAAGAGTCTAACTTTAAAAATATGAGATCAGGACGTGATGAGTTGACTCTCGCCGCTTGCTTTCTAAACCTTGTTGTACTGCGCCCAACTAATCCCCAAGGTGATCAATTATGAAAACGAAATACCTCTGTGCAATCTTGCTTTGTGGCAGCTTCGTCAGTATGTATGGCTATGCTAATGACGCCGTGTCTGTATATGGCCGAGCACATGTTGGCATACAAAATACTGACAAAGATGGAGATAGTGACACATCGATTGAAAGTTATAACTCAAGAATGGGGCTCAAAGGATCGACACAGATCAACGAAGGTATTGATGTTTTTTATAAATACGAATTTCAAGTTGAGATCGCAGATCAAGATAAAGATGGTAAGTCTGGAGATAACCTGACGGCAAGATCTCAGTATTTGGGGATCCGAGGTAAATATGGCCAGTTGTTAATCGGCCGCGATGACACGGCAATGAAGAAGTCCCAAGGCAAAGTTGATTTAATGAATGACTTTTCTGGTGATATTAATTCTTTTTTTGTTGGAGAAAACCGACTGGGCGACACCGTGCAGTATTCAACACCAGCAATAAACCATTTGAAGTTTACTGTGAGTTACATTGCTGAAGAGAACAGCAAGCAAAAAGATGAGGATGGACTGTCTTTAGCTGCAAGTTATGGTGATAGTAAGCTCAAGAAAACAAGCATATATATTGCCGTTGCTCATGACAATCAGGTCGCTGGACAAGACATAAATCGTGTTACGGTACAGGGGAAACTGGGGAGCTTTAAAGTAGGGGGAATATACCAACAAAGTGAAGCGATAGACAGTAATGATGAAGTTGATAGCTACATGATAAGTGCCTCGTATAAAGTGAGTGCTTACACTATACTAGCTCAGTATCAAGACTCTGACGGTGCTAATGGTAAGCTCAAGGATTCAGGAAATGCGACGTCTTTTGGAGTCGAAAGAAGCTTGAGTAAACAAGCACGTATGTATCTTTGGTACTCTAAGTTTTCGCTTGATAATAATGAAGATCACGACGCAATGGCAGTAACATTACGTTATGACTTTTAATACTTAGCGAGATATTGTATCGACAGTACTTTTTATGTGTATTTGGTTGACGTTTATTCTATTTTAAATGGCATATGATTAGCGAAAACAAAATGAATGTACATATTTTAAAAACATAATTATTCTTCAAAAATAAATTTATTATCTTATTTAATAACATGTACTTATGACTTTGAAAATATTCTTTTTTGCGCTGAAAAAAGAGATTTTTTTGGCTTGTTTTCAGTTTACACGTTACACTTTCATAAAACTGTCATAGTTAGTCATAATAATGACATCAACAACGTCGGTAACGAGAGAACATTGGGAATGTCACGTAAAGTACTTGTAGTTGATGATGAAGCACCGATCAGAGAGATGTTGGTGTTTGTATTAGAACAAAATGGTTTTCAAGCAATTGAAGCTGAAGACTATGATTCAGCGGTGGCTGCTATGGTTGAGCCATACCCCGATATGGTACTGCTTGACTGGATGCTTCCTGGGGGCAGTGGCATTCAAATCGCTAAAAAATTCAAGCAAAGTGAATACACTCGTCAGATACCAATCATCATGCTTACAGCGCGAGGTGAGGAAGAAGACAAAGTGAAAGGATTGGAAGTTGGTGCGGACGATTACGTGACAAAACCTTTCTCTCCAAAAGAGCTTATGGCTCGAATCAAAGCGGTGATGCGACGGGTGTCTCCCACTTCTCTTGAAGAAGCAATAGAAGTTCATGGCTTGCGCCTTGATCCGATATCCCACCGTGTTACTTCTGCTGGTACTGAGCTTGATATGGGACCGACAGAGTTTCGATTATTACACTTTTTCATGACACACCCCGAGCGTGTTTACAGCCGAGAGCAATTGCTTGATCATGTATGGGGAACGAATGTCTATGTTGAAGATCGCACTGTTGATGTACATATTCGACGGCTGCGAAAAGCGATTGCACCTCTAGGCCATGATCGTTTGGTGCAAACCGTGCGTGGTGCAGGTTACCGTTTTTCGAGTAAACTGTAATTGGTACTCCAAAAGAAGCTATATTGTATGGCTTCTAAATGGATTTCTTTATGTATCGAGTAATTGATAAGCAGGCGTTAACTAGACGCCTGTTTTTGTATTTCTTACCTTTAGCGCTTATTGGTTATTTACTCAGTGCGCCTTTTCTATTTCTTTTCATTGGTGCCTTCGTTTTATTGGTTTGGCATTACAAGCAGCTTTATCGTTTAAGTGATTGGCTGATCAACCAGCGCAGCTTCAATCCGCCTGAGGGCAAAGGAGCGTGGGAGCAAGTTTTTGAAGGGATATATCAGCTACAACAGCGAAATCGTAAAAAACGCAATGAATTAGCTGAGCTGATCCGTCGCTTTCGAGAAGGCGCTGAAGCTATCCCTGATGCGGTTGTCGTATTACAACAAGATTTGAGCATCGTGTGGTGTAATCAGCTCGCGTTGAAAGTGCTCGGATTACAATGGCCGACAGATCATGGTCAGAGGCTAGATAACCTTATCCGAGATCCCAAGTTTGTAAAGTATATGAATGAGCATCGTTTTGATGAAGCGTTAGAGCTCGACACTGGACTTGCACATGAGCAAGTATTGGAGATCCGAGTTATGCCTTATGCTGAACAGCTGATGCTGGTGGCACGGGATGTGAGTCGGCTAAAGCAGCTTGAGCAGATGCGCAAAGACTTCGTCGCTAACGTTTCTCATGAACTACGAACGCCTTTAACTGTGATGGCTGGCTATTTAGAAATGATGGACAGCGATAATATGCCTCCGCCAGCAATGTGGGCTAAAGCTCATGGCACCATGATAGACCAATGTAAACGAATGGATAGTCTCGTCAATCAGCTACTTTCTCTATCTCGCATCGAGGGAGCTAGGAAGCAAGATAATGATAAAGCTGTCAATATTCCAGCTATGTTAGAGTTGATCCACACCGAGGCTAAGTCTCTCAACCAAGACAAAGGACATACACTAACGTTTGATATTGATCAGACATTAGATATCAAAGGGGCGGCGGATGAATTGCGTAGCGCATTCTCAAATTTAGTGTTTAATGCTATCCACTATACCAAGCCTAATGGTCGGATCCATGTGCGGTGGTACCTTGAAGATGAAAAACCAACATTTTGTGTAATAGACAATGGTGACGGTATTGCACCGGAACATATCAATCGCCTCACTGAGCGCTTTTATCGTGTCGATAAGGCACGCAGTAGAAAAACTGGTGGCTCAGGACTCGGTTTGGCTATTACCAAACATGTGCTTTCTCGACATGATTCAGCGCTTCGCATCGAGAGTAAAGTCGGTGAAGGTTCTCGATTTTGGTTTTCTTTTTCAAAGCAAAAACGCATTTTTATGACAAATGATGAAAGTCATAAAAGTGTAATTTAAAGGTAATTTTATTGTCATTTTATCGCTGCACAATGAGCAGCGTAAAATAACTGGGACCAACAATTGGAGTGACCCCAATGAAATTTAAAAGCTTAGTTGCCGCAATGGGTGTGGCCGTTACTACATTAGTTTCTACTCAAGTATCTGCATTAGATGAAAAGTTACCTGAGTATAATAAAACCAGCGGTATCTCAGGAAACTTCTCATCAGTTGGTTCTGATACGCTTGCAAATATGATGACGTTTTGGGCAGAAGAGTATAAAAGAATATACCCTAACGTTAACATCCAAATTCAAGCGGCAGGATCATCTACTGCGCCTCCAGCATTGACAGAAGCAACGGCAAACTTCGGTCCAATGAGTCGTAAGATGAAGTCAAAAGAGATTGAGGCTTTTGAAAAGCGCTATGGTTATAAACCGACAGAAGTTCGTGTAGCAATTGATGCACTTGCCGTATTTGTACACAAAGATAACCCAATCGAAGGTCTAACGATTGAGCAAGTAGATTCGATTTTCTCATCAACCCGTAAGTGTGGTGCTCAAGCGCAAGCAAATCGTTGGAGTGATATCGGCTTGACTGGAGATTGGGCTGCCAAAGACATCCAGCTATATGGTCGTAACTCAGTGTCTGGAACATATGGATACTTCAAGAAAAAAGCATTATGTAAGGGTGATTTTCGCAATAATGTAAATGAGCAACCAGGCTCTGCTTCTGTGGTACAGTCTATCTCTTCTTCAGTGAACGCGATTGGTTACTCTGGTATTGGTTATAAAACTTCGGGTGTACGTACTGTACCTTTATCTAAAAAGGGTACGAATTATGTTGACGCAACACTTGAAAATGTAGCCCAAGGAAAATATCCACTGTCGCGTTTCTTATATCTATATGTTAACAAGCATCCAAACAAAGAATTATCACCGATTGAGGCCGAATTCTTAAAAATGGTACTTTCGAAAGAAGGCCAAAAAATCGTAGAGAAAGACGGCTATGTGCCAATGTCTAGTGAAATGGCTACGCGTGAGCTGAAAAAGCTAGGACTATTATAATCCCAACCAAATAGCCAAGTACTTGTTGTTATTAATGCCGCTTTCATGCGGCATTTTTTGTTGCTACAACTCAATGTCCCCTTATTAAATAATTTGTCTAAATATTCATCTTAACGCAGCAAAAAAGCTGGAAATATTCTATATTTAGTTAAAATTTATAATAAATCAGTCGATAATGAACTCGTCTTACTTCAAAAGGTGTATATATGAGTCTAGGTACTGCTTTTGCTGATCTAAGTATCACCAAAAAGATCCATGCAATAACGCTCGTTGCGGTTATCGCTTTTGTGGTTATCGTGTTTGTTAACTATAACGCTATAAGTTCTAATCAGAGGGCACTTAATGAGCTGGAACAGCAAACATATAAAATCCTGAACCTAACAACGGAGAATGCCAATAAATTACAAAATTTAGATGAGTTGTTCACGCAGGCGGTCACTTTTGGCGATGCTGAATTATTAGATAAAGCAAAAGAGCATCGGCAACAGATCCAAGATAATCTGCAGAAAATAAATGAAATCCAAAGTGGGTTTATACCATCAGATAACAGAGATGAACTTACTCAGTATGCAAAAATTGCGCAGCGAATTGCATCAGGCATGATTGACGGAACCGCTGATTTTACCCGCATTCAAGAAGACGCTAAAAACAAAACTGCAATTTATGAAGCACTGGTAAAAGATTTTACGACCGCCAAAGAAAATGCGAATGACCGCTTTGTTGAGTTGTTACAAAATACAGAAGCTCGCTCCTCAAATGCCCTAACTATCATGTTAATTGTGGCTGTTATCTCGTTAATCGTGCTGATTTTACTCGCTGTTATCATCGCGCGGGGGATAGGTAACTCAGCTAAAGATGCTGCCCAAAATCTTAAGTTACTCGCTCAAGGTCAAGGGTCATTATCTACTACTTTGAATGTTCGATCTCACGATGAGATTGGCCAAGTATCAATAAACTTTAATGATTTTGTAGGCCTACTTAAAGGGGCAGTTGTTGAAGTGATGAATGTAGTTGAGCCGTTAATGCAGGACTCAAGTCGCTTGGTTAAAGGCATGGAAAAAGCGGAAGGTGCTACCAACCAACAAACGCATGATGCTGAAGTGGTGCGTCAATCAATGGAAGAGATGCGCTTAAGTGTTGGTGATATCTCCAACTCGGCATCACAGGCATCTGATGCTGCTCAGCTTGCTGAGCAGGAAGTTGAGCAGAGTAAGCGTCAAATACAAGTATCAGTAAATGAATCTCAAGCTCTGAGTGAAGAAATCAATCATGCGGCAGAAACCATTAATAAGCTTGCTGACGATACTCAAAATGTGACACAAATACTTAATGTTATTACGTCGATTGCTGAGCAGACTAACTTGCTTGCTCTCAATGCTGCAATTGAGGCTGCACGAGCGGGTGAGCAAGGGAGAGGCTTTGCGGTTGTTGCTGACGAAGTAAGAGAGCTGGCTTCTCGAACTGCTAAGTCAACGAATGAGATCAGGGAACTACTCAATGTCTTAACAGAAGCTGCCAATCAAGCGGTTAAGGCGATGACAAGTGCCAGTAGTATGGCCATTAATAATGCAGAAGCAGCTGCGCAAACAGGACAGTCAATTGAGCAAATTGCCGAACAAATTTTATCTATAAATAGTATGAATGGTCAGATTGCAGCAGCAACAGAGGAGCAAACTTCGGTTGCTGCGATGGTTGTGAATAATGTAACTTCTATGCACCAATCTTTCCAAGACACGATGCAAGCGCTAAATGAAGTGCAGGATGTTGCTGAGAACCTGCATGTGTTGTCGGATAACTTAAAAGATGCAACCTCTAAATTTAGAGTATAGAGGCAATGTAACTACCACAAAATAAAAAACAGCCACTTAAGTGGCTGTTTTTTATTTAACCTGAGCTCAGGGTAAGAAGTTAGTTAATCAACTAAAATACCCAAGCTCATAGGCATAATATCATTCTGGCCAGTTTTAGCGCTAACTGAGTTAAATTCACTTCCAATAGCCCGCTATTGGTGCGTAATACCAATTGCCTTGTCTGCAGGATGTAGATACCTTAGCGAGAGCAGGACGCGGAAGCGGTGTTTCCCTAAAACTCTTTGGCTAGATAAGTAAAAAAACTAAGCTGTGATTTAGCAACAATGAGTTGGAACATGTCTTATCCAAATCTCAGGTTAAATCGCTTAACCCACATTAGTACTTCCCAACTACTTTGACCGCGTCCGTCACTTTGCTTGCGTCAATATAGCCTATCGCATCAGCATTTTTTGAGACAAATTCAATGATTGCTTGGTCGTTAGCTAGTTTTTTTGGTGGTGTCCCTTTACCTGTAAATACGAGCTTAGACCAATGCGCATTTAGCTGAGAACTTGATTTACCGATTACTTTGTCGTTGAACTCATCAAATGTTGCATTGCCATCTTGATTGACTGGGTTTGCACTGCTGCCATCAGCAAATGACTTGCTTTTGCCAAGATACAGCTTTTTTATCACAGCCTCGTCTACGCTTGTATTGTTGGCTGTATTAACAATAACGGCGATATCAGCAAGTGCTATTTGACTGCTCAGCAGCAGACCTAAAGTTATAATTTTCTTAATCATGTGCGACCTCTATTAGAATACTAAATCGATACCGAAGCTTAACAATTCAACTTTTTGATCCGTTAGCTGGTTGTCAAATTGATTTAATTCAACTTTGAATGCCGCTGATGGATGAAAGTCGTATCGCGCTCCAACACTCCAGGTTTCAGACTCAGCTCGGGCATCCGAAAGCGCGCCATTTACAAGCGTTTGTAAGTAAGGTGCATTTGGATTAGTTGGATCTGTAGTAACAGGAATTGTGACACCATTAGGTGCTGTGATCGTAAGTGGAACAGAATTAAACTCGTCGTTTGCATTCTTATCTTTGTTGTGTTCGTAAGTCAAATGTACAGTCCATTCATCCATTCGATAACCGACAGAAGCGTAATACTGTTGCTGCTTTGCTAGTATGCTATCGTCTACTTCGAATTGTGTGAATTCAGCATCAAATAACACATCATTGTAATCAATAGAAATACCAAATGCGGCAAAATAGGCATCGTCTTTCTCGACAGCTAAATCTTCAGCTTGCTGCGTGAGACCATAGCCCGCTAGTCCCGCTAATAACCCTGAAAGCTCTGGACTGTTTGCTGCACTGATACTCGCTTCTGTAGCAAAATATGCCATGCGCATACTGAACCAATCACGACTAAGCGTCCAGTTGGCACCTACAGTGTTGTTCAACTCAGCTTCGTCAGAATAAGTAATTGCGATAATATCATCATCGACGCTACCCAATGCAAATTGTACTGTGCTATCCCACTGGCCTAACGTGGCATTGTGAATGTAACTCAGTCCGTTATATGTACTAAAGCTGAGGTTGTAGACAGACTGAGGTGGCTTTATCCAGCGGTAAGCATAACCTACATCCAGAAAATCAGAATATCGATAAAACGGAATTCGCATTTTACCAGCGCTTATCTGTGCGGAATCCGAAATAGTATAGGTTAAATATGCCCATTCGAACTCTGCATCAAAATCATTTGCTCCTCGGCCGACGATTTGTGCCGTAGCACTAAGGTTATCTTGCAAATCAGCCGCTAGCTGTAATGCAAATAAGCTACGATTTTCCATATCAAAATCGTTATCGTAACCAAAAAGTGTATCATCACTATCCAGCGTTTGGCCGCCAATTATAGAGGCAAAACCATTAATTCTGATTTCAGCAGCGCTATTGAAACTTATTGTGCCTAGTGCTATCGCTAAAGCAATTGCTGATTTTTTCATATTGATTCCCATTTTTTTGCAAAGAGTCATATTAAGAATGTGTACCTATAAAGGGTGATTCGCCGATTTAGTTCACATTACTTTGTCTTAGAGGTTAGTGTAAAAACTTGAAATAACAAGTTACTAACAATACATAACTGCGATAATCAAGCGCATAATTTCAATTATTAGGGTAATACTAATTTGACTTAATACTTGCTCAATTAGAAGGCGTAAATCTGACGCTAACAGCGTTAAAAATTTCTTATTTAGAACAACTAAATAGCAAAATTTTTGCCTGGTTATCGACAAGATTTTCTGGCCTCAAAATAGACCACTTAATTAAGATAATCGGTATAAGATACACTCACCTCATCTGACCACTCAAATTGTATCGTAAATTATTCCAAGGTTACGAATAAAAAATAGCAGAAATGATGATAAAGCTGGGGAAATGATAACTAGGAAGCACAAAGAGTATGCTAGCGCTTGCTCTTTGTGATTTTTTCGGCTTGTATTTTACAGGCATTATGCTGCTCAATGCACTTATCTGTACACAACTGTAATGACATTGTTTCTGGTGTATTTTGCATTTCACAGCTGCGTTCACATTGATAGTGCTGTTGAGCACATTGGTTTAATTCAGGTGAGAGTGTACTCGTACAACCAAGCATTGTGGTTGCTAATACTAATAATATGAACACAGTTTTCATCATAAATCCTTAAAGGGAAACTTGTATATTGTCAATCAACCTGACTTTCCCAAGAAATGCAGCGGCAAGAATTACCAGCCTATCATCTTCGAGTGTAGCAGGTCTTAGGGTATCTTTTTGACAAATGTTGAAATAGTCCAACTTTAAGCCTTCATTATGTAGCATATCTGTGGCATTTTTTATGATCAGATCAAAGTCTTTTTCGCCTTGCTCTAGTGCTGAAGCTGCCTTTTTCAGTGCTTGAAAAAGTACTTTTGCCGTTTCTTTTTCTGACTCAGAGAGATAGCCATTCCTTGAGCTCATAGCAAGTCCTGATACCTCTCTTTGAGTTGGCACTCCGATGACTTCAACTGGAATAGAGAGATCTTTGACCATTGTTTTGATGACTTGTAATTGCTGAAAGTCTTTCTCACCAAAACAGGCGAAATCTGGCTGGACTAAATTAAATAGCTTAGTGACAACTGTCGCAACGCCACGAAAATGGCCTGGGCGCGCACCACCGCAATGACCTTCAGACACACCGGGGACGTCAACAAAGCTTTGTGCTTCCAGTCCGCTGGGATAAATAGTATCAACGCTTGGGGTAAACAAAATATCGGTTTCTAGTTCTGCAAGTCCCTGTTTATCTTGTTCTAACGTACGAGGGTAGCTATCAAGATCTTCATTCGCACCAAATTGCATTGGATTAACAAAGATGCTAACGACAACTTTATCTGCGAGTGTTTTTGCTTTTTCTACCAAAGAGAAGTGACCTCGATGAAGGTTACCCATTGTAGGTACGAAAGCGATACTTAACCCTTGTTGGCGCCACGCTTTAACTTGGCTTCGAAGAGACTTTATCTCAGTAACTGATTGCATGTTGTACTCTAACTTAAAAATAAATGTACCAATTCAATATTGGGCTGGAATTGGGGGTGAGCGGTGAGTAGTGCACACCGCAAGTTATATCATTTTATCTTAATATCCGCTCAGTTTGAGGAAAAAAATTAGGTACCTACTACATTAACAGTTTTTTATTTAGAACAATTAAGTAGCAAAATTTTTGCCTGCATGTATATATATAGGAACCCTGGCGATAGTAGGCGCGCTAGCCATGTTATCGACAAGATTTCCTCGCCTCAAAATAGATCGTTTAATTAAGCTGGCTGATATTAATTAAACTCATGCTCAGCTGCCGGAAATTCACCCGATTGTACATCGGCACAAAACTTCTTTACGGCATCTGGCATGTTACCTGTCTCTAGTAGAAAGTTTTTTGAAAACTTAGGAATATACCCAGCAGAAATACCAACCAAGTCATGCATCACTAGGATTTGACCATCAGTTTCTTTTCCTGCACCAATACCGATGACCGGGATCGAGACTGCATCAGTGATACGCTTTGCTAGTGCTGAAGGTACACATTCAATCACGATCATTTGAGCGCCTGCACGTTCTAGTGCTTTTGCATCATCAACCATCTTTTGTGCTTGTTCTGCTTCACGGCCTTGGATTTTGAAACCACCAAAAACATGAACAGACTGAGGGGTTAGGCCTAAATGACCACATACAGGAATACCTTGCTGTGTGAGCTTTTCAATACTTTCATATAGCCACTCTCCACCCTCAAGCTTGACCATATTTGCACCTGCACGCATTAACTTCGCTGCATTTTCACAAGTGGACTGTGGATCTGAATAGCTCATAAAAGGCATATCAGCTATCACAAATAGCGCTTTACTCCCAGCTCTTACACAGCGGGTGTGGTAGGCGATGTCTTCAGTGGTTACAGCTAGTGTATCTTCACCGCCTTGTAAAACCATACCTAAAGAATCACCCACTAAGATGACATCGACACCGTTGTCGTGAAATAGCTTTGCAAAACTTGCATCATATGCAGTGAGGGCTGTTATTTTTGTTCCTTCACGCTTCATTTTGGCAAGTGTTGATACAGAAATTTTTGCCATATTGAACCCCTTGGGTTGAATTAATTAAGGATGGTTAGTCCGTTAAGTGGTAACTGTTCTGCCAAAGACTCAAGGGTAGTACCATCAGGTAGTTTGAGTGTTGGCGCAATTTCTAATAATGGATAAACGACGAACTCTCGCTTCGTTAGGCCATAATGTGGCACAACCAGCCTCTCACTCGCAATGATTTCCTCATTGAAAAGCAGAATGTCCAAATCAAGAGTGCGTGGTCCCCAGCGTTCTGACTTTCGTACTCTTCCGTGTTCAAGTTCTATCTGTTGCAGAACATCTAATAATGCTTCGGCAGCTAAAGATGTTTCCAACTTAGCTACTGCATTAACATAGTCAGGCTGATCTTGAGGCCCCATAGGCTTGGAGCCATATAAACTAGAGTGATGAATAACAGATAAAGCAGGGTGAGAGGCGAGCACAGTTAGCGCTCGCTGTAGTTGTGTCATCGGTTCGGATAGGTTTGCGCCCAATCCAATGTACGCAGTATTCATTTAATCTTCTTTTGGTTTTCTTTTTGGTTTTCGTCGTGGGCGACGTTTTGGTTTGTTCTGACTACCTAAATTGCGCACCATCTCTTTTTGGCCATTGACATCGCTTTTAAGATATTCAGTCCACCATGTTGCAAGGTCAGATTGATCTTGTTCGCCACTTTCTACACGCAGTAACAAGAAGTCATAAGCGGCCTTGAATCTAGGCTGTAAACTTAAGCGATAGGCACGTTGACCCGCACGTTTATCCAAGCGTTGCTGAATATGCCAAATGTCGCGAGCACCCAAAGTAAATCGCTTGGGAACCGCAACATGCTTCGCGTTATCAGCAAGTATGTGATTGATAGCTTGCATAAACGCGTCGTATTCATTCATTCCATCTGCGGCTAAAGCATGGCTTTTCTCTAAAATTGGAAACCATAAAAGTGCTGCATAAATAAAAGCAGGGGTCACTTTTTTATTGGCGTTAATACGGCTGTCCGTATTGGCAAACATTTGTTGAATAAAGCGACGTTCAAATTCACTTTCAGGTCTTGCTAAAATTTTGTCGAGTGCAGGAAACAACTGAGAAAATAAGCCGTATTCACGCATTTGCAGAAAGTTCTCTTCTGCCTTGCCATTGAGAAATAGCTTGAGTGTTTCTTCAAATAATCGTGCCGCGGGAATATGACCCAGCAATGGTGCCAAGTCTTTGATCGGTGTGCGCGTTGGTGTTGCTATTTCCATTCCTAGCTTTGTAGCAAATCGAATAGCTCGGAGCATACGTACGGGATCTTCACGGTAGCGCGTTTCAGGATCGCCAATTAGCTCAATTTTGCGTGCCTTAATGTCGCTAACACCACCGGCAAAGTCTCTTAATGTAAAATCATTAATAGAATAATAAAGCGCGTTAATGGTGAAGTCGCGACGCTCTGCATCTTCTTCTATGCTGCCGTAAACATTGTCACGTAAGAGCTGTCCATGTTCGCTTGCTTGGCTGGTAGTTGCACAAGAATCGTCGCTTTGGTGGTGACCACGCATCGTTGCCACTTCGATAATTTCACGGCCAAACACAATATGTGCAAGGCGGAAGCGGCGGCCAATTAAGCGACAGTTACGAAATAATTTTTTAATTTGCTCTGGTGTCGCGTTCGTTACTACATCAAAGTCTTTAGGCTCTATTCCGAGCATAATGTCTCGGATACAGCCACCAACCAAATAGGCGTCGTAACCACCATCTTTTAATCGGTACAGTACCTTGATAGCATTAGGGCTAAATTGTTTACGAGATATACCATGCTCGCTGCGAGGAATAATCACAGGTGTCGGGCTGGTCTTTTTCACCGTCTCATCGCCTTTTCCAGTTACGAACTGGCGGCAAAAGTTTACAAGCTTGGAAATAATAACTCGTCTCCTGAGCAATCAAGTTTTCGATTTTAGTGGTTATAAAGCCCTGCTTTGGTGTTAAAACAGGTCACATTTAAGGCTCGCTATCATATACTCAAATGAGACTAAATTGAAGTACTTGAAAACAGCGGGCGAAAAGCAAATTCACCATTTTCTAATGAGTTTAGTTGAATTTCTTGTGCTTTAGGGATGGAATTAAGGTTAAAAACATCGACAGCATGTTCTAGCAACGCGTCAATATTTTGATAGTCAGCCATTGAGCCTACAGGTACATTCAAATACCGTAGCGCGGCATGGAGTGTCGGGAGTGGGTGATGAGTATCAATTGCAGGTGCATGATTTTGTTTTGATAATTTGAAGCCCGGAGCTGCTACAGCAAGTGGAAGATGTGCATACTCAGGTACAGACTGGTTTAGCTGTTGGAACAAACTAATTTGTCTAGCGGTAGGTGCTAAAAGGTCGGCTCCTCGTACGATATGGCTAACCTGTTGTTCAATATCGTCCACAACAACCACTAGCTGATAAGCAAATAAACCATCTCGACGTTTAGTAATATAATCTTCATGGGCAATCGCATTGGGAATAACGACAGCACCTTGTATCTTGTCATTAAACTCGGTAACAGAAAAGCGCTGCTGTAAGCGCAGTGCATTGCCTTGCAGACTTAAGTTCAGATCACGGCAATGATTATTATAAAATCCACCCATGGCTTTAATCTGTTTTCTGGTGCATTGGCACGCATAAACAAGCTCGTTGGATGTTAATTCATCAAGGTAAGACTGATATAAAGTGTGGCGCTGAGATTGATAGACAACCTCTTCATCCCAATAAAGGCCGTATGCTTCAAGAGTTGCCAATATATTTTCGGTAGCACCGGATACCACTCTTGGCGTGTCTATATCTTCAACACGAACGAGCCACTGACCACGATTGGCTTTTGCATCTAAGTAACTGCCTAACGCTGCGACTAAAGATCCGAAATGAAGCGGCCCAGAAGGCGAGGGAGCAAATCGACCGCGATAGCTCCCAGATTGCTTTAAGCTTGGGGACACAGAGCTGAGGTTATCCTCTGCCTTGTTGTTTTTCTTTAATTTCTGCGAGAGATTTACAATCTACGCATAAATCGGCAGTTGGTCGCGCTTCAAGGCGACGAATACCAATTTCAATACCGCATGATTCGCAAAAACCAAAGTCGTCATCTTCAATTAGCTGAAGTGTTTTCTCAATTTTCTTGATTAGCTTACGCTCGCGGTCGCGAGTACGCAGTTCAAGAGAAAACTCCTCTTCTTGCGCTGCACGGTCCACAGGATCAGGAAAGTTTGCCGCTTCATCTTGCATGTGTGTTTTAGTACGATCTACTTCGTTACGTAGATCGGCACGCCATGCTTCTAATATTGCTTTGAAATGAGCACGTTGTGCTTCATTCATGTATTCTTCGCCTGGCTTTTCTTGATAAGGTTCTACACCGGCTTGAGCCAATAACCCTAGTTTTTTCTGGTCTGGCATACCATTCTCCTAAATCCTTAATACATAACCCCAGCTTTCGCCGGCGGGTATAAATAGCAAAATCTTTACCCCTTAGCAAACACTTTTTTAGTGCGAATGTCAGCCTCTTTTTCCAAAGTTTAGCCTTTTGGGGGAGAAAACTATCACGGCTATATGTGGGCGGCATGAAAAAAGTCAAGCGCAGTCAAAAGGAATTTCTTCAATTAATTGTACTTGGCGATCATCAACGTGTGCTCGGTAGGCGATAATTTCAACCCCATGAGAGATTGCTTCTTTTATTAATGCTGCGTACTTTTGGTCAATATGGGCTGCGGGTCTCACATTCTTAATTCCGGTATGTAGAGCCGCAAACAGTAGCACAGCACGGTGGCCTTGTTGTTTTATTTGGATTAATTCTCTTAAATGCTTTTGGCCTCTTGCCGTTTCAGCATCGGGAAAAAAACCTTGCTGCTGCTCGAGTAGAGTTACAGACTTTACTTCAACGTAGCATAAGTGTGGAGGTTGTCCATTTTCATTGCTACTTAATAAAATATCAATGCGACTATTTTCAGCACCGTACTTTATCTCTGTTTGCAGCGTATCATAGCCGTTTAACTGCGTGATTATCCCGCGCTCTATTGCTTCAACGGCAACTTTGTTTGCCACGACTGTGTTGACGCAAATAAAGTGACCCACTTGATCTTGGGTAAGCTCCAAGGAGTGAATATATTTTCGCTTGGGGTTGTCACTGGTTGAGTAATAGGCAGTAAACCCTGGGTCAGCACAATTCGTCATTCTCCCCGTGTTGGCACAGTGCACGGTAAATTCCTCGCCATCAGCGGTACGTAGATCAACGAGAAAGCGCTTGTAGCGTTTTAATAAGGTGGCTTGCTGTAATTGGCTAGAAAAGTTCATTGGTCGCTTTCAGTTGGGTGAATTTAAGGGCTAGTGTACACTTAAGCACAGGTATAAGCACAAGAGTGAAAAATAGAATGTCAGAGAAATTTATTGTACGACTGAGCGAAGCAGCAAAACCCGCATATTTATCAGCGGGTGCGGCCCTGTCGTTTGAAAAGGACGGTGCTTCAATTCATTTGCAACAAGATGAAACGCTAAAAAATATCCAAAAAGCGGCACGTAGTATCGCTCAGCAAGGAATTAAACAAGTACACCTTGAGGGTGAGTTGTGGTGCACTGAATCACAATGGGCATTTTATCAGGGGTTTGTCTCACCTAAAGCACTAGATGGTGTGGTTTTTGCTGATAATGATCAGTCAGATCTAAAAGAACTTGCTGCATTGCAGTCATCAGCCACTTGGATGCGTAAAATGATCAATGGCACTGCGGAAGATATTTACCCTGAGAGCCTGGCGGGTAAAGCGGCTGAGTTTATTCAGTCTCTTGCTCCTGAGCATGTGAGCTACCAGATCATTAAAGGTGATGCGCTATTAGAGCAGCAATGGATTGGTATTCATGAAGTTGGACGCGGTAGTGAGCGCCCTCCTGTATTGCTTGAACTGGACTATAATCCAACAGGGAATGACGGGGCACCAGTGAGTGCTGCGTTGGTTGGTAAAGGGATCACGTTTGATTCGGGCGGCTACTCAATTAAGCCAAGCGAAGGCATGCTTACAATGAAGTGCGATATGGGCGGTGCAGCTACCGTAACAGCAGGATTAGCTTTAGCTATCCAGCGAGGTTTTGACCGTCGAGTTAAGCTATTCTTATGCTGCGCTGAGAACCTTATTTCAGGTCACGCTTATAAATTAGGTGATATTCTTACATATAAAAATGGTACCACAGTTGAAATCGTGAATACTGATGCTGAGGGTCGTTTGGTACTTGCTGACGGCTTGATGGCTGCTGGTGAAACTGGCGCTGAACTTATCATTGATGCAGCTACGCTGACAGGGGCTGCATTAGTCGCCGTAGGCCAAGAGTACAACGCGCTTTTTGGACTTGATAAAGCATTAGTCAATGATGTACAGCAATACGCTAGCGAGGAGTTTGAGGCTGCATGGCCACTGCCGCTTGAAAAATGGCACCAAAATAATTGCCCATCACCATACGCTGATACTGCAAACAGTCGTTCACAAAAAGGTGGCGGCTTTGGAGGTGCATCTAATGCAGCTGGCTTCTTATCTCGTTTTGTTCCAAATGAAGGTCAAGGCTGGGTGCATATTGATCTTGCTGCTTCATTCCAGAATAGTGCTGGCGGTCAATGGTCTGCTGGTGCCACAACGCTTGGTATGAGAACGGTTGCAAGAACATTGCAAGAAAAAGCATAACGGCTTACCAACTGAGGCTGCTCCGCTCATGGAGCAACCTCATTATTTTCAAGACAGCAGTGCCGCAGCCAGACGAACAAAATCTGAAGATGTGAGTATGCCAACCAGCTTGTTTTGCTTATCTACCACCGGCATACAGCCATGTCGATTATCAACAAAAAAACGTACCACATCTTGTAGTGATTGATCCGGTTGCACACTTGCAAAATCTGTTGCCATAATATCCAAAACTTTAGTTTGCTTTTCTTTACGAGCTAGTGCATTTGCGCCATAGGTGGCCATAATTCCCATGACTTTGGCAATCATGATCTTTTGAGTCAGCATGCCTACCAAAGTACCGCTTTGGTCAATCACCGGAATATGACGAACATTTTTCTCTTTCATTAAGTTATGCGCATCTTGCAAGGTATTCTCAGCACTAACGGCGAATGGATCTGGTGTCATTAAATCAGCTACGGTTTGAGTCATTGGTTACTCCTTTTCACTACACAGTCTTACCATTGAGTGTAGCTTGATTCGACTTTAATGTACGGCATTGAGATCAAGTTTTGAACTATTTGTCGTGCCTTAGTTCTTATTAAAATAACAATAAAAAGGATAACCCGATGAAAAAGTTACTGATGTTAGGTACTGTCGCGAGTTTGCTTTGCAGCTCAGTTTTTGCAGCCGAGCGAAGTGTGGAATATGGCGAAATTAATAAAATTCTAGATTTTATTGCCAACAAAGCGCAGTCGCAATATATCTTGTCTAAATTTACCGTGGAAGTGAAGCAGCCTGAGCTCAAACTAGAAGAGGTTAAACTTTGGCTCGAGCACGATGGTAAAGTCATTGCCAATGGCATCATAGATAAAGATGGCAATATCGATTTGCCTATTCTACCGCAGCCCCGCGCAGATGAAGTCAACTTAGTGATCAACCAAGAAAAAGACGCTGTTGCGATTATGGTTAATACCGATATAGCGCCGCTGACTAGACAGCAGGTTAAATATCGCGATTTGTTTATCCTTTTGGAGGATATGGACGCTTTTGTTGAGCTGATGGCAGGCAGTTTGTCTTGGCTTGCTCCTAATTTTGATGAACTGGAATTTACATTTTCTGAACCTGCATCAATTCAGTTTGTGGATGCAAAAGGTAAAACTCAACAGTTTATGACGGATGATGAGTTTAAGATCCAAATTCCTAACAAGAAAAAATGGGTGCAGCAAAACCCATCCTTGCAATTTAGTGTTTTACCAAAACAGTTTGCGCCCATTGACTAGAGAAGAGGGCTTCTATGCCTGCTAGCGGGTAGGCATAACTTTTTCCATTAGGTAATTAGCTAGCACTTCGCCACGAACATTCACCTGCTGTTCTTTTATCACATCAAAACCAAAACGCTCGAAGAAAGGCTTAGCCGTTTTGCTAACATGGGAAAATAAGCGCGTTATGTTGGTTGTTCTGCTGTGTTCTAAAAGTGCGAGCATAAGTGCTTTCCCTATGCCTTGGCCTTGATGTTCTGCATGACAAAAAAAGTGATCAATCAGTCCGTTAGCTTGGATATCAGCAAAACCAACAATTTTACCGTTCAGCACGGCCACAAGGGGCTGATTACTCCTTAATCGGTCTTGCCAGCTCTCATCAGCTATGTCGCTATGTGCCCATGCTTTGACTTGGTTATCGGAGTAATGCTTGATAGTGACAGAGCGTATCGTGTCAAACATAAGCTTACGTAATACGGCTTCTTCGCCGCATTGAAACTGTCTGATGGTAATCATTGTTAGTCTTTATTCCTGAAGTCGTAATTGTCCGGAAATAGCATGTTGCTCAGCAGTTTCCACCAGTCTTACGTATTTTTGTTCAACCAGTTGAGACACAGGAACTAATTCGATGTCAGTACTTTCAAGCTCAGCTAATTTGGTTGCAAGGAATGCAGCTGTTTCCTTGTATGGGTGTGCAATAATAATAACTTGTTGATGGCTTTCAAGTAATTTAAGCATTTTTTGCCACTGGGTATTAAGTGCAACAGCGGATACATCATTGTCCAAAAAGACTTGTCGAGCGATGTTTTTTACTCCATATAGGTTGGCTGCATACTGCGCCTGACTGTGGCTGGTGGTACGGCTATCTAAAAAGTATAGGCTACGTTTTTTTAGTATTTCCATCGTCCATTTCATGGGATCAATTTGTTCTGTTAATGCTGACCCCATGTGATTATTCACACCCTTTACTTGGGGCAGGGTAGATAATGCGTTACCAAGTGTCATTTGTAGCTGCCACTTTTCCATACCTACCGTTAAAGCGCCGGGCCCTAATGTCTTGTTAGGGTCTTTTGCCTGCATAGGAACATGCAGCATGAGTTCTCGTTGTTGACGGCTGGCGGCAAATGCAAATTGCTGAGAATAAGGCGTATGAGGCAGAATCGAAAAAGTGATCCCACCTGGTAGAGAGAGTAATTCTAAATCACGTTGATGATTTCCAATATCATCAATCACAATAGCAAATTGTTTTGCTGGCACTGCGAATGTTATACAGGCCAGCATTAACCCAATAATTTTTATTAGCACACGATCTTATTGTTGTAGTTTACCGCCTTACTTAGCGGCTTTTCATTATTGTGATTGAACTAATGCAAACGCCTTTGGCCAATGTGATGCAAGTTGTTCAATGCCATTTTTTTTGATGGATTCTTCACCAGTGATTATAGCGCTTTTATCGAGCAGGGAAAGCGCTTGTTTGGTGAAATATACATCAGGCTCTACACCCGTGCCCTCTATTGATGTCCCTGTGGGCGTATAATATCTGGCTGTGGTTAATTTTAGTGCGGTGGTGCCATTTCCGATAGGGATCAGAGACTGCACTGAGCCCTTACCATATGAGCGCAACCCTACAACCAGTGCTCGTTTATTATCCTTTAGCGCAGCTGCCAATATTTCAGCAGCAGAGGCTGAGTTATTGTTTATCAACACCACAATAGGGGCACCATTGAGTATGTCTCCTTGTCTTGCGAAGTAGGCTTGATTAGCATCGAAGAAGCGCCCTTTAGTTGTGACTATTGTGCCACTGTCCAGAAATAAATCTGATATTGCAACCGCGCTGTTTAAAGTTCCACCTGGGTTATCTCTTAAGTCAATGACGAGCTTTTTCAAGGCGTCACCATATTGCAACTGTAAGTAGTTTATTTGTCTTGCAACATCGTGGTACGTATGGTGATTAAAGCTATTTACACTCAAAAAACCGGTGCCATCTTTGAGTAGTTTACTGGCAACACTTTCGAGCACGATCTCTTGTCGTTTTAATGCGATATTGACTGCGCTTGAGCCTCTTAGTACCACCAACTGCAGCTGGTTTTTGTTAGCAGCTTTTAGTAGCGCGGAAACTTCGGCTATTGTCTTTCCGGTGACGTCAATGTTATTAATCAATGAGAGCTTATCGCCGCGCTCAATACCAGCTATCTCTGCCGGAGAATTAGGGAGCGTATCTACAATGGTTACATAATTCCCTTGTTCTTCTACTTCAATACCAAGCCCTGTATAGCGACCGTTTGCAGCGCTGAATATGGCTTCTAATTCTTCTGAATCTAAATATTTAGAGTAAGGATCTAGGTTGTCAAACAAACTGGAAAGGTTACTTTGGTTGTAACGACTAAGTGGTAAATCCTCAACGTAATAGGTATGGATATGATAAAGGATCTCATCCATTTCTTGAGCGGAAAACTTTTTTGCAGGTGTTTGACTTAGCGCGCTAAAGCTTAGTAACAGTAAAATACCTAACAGTGCGACATAGCGTGCCGCAAGCGCATAGAAACGAGTTTGTCTATTCATGTGCTGCTCCTCATCAAGGTGCAGCACGGGTTAATCAGTTAACTGGATCTGCACCATTTTATCGGATCGACAGCGCTTCCTTTATGCCGTATCTCGAAGTATAGACCAGGATCTCTTTGTCCGCCGCTTTGTCCAACTAAAGCGATAACTTCGCCACTGCGAACTTGATCGCCAACATCAAACAACAGTGTTTGGGCATGACCGTACAGACTCATAAAGCCATGACCATGATCCAGTACCATGACCCAGCCAAAGCCATTTAACCAATCGGCGAATACGACTTGCCCTGGAGCGACACTGGTTATGTCTGCACCTTCTTTTGCTCCTATTAGTACGCCTTTCCAATTCATTCCAGCATGCTTACGTTGGCCAAATCGATGTTGAATACGCCCTTTCGCCGGTAGCTGTAGCTTGCCTTTTAATTGCGCCAAGCCATCTAGTCGTATTTCGGCAGCTTGCTGAGCTTTAGCAAGCTCTGCTAACGTTTGGATCAAAGTTTGCTCATTTTCTTTGAGGTAGGCTATTGCTGAACGCGTTTCTTTGAGTTGATTGTGTAAGTCCGCAAGTTGACTCTGCCGTGCTTGTTTGGCTTTTCTCAGAGCTTCAAGGCGTTCTTTTTGATGACGTCTCAGCGCCTCAAGCTGGGACTGGCTGCGTGTGAGTTCGGCTTGGGTATTGGCTAAGGCTTGGCGAACGACTTTAAGCTGCTCTAACTGCTCAATTCTGGCTTTGTTTAAATAATCGTAGTAAGCAATCGTGCGCTCTAGCTTGGTTGCATGCTCTTGATTGAGTAACATTCTTGAGTAATCATGAGAGCCAGTCATGTAAGCGCTTTTTAACTGAGCTGCGAGCTGCTTTTCAAACTTGCTTTTATCACTTAAAAGAGCGTCTTTTTGTCGTTCTAATGTCGTTTGCTCTGTTTTATTCTCTTTAATACCGGCTTCAGTGAGCGAGACTGCTTTGGCACTTTTTGCTATATCAAGTTCAAACGCTTTGAGCTTAGCTTCTTGTGACTTAATTGTACTGCGCTGTTTTTCGAGCGCTTGTTGGCTGGCTTTAAGCTGCTGCTGTACTTCGCTTAAATCTTGCTTAGTGCGTGACTCATTGGCACTAACAGGAGCTATTAACATTAATAATGCTGCACTGAGTAGTGCAGCATTAGAGAGCGTCGTTTTTAACGGCATAAAGCTAAGCCGCTATTTTAAACGCATTATTGGAGTGCCCGTCATCTCGCTAGGCTGCTCCATGCCAAGTAAATGTAGCATTGTCGGCGCAACATCGCTTAGTGCTTTTCCTGCTTGTGGCTCTGCATCACGACCAACATAAATAAATGGTACAGGCTCGCTGGTATGAGCGGTATGAGCTTGACCTGTCTTCGGGTTAAGCATTTGCTCTGCATTGCCGTGATCTGCTGTTATTAATGCTTCACCACCACTTTCTTTTAGCGCAGCAACCACACGGCCAATACATTTATCTACGGCTTCGCATGCTTTTACAGCAGCTTCGAATACACCAGAGTGCCCAACCATATCACCATTTGGATAGTTACAAATAATCACGTCGAATTCACCGCTATGAATAGTTGACACTAATTTATCAGTTAGCATTTCTGAATTCATCTCAGGCTGTAAGTCGTATGTGGCCACTTGTGGTGAAGGAATAAGCTCACGTTTTTCCCCTTCAAATAAGTCCTCACGACCACCGCTAAAGAAGAAGGTAACGTGAGCATATTTTTCTGTTTCTGAGATACGTAGCTGAGTTTTGTTGTGTTTAGCTAGCCATTCACCTAGGACATTGACCAAAGCTTCGGGCGCGAAAGCGATAGGTGCTTTAATGTCGGCAGCGTACTCCGTCATCATCACAAAAGCACTTAGGTTTGGCGCTTTGCGTTTTTCAAAGCCATTAAAGTCAGCATCAACAAAAGCACGGGTCATCTGACGCGCTCGGTCAGCTCGGAAGTTCATAAAAATAACTGTGTCACCATCATTGATAGTCGCGGCAGACTCACCTTCAGCAGCGATAATAGATGCTTTTACAAATTCATCATTTTCATCGCGTGCGTAGGCAGCTTGTAATGCTTCAACACCGTTTTGGTAGGTAAATTCAGCTTCACCACCGACCATTAGATTGTAGGCTAATTCAACGCGATCCCAGCGGTTGTCGCGATCCATTGCGTAGTAGCGACCAACAATAGAAGCGAGTCGACCACAATTTAAAGACTGCATCAGGGCTTCTATCTTTTCGATTGACGCTTGTGCGCTGCGTGGCGGCGTATCACGGCCATCTAGAAAGGCATGTAGATATACAGTGGCTCCGCGCTCAGCGGCTAATTTTATCGCTGCAACAATATGGTCTTCGTGACTGTGAACACCACCTGGACTTAGAAGTCCCATTAGATGAACGGCTTTGTCTTGAGCAACCGCTTTGTCGATATTCTCAACCAGTGCGGGGTTGTGTTCAAACTCACCATCATCAATTGCTTTGGTAATGCGAGTGAAGTCTTGATAAACCACACGTCCTGCACCTAGGTTTACGTGGCCAACTTCAGAGTTACCCATTTGGCCATCAGGTAGGCCGACATCAAGACCAGACCCTGAGATTAGGGTATGAGGAGCTGAGCGCCAGAGTTCGTCTAATACTGGGGTATTGGCTGCCAAAATAGCGTTACTTTCGCTTTCTTCGCGATAGCCCCAACCGTCTAAAATCATTAATACCAATGGCTTTTTCTTAGCTGTCATTTGCGCTCCTGAAATCCTGAATTAGGCACGATGTTGATGGCTCATAACTAGAAACCAGCAATAATATTGAAAAATTATACTGCGGTACTTGATATAAGCTGCTCTGGTTGTTGACAGTAGAATACCTGTTTTTGTATGAATATTCAGCCCCACAGTGATGAATTATCAGCATACAAATTGATATTTGCGGATGTGAACAAGTCTGTTTTGTCGAGAATAAAGAGGGTATACTTGCTGCCACTTAATGATTTGAAAACTTTTGGTTGAAAAAATTAATGGAACAATACGTTGCGTTTTTAGGTAACCATCCGGTACTTAGCATTATTTGGATTGTGTTAGCCGCGATGCTACTGAACAGCTGGTTTAAGAGCAAATTCTCTAAAATCAGACAGATTAACCCTCAGCAGCTTACTTTGTTAGTAAATCGTCAAGAAGGTCAAGTGCTTGACATGCGAGCGGTAAAAGAATTTAACCAAGGCCATATTGCGGGAGCTGAACAAGTGAATGCTGAAAAGCTTAAGCAAAAAGATTTTGCTGGTCTTGAAAAACATAAATCGAAGCCCATTATATTAGTCTGTAATACGGGTATGACAGCATCCGCTGTGGCTGATAACATGCACAAAGCTGGATTCGAGCAAGTATTTGTACTATCTGGCGGTATTGGCGCATGGCAAAATGCGGGTTTACCAATCTCTAACGGAAAATAATCGAGGTATATGATGAGCCAAGTCGTGATCTACACCAAAGACTATTGCCCATTTTGCCACCGTGCAAAAGCGCTATTGGACGCCAAAGGTGTTAAATACACGGAGTATGATATTGGTGCACAACCTGAACTTCGTGATGAGATGATAGCAAAAGCGAATGGTGGACACACCGTGCCACAAATATTTATCGCTGAACGCCATATCGGCGGATGTGACGATATGATGGCGCTTGAAGCGCGAGGCGAGCTCGACAATTTATTGCAAGCATAATTGATTGAAGAGCGATAAGTTGCGTAACGTAATTTAAATAATGACTGTTAATGAATTAGCAGAAACACAACAGAATTTAGGAAATAATCATGGCAGAACAAAACCAAGCAGCAGAACAACAAGAAGGTGCACAGTTTAATATTCAACGCATCTACACTAAAGATGTGTCTTTTGAAACACCAAACTCGCCAGCTATCTTCCAAAAAGAGTGGACGCCAGAAGTTAAGCTAGACATGGACACTCGTTCTGCCAAGCTTGATGATAACGTATTCGAAGTTGTACTAGCATTGACAGTAACAGCAACAATTGGTGAAGAAACAGCATTCTTATGTGAAATTCAACAAGCTGGTATTTTCGCAATTGCTGACCTTGAAGAGATGCAAATGGCGCACATGCTAGGTGCTTTCTGCCCTAATATCCTATTCCCTTATGCGCGTGAAGCGGTAGCAAGCCTAGTTAACCGTGGTACTTTCCCACAGTTAAACCTTGCGCCAGTTAACTTTGACGCATTATTTGCTCAATATATGCAGCAACGTGCAGCACAAGCACAGCCTGAGCAAACTGCTGACGCATAATTGATGAGTACAGCAAAATCAGCTGTAACTGTATTAGGGGCGGGGTCTTATGGCACCGCCCTTGCTATTTGTTTTGCCCGAAATGGTCATCAAGTGACATTATGGGGACGCAATAGCGAACACGTTGAGGCGCTAGCAGCTGAGCGTAAAAACCAACGTTATCTTCCAGACATCCAGTTTCCAAACACGCTTGACCTTGAGGCTGATTTAGAAACGGCTGTTAAGTCTAGCGAACGTATTTTGGTGGTAGTGCCAAGTCATGCCTTTGCTGACACGCTAAAGAAGATTAAACCTATGCTACTTGAAAATGCAAAAGTAGCGTGGGCAACCAAAGGGCTCGAACCAAATACTGGGCGATTATTACAAGAGGTTGCACTGGATGTGTTGGGTGACGATGTGCCGCTTGCCGTGTTAAGTGGACCTACTTTTGCAAAAGAAATGGCTGCGGGATTACCCACTGCGATTTCCGTATCTTCTATTTGTGCAAAGTTCCGTGAAGAGCTTGCAGAGTTACTTCATTGCGGACGCTCATTTAGGGTGTATAGCAACGAAGACTTTATCGGTATCCAGCTTGGTGGAGCGGTCAAAAACGTTATCGCGATTGGTGCGGGTATGTCAGATGGTTTTGGTTTTGGTGCGAATGCCAGAACGGCACTGATTACTCGAGGGCTTGCTGAACTTTGCCGTTTAGGGTGTGCGTTAGGGGCGCGTTCTGAAACCTTTATGGGGATGGCGGGGCTTGGTGATCTTATTCTTACTTGTACTGATAATCAGTCACGTAATCGCCGCTTTGGCCTTGCGCTTGGTACTGGGAAATCGGTAGATGAAGCCATGTCAAGTATAGGCCAAGTAGTTGAAGGCTACCGCAATACCAAAGAAGTTTACCTCCTAGCTAAGCGCACCGGTATCGAAATGCCTATTACTGAGCAAATTTATCAAGTCTTATATGAGCAAAAGGATGTGAAAGAGGCCGCAATGGCGCTACTTGGTCGCGAAAAACGAGCTGAGTGAGTTAAGCTGCCTGTGAAAGCCAAAGTCAATTAGACTTTGGCTTTTTAATCAATAAGTAGTAGATTGGATCTCTATTTGAATACTATAAAAAGGAAGATTTATGAAAATTCAATTATTGATAGGTATGTTAATCGTAGCCGCAAGCTGGACTGCAACGGCAAAGACAATATACGCCGACGTAAAGTCAACAGAGCTAAACCCATCTACAGAGACTGCTATCTGGCAAAAAGAAGCTGATAGTACACCTATATATCCAGCTGCATTAGCAAAGCGTAAGCTCGCAGGGTGTAGCGTATTTAAGGTTGTGATTGATGCTAATGGCAACACTGATGAGATTGAGCACGTTACTAGCGCCCCGTCTAAAAAATTGGCTAAGCACGCTAAACGACTTATAAAAACTTGGCGATGGTCTGCTATTGATGGGCAGCGCCGCGGGCGGGAAGAAAAGTTGATGAGAATTGACTTTTGCATGGGCGGAGCGGATTTGGCAGATGCGCAAATGCGTTGTGAAGCGCAAGCAAAATTAAACTGTGAATAGGCAACAACCACAGTTCAATGTTTTAAAAATAATGGATTAGAACATCCTGTTTTCCAAACCTCAGGTTAGTTAACTCGAGGTTAAGTCTATTTGGAGAGTATGAGCTTCACTCTCCAAATTTAATGTTAAAGCGACGCTTAAACCACAGCCCAAATGGGATCTCCATCACGCTAAACACCACAACAGTAAATACTACCCAGTTGCTGTCAAAAAACACCAAAGAAAATTCAATGTCTTTTCCATAAAATAGACTTCCAGAAACGATTAAAGAAGCCGCCGTCACCAATAGGTCTTGTTTGCCGATATTGGCAAAGGACTTATCTTGTAATTTTGGATAGACGAAAGCGTAAGCAATAAAAAGAAGGATAAAATTAAGCAGAATAAGCGTTAGCTCAGGTGACATATTAACCTCTGTACCCTGTATTATTTGGCACAAGATAACATACTTTCATGATTTAATGCGCTAGCAGATAATTTGCTCCTTCAGATGGAGTTGGTATAACCTGAGCTTGGCATAACACCTAGCTAGCGAGATATAACGCTTTTGAGTATGGATATTTTAATTGACTCACTCACTTTCTATCCCAAGTTTAGGTCAAGTAAAATTGGTATTATCGGATACTGAACAGGTATAATGGACAATCCAACTTTTGAGGTGCACATGATCTCCAAGAATCAACAAAAACAACTACGTGCTTTAGGGCAAAAAAAATATCGCAAACAACATGGTCTGTATCTAGTACAGGGCGAAAAAAATGTGATTGAGTTAGTTGATGCAGGGTTGGCCATCGAGCAGTTGTTTGCCACCAGTGAATTTTTGACAAAGTATGAAGCCAAGCTCGCCACTACTACCTACGTGGAGGCTGAAGAGGAAGTGCTGACAAAAGTAAGTACTTTAGTGTCAAATAATGCAGCGATTGCGGTTGTGCCTATGCCATCGGTACAGGAGATTAATACTGATGGGCTGGTGCTGGCATTAGATGGAGTATCAGATCCCGGTAATCTCGGAACCATTATTCGCCTTGCTGATTGGTATGGATTGACGCAGCTTGTCGTGAGTGAAAATTGTGCTGATCAATTTAACCCCAAAGTTATCAGTGCTACGATGGGGTCATTTGTGCGGGTTAATGTGGTGAGAACCGATCTCGAGGCGTTTTTAAAACACTATCAGGGTGAATGCTATGGTGCGTTTCTTGGTGGCGAAAGTGTGCATCAGTGTCAATTTAGTCCCAATGCAGTATTAGTGATGGGCAGCGAATCTCATGGTATCAGCGACCCTATTGCGGCTTGCATCAATAAAAAAGTGACGATCCCTGCATTTGGCGGTGCTGAGTCATTAAATGTGGCAATGGCTACCGGCATTATTCTTGATAATATTAAACGCTGCCATGCTTAAGCTACAGCCGTTAGCAACGAATTGTGCTTTTATTAAAAATAACAAAGATTGATACGAATAAGCTATGCGACTGAGCAGCATCAAACTGGCAGGCTTTAAATCCTTTGTTGAGCCAACCAAGATCCCATTTCCTGATCAGATGACATGTGTCGTTGGGCCTAATGGTTGTGGCAAATCTAATGTAATTGACGCTGTACGCTGGGTGCTTGGTGAAAGCTCAGCCAAAAACCTTCGTGGCGATGCCATGACAGACGTTATTTTTAACGGTTCCACTAAACGTAAGCCGATTTCACAAGCTTCAGTTGAACTCATCTTTGATAATACTCAAGGCCGGTTACCTGGTACTTTCGCAGATCGTAATCAAATTGCTATCAAGCGTTTAGTTACCCGAGACGGTCAATCCCTTTACTTTTTAAATGGTAGTAAGTGTCGCAAGCGTGATATTACCGATATTTTTCTTGGTACAGGGCTTGGCCCTAGAAGCTACGCTATTATTGAACAGGGTATGATCTCGCGGCTTATTGAGAGCAAACCTCAGGAACTTAGAGTCTTTTTAGAAGAGGCTGCGGGTATTTCAAAATACAAAGAGCGCCGCCGAGAAACACAAACTCGAATTAAAAGTACTCGTGAAAATATGGAACGTTTACTCGATGTTAGGAAGGAGCTACAAGGCCAGTTAGATAAGCTCTCACTTCAAGCTCAACAGGCCAGTGAATACAAATCATTTAAATCTCAAGAGCGTGATCTTAAATCGTGGATAGCGGTGTTAAAGTGGCAGTCGTTGGAGCAGAAGCAAGCGGAAAAAGCGAACGAAATAGCTAAATTAAATGAAAAGTTAGCATTTTTAAATGAGGCTCACAGTGGTCATGACTCTGTGCTAGCAACACTGGAACATGAAATTACCCACCTGAATGATGGCTATGAGCAAGCGCAACATAGTGTTCACCGTATTGAAACTCAGTTAGCAACGCTTGAGCAACAGAAAGTCAATCTAACAGATAAAAAGCGTCTGCTAATTGAGCAGTCTCAAATACTGAAATCACAACAGCAAGAAGTAATTGAGGCGCAAGACGAGCAAGCCGAGTATGTGGCGAGCCGCGCTGAAAAAGTCGATGCAGTTTCTGAACGACTTGAGATTGCACTATTGCAATTGGAAGAACTCCAGCTCACAAACGAGCAACGTGACGCCGAGCAAACTCAATTAGATAAGCAGTATAGTGACGCACAGAAACAGTATCAACAAATACATGCTCAGGTACAGCAAGGAGCAAGTCAATTAACGCAACAACAGCAAGCTAAACTGCATATAGACAAGCGTCAGGCTGAACTGCTGGAACAGGCCGAAGCGCATCACGCCTCTATGTTGGAAAATGACTTGGCTGACGCTCAGGATGCACATCATCAGCTGGTTCAAGCGATGGCTAAATTACAAAGCCAAGCTGGTATGTTGCAAGGTCAAGAACAAACCAATAAAGGAGAAATCTTACAGGCACAGACTCATGCCCAAAAAGCGCTTCAGGCCTTACAAGAAGTGCAATCTGAAATAAAAGCGTTATCACGCTGGGCAGAGGAAACGTCGGAGGCTTCTGCTGCGACTATGTTATCGCAGCTTGTTGTTGAGTCAGGGTATGAAGAATGCGTTGAAGCGGCATTGCTTGGGTTGACGCATTTAGTCGTTGAGCAAAACGAAATAAATACGTTATGGCCCATCGAACTCGAAGTTCCCGTTGATTCCGTCGCGACAAAAATAAGCTCAGGGCTGTTCCCCAGCTTTTTAACTAAAATAAAATTATGTGCTGAATCTACAGATTTTAAATCGTGTGAACAATTCCTTCTCGGCGTGACGGTCAATGGCATTATTGTAGGTGATAACTTTAAGGCAAAGGCGAAAAGCAATGAAGAGAGTGGCGCATTAAAACGCTATGCCCAATTGCAGTCATGCCATACTCAACTTCCTCATTTGCAACAACTCGCCGAAGAGGCCGAGCAGGTTGTAGCACAAAAACGTATTGCCCTTGAAGACACACAAGCTGACTTATTAGAATTACAGCAATGCGTTCACGAAAAAGCACAAGCAATCGCCAGCCATAAAACCAAAATTGAAATGCTGGATGAGAATCTGAGCGCTTGGCGTGAGCAAGGACAAAAAATTCAAGAACAGCTTGATGTTATTGCTCAAGAGCGAGCCGAGGCCATCGCACAACTTGAACTTGATACGGAACAGCAATTACAACGTGATGAGTTGCTAGCGCAAGCACAAGAAATACAACAACTAGCCGAGGCCAAGTTGACTGAGTTTAAACTACATAGTCAATCTCGACGCGCCGCATTACAAGAGGCGCAGCAATTAGTTCATACCACTACGCTTGCATCACAGCAAGTTGACAGTGAATTACAGCTTAGTAAATCTAAGCTAGAGCATTTAGCGCATCGTCATGATGAAATAACCTTGCGTATCGAGCAGGCGCAAGAAGATATTTTACTTTGTGATGAGCCGCTTGCTGAGGTCAGTGAGGAGATTGAGTCCTTATTGGTAAAACACCTAGAAGCGAAAGCACAAAAACAAACGATGCTTGATGCGCTTAAGCAAGCAAAAGAAAATTTAAGTCAAAAGAAAGCGGTATTAAAAGACGCTGGAGGGGAAGTTAATAAACTTAATGGAACCTTGCAGCAGCTAAAGCTAGATGAACAAAGCCTTATGCTAAAAGCGCAAGCTGCACTTGAGCCTTTGGAGGCGCTGGGTCGCACTTTAAAAACAGAGTTAGAGCAGCTACCACAAGATGCTAATCTTGGGCATTACCAAGCTAATTTGAGTCAAGTGAGTAATAAGCTGAGTAAATTAGGTGCGGTAAATCTAGCGGCAATCGAAGAATTTGAAGAGGCGAGTGCACGTAAATTGTATCTTGATACGCAACTAGATGATTTGAGCAATGCCCTCGCCACGTTAGAATCGGTAATTAGAAAAATAGATAAAGAGACCAAAACTCGCTTTAGTGCGACCTTCAACCAAGTAAATGAAGACTTAGCTGAGTTGTTTCCTAAGGTATTTGGCGGAGGCAGTGCATACCTTGAACTCACTAGTGATGATCTGCTTGAAAGTGGTGTTTCTATCATGGCAAGACCGCCAGGTAAGAAAAACTCGACAATTCATCTGTTAAGTGGTGGAGAAAAAGCGCTGACCGCATTATCATTGGTATTTTCAATATTTAGGCTGAATCCAGCCCCTTTTTGTATGCTGGATGAGGTAGATGCGCCGCTTGATGATGCAAACGTAGGACGATTTTGTCGTTTGGTTGAAGAAATGTCGAAAACGGTACAATTTATTTATATCAGTCATAACAAAGTCGCCATGGAAATGGCGGGTAGACTGACGGGGGTGACCATGGCTGAACCTGGGGTATCGCGTATGGTTGCCGTAGATATAGAACAAGCAGTGCAAATGGCACAGGCATAACAACAAAAAGGTGAGCAATGGCCACAGAGTTAAGATGGGCATTAATCGTGATCAGTGCATTGGTCATAGGCGGGTTACTCATTCATGGGCTTTGGTCTGTTCGAAAGAAGGGCAGTGAAAAGCAGTCATCGGAGGTATCTCAAGAACCCAAAACGCAAAACTCCGACAAAGAGCCAGACGAGCCTGAAATTGGTGAAATGACCTTCAGTGCGGTGGATGAAGAGCCTGTTGCTGATGGCGTCTTAGAGTCTGGAAGCGAAGGTAATTCAGCTGAGGCTGACGCCGACGAGCGCGATCTGCAAGACAATGAAGCAAGCGATGCAGTGCTAGAACCGCAGGATTTCATCATTTTGCATGTAGAAATGCCTGAGGGATTAAGTATGGCTGGATCAAAATTATTACCAACTGTCTTAAGTCTTGGTTTTAAATACTCAGATGAAGGCTTTTTTAACCGTCACCTAGAGCCATCTGGTAATGGTCCTGTGTTATTTCGCTTGGTGAATATGTTTAACCCCGGCACATTTGATATCGATAACATGGAACAATTTAACACCGGTGGGATCAGCCTATTTATGACTTTACCTTGTGAAGGTGATAATTTGGCTGCATTTAATATGCTGCATAGCGCATCGAAAAAGCTTGCTGAAGAGTTTGGTGCAACTGTGCTAGATAAAGACCGTCAGCCTTTAACAGTTGAAGCTGTGCGCGGTTATGTTGAAAAAGTGCGTGAATTCGCAGCTTAACTTCTCCTAGAAAAATACTAAGCCACTGGCATTTGCTGGTGGCTTTTTACGTTTAGAGGTCTAAATGTCAAAGAACATCGAAACTCAAGTTGCTGAACTTAGGCTGCAACTCGAAGAATACAATTATCAATATTATGTTTTAGATAATCCTAGCATTCCTGATGCTGAATATGATCGTTTAATGCGCCAATTGATGGCACTTGAACAGCAGCACCCCGAGTTACAAAGCCCTGATTCTCCATCACAGAAGGTTGGAGGAGAAGCGCTTAGCAAGTTTGAGCAGGTAACACATCAGGTTCCCATGTTGTCGCTGGATAACGCTTTTGACGAGAGTGAATTTACGGCATTCAACCGGCGTATAAAAGAGCGCTTGTTAGCGAGTAAAGATGTTTCTTTTTGTTGTGAACCAAAGTTAGATGGCTTGGCCGTATCTATTTTGTATCGCGATGGAGTGCTGGTTCAAGCAGCAACAAGGGGAGATGGTCAAGTTGGCGAGAATATCACTGAGAATGTCAAAACTATTCGAAATATACCGCTGAAACTTCGTGGTGAAAATATCCCTCGTGAAGTCGAAGTACGTGGTGAAGTTTTTATGGATACAGCTGGTTTCAATAAGTTAAATGAGACAGCGCAAGCAAAAGGCGAAAAGACCTTTGCAAACCCTAGAAATGCGGCCGCAGGCAGTTTGCGTCAATTAGACTCTAAGATCACAGCTAAGCGGCCATTGATGTTTTATGCGTATTCAATGGGATTAGTTGAAGGCGGAGCATTAGCTGGTGAACATTATGCGCAATTACAGCAATTGCAAAGCTGGGGGCTGCCGATGAGCCCTGAAACTAAGCTTGTAGAAAATGCGCAACAAGCGCTGGACTACTATCAAGATATTATGACTCGTCGTGCTGACCTTCCCTATGAAATTGATGGTGTTGTAATTAAAGTAAATGACAAAGCGCAGCAAGAGCAACTAGGCTTTGTCGCTCGCGCGCCGCGCTGGGCGATTGCGTTCAAGTTTCCGGCGCAAGAAGAGATTACACAGTTACTTGATGTTGAGTTTCAGGTTGGTCGTACTGGCGCAATCACGCCTGTTGCACGCTTGGAGCCGGTATTTGTCGGTGGCGTTACCGTATCAAACGCAACGCTTCATAATGGTGATGAAATAGCACGTTTGGGTGTTAAAATTGGCGATACGGTTATTGTGCGTCGGGCTGGTGATGTTATCCCTCAAGTGACGCAAGTAGTTCTAGATAGACGTCCTGACGATGTTAAAGAGATTGAGTTTCCTGACACTTGCCCAGTTTGCGATTCGCATGTTGAACGTGTTGAGGGCGAAGCGGTTGCGCGTTGTACCGGTGGTTTAGTGTGTCGTGCACAACGTAAAGAAGCAATAAAACATTTTGCTTCAAGAAAAGCGCTAGATATTGATGGTCTTGGTGACAAGATAGTTGAACAGCTAGTAGAACGTGAGCTTATCAAAACGCCTGCTGACCTATTCGTTTTGAAGCAAGGGCATTTTGAGTCTCTTGAACGCATGGGCCCTAAATCAGCTAAAAACTTGGTTACGGCGCTGGAAACTGCAAAGCAAACAACGTTGGCCAAATTTTTGTACTCGCTTGGGATCAGAGAAGTTGGTGAAGCGACAGCACAAAACTTGGCAAATCACTTCCTGACGCTTGAAAAAGTGATGGCCGCCTCCATTGATACTTTACAACAAGTCAGTGATGTTGGTGTTATTGTGGCACAGCACATTCACAGTTTCTTCGCTGAGCAGCATAATCAAGAAGTGGTAACTGCATTGATTGAAGTAGGTATTATGTGGCAAGAGGTTGCAGCTGTGCCTAAAGATGCTCAGCCGCTCACAGGGCAGACGTTAGTGTTAACAGGAACATTAAGTCAATTGAACCGCAACGATGCTAAAGCGAGATTGCAAGCACTTGGCGCTAAGGTCGCGGGTAGTGTGTCGAAAAATACGGATGCAGTTTATGCCGGCGAAAAAGCAGGCTCTAAGCTCGCCAAGGCACAAGAGCTAGGTATTGACGTGTTCGATGAAGAGGCGCTGATCGCACTATTAAATAAATACGAGTAGTCAAATGAAGTCAGTAACACGATACGGCCCTGAATATTGGGATAAATATGGCGTTTATCGTACGCCAATCGCTTTTAATTTAGCGCTGGTCGTGTTACTTCGCCCATTGCTTATTTGGGCTTTCTCTGCACTTACAAGGCGCCCAGACTTAGATTTAATGTCGCTATTTTTTGAATCTAAACAACATTTTTTTGTTGCGATAGGGATCGCTTGTATCGCGCTTATACCAACTGTTGTATTTTCTCTTAGGCGGCCAACAAGTTCTCCAAAGCTCGCTGTTGTCTGGCGTTATATGCGTTTGCCACTAATATTAACTGCGGTGTTTGATTTAGCATGGTTAATTTTGCAAGCTGGGAAAACCCATTATAGTTTTTCTCCTTATATTGCCGTACAAATTGTGTTGGTGAGTTGGGTACTTTTATATTTGATTAAAAGCCGCTATCTAAGTTGCTTTTTTGGCGATTGGCCACTTCCTGTTGAAGAACACAAGACAGAAGTAAACAAGAGAGAGAATTAAGATGTTAAAGTGGTTAGATATATTAAACTTTGCCAGAAATGGTAATCCTACTGCTCCTCGCAGAGTTGAAAAATCGGATCAGCAATGGCAATCAGAACTTGCTCCAGAAACTTACATTATCACCAGGAAAAAGGGGACTGAGCGCCCGTTTAGCTCACAAAGTTGTCAGCTTTTTGAACCTGGTAAATACTACTGTGTATGCTGTGACGAGTTGTTATTCGATGCCGAAGAAAAGTTTGATAGTGGCTCTGGTTGGCCTTCGTTTACACAGCCTGCAGCAGTGGAAGCGGTGGCGTATCATGGCGATAAGAGCCATGGAATGACGCGCATCGAAATCACTTGTAATATTTGCGATAGTCACCTAGGTCATGTTTTCCCAGATGGTCCTGCGCCAAGTGGGTTGCGTTATTGTGTTAATGCACTTTCAATGAAAAAGCAATAAGGCCAGAATATTTATTGGTTGGCTACTCAAAGTCGAGCTTCATTTCACTTAATTTAGCTTTTAATTTTCCAAAGCGGATTTGCTGTTCGCTGTCTAATTCAGCTTGATTTAGCAAGGTGGTGCAGCGTTTGGCTAAATTTGAGTTGAATGTGGCACTTGTTTTAGCGCAGTGATCGCTCATACATTGCAGTAGATTCAGTGCGATGCCTGCATTTTTTGGCATCACTCGAAATGCCTGTGTAAAGGCCTCTAAGGCAGTCTCATACTGACCTTTATTAAATTGTGTTACCGCATGGTTATTAAGCTCTCTAGGCCCCATCGTAATTTCTTTTTTCTCTTGCTGTTGCTGGTAGAGATAACGCATGGTGATTGGATCTGCTGCTGAACGGTGGCGCTCACAGTGTGCGATAACTTGGTTAAATAACTCCTGCGCTTTATGGTTTAGTCCTACCTCATGCAGTGCTTTAGCTTTGTCTAATGTTGAGTCTACGGAACGAATTACAGTCTCATCTTCTAATTGTTCTAACAATTGCTTTGCTTTGTGATGTTCGTCTTTCAGGTAGTGGACTCGTGCATTGAGCACATCAATTTGAGCTTGATTTTGAGCACTCGGAAATTGACTCTTTAAGTCATTGAGATACTTTTGAGTTTGGCGGGTGAGGCGAGTTACTTGATCGGATTGGTCTGTACTGAGAGCAAAGTCGATACCGGCTCTTGCGGCATTTAGGTATACTTCGGGGCCGTCGTGAATAGAGTACCTAGCAAATGCTGCTATATCTTTATGCGCTTTATAACTGGCTTCATAATCATGATTAATTTGAGCTACACGGCCTAAGGACTGCTGCCGGTTTATATTTCTCGGCGCCATTTCAATAGCCTGCTGCAAGAGTTGTTGAGCGTTCTCATATTGATTGAGCTTTATTTCGAGTTTACTAAGCAAATCTAGCGCTGCTAATCGTGTCTCTGAACGTTCAATCAAAGTTTTCAGCATTTTTTGGGCAATAACGTCCTCGTTATTGCTAATAAGTGCTTCTACTAGCCCAAGCTTCGCCCAAGTAAACTTTTGTAAGGCTAATACTGATTTATAGAAAGATTTTGCCTCTTCTAAATGATTAAGTTTTAAGAGTAATTCTCCTTTCAATTTGAGCAATAGGGAAGTGTAGTTATGTTCTTTTTTATCAAGCTCAAGATCGAGCACTTTCAGTGCTTTAGAGTAGTTTTTATCGTCTATGAGTGTATTTATTTGTTTGAGTGCTTGTTTACGCTTGAGTACTCGTTCAATACGGTATTGTAATTCTTTTATTGAAAAAGGTTTTACCAAGAAGTCATCTGGCTGTAGCTCAATAATGCTATGAACTAGCTCAGGGCTGGTTTCTGAAGAAATAAAAATAAAAGCGGTGCTTGAGCGAATTAACTGTTTAGCACGAAGCTCTTCATAAAACTGATAGCCATTTTGTTTCTTTGTTAAACCAAAAGAGCAGACGATAAGATCAAATTTATTAATGGTACAGAGCTCTTTAGCTGCATCTGCACTTTCTGCAAACTTTAAGTTTCTAAAATCTAGCTGCTCCAAAGATTGTTTCATATAGCTCAATGCTAATGGTTGATCTTCAACGATAAGCATTTTGGCGTTTTGAATAGTTGGTGCTGGCATAGAGGCGTTTATTAGGCATCGGATTTGCTTTTAGTCTAGTACTTAAGGATAGCTTTGAAAACAAAAATTAGCTAATTTCTAATGAGTTAGTCTATTCAACTTATACTAATTATTCATTATGGTTGGTGACGAAATAGTTAAAAAATCAAGTTTGAATTTAAGGCATTAGATAAGATTTGAGGTTATACCAATTATCTTAATTAAATGATCTATTTTGAGGCGAGAAAAGCTTGTCGATAACTAGGCAAAAATTTTACGCAGATTAGGTATGATGAGAAGACTTTATATATTAGCCTTAAGATATGCTGGGTCGTACTGGACATGAACCGGTGACCCTTGCCTTGCTTAAATTTGGCGCGATGCTTTGCATCGGTTAGTTCAAGTAAAGCCGTATATGGTGGGTTGTACTGGACTTGAACCAGTGACCCTCGCCTTGTAAGGGCGATGCTCTCCCAACTGAGCTAACAACC
>NZ_JABWPQ010000034.1:0-58738 GCF_013366255.1 Pseudoalteromonas sp. McH1-7 | reverse complement strand
TGCTTTTCAGCGTTGCTCCCCGTGTCGGTGGATGCGCATTATAGGGAGATCCGATTTAAGTGCAACCCTTTTTTTGATCTTTTTATTCGTTCGAACAACTATTGAACAAAAACAGCTGTTATGTACAGATAACATCCAAAATAAGACAAATCTTACTATTAGAACTATATTAATTATTGCGAAGTTTAATTAACTCGTTAAGATAGCTAGCTTATTTGTTAAATTAATGTTTAACCTTCTTTTAATTGGTATATGTATATGAAGTCTTTTGATCATAAAGTCATTTTGATCACTTTGGTTATTGCAGTTACGAGCTTTTTCATTGTCGATCTTGCATTAAGCTCTGCTCAACTCGACGCTGCATTGATGTTGGCCGTAGGTATTATTGTCGGCAGTATCGTAGCCCAGCTTTCAAAAAGTGATACACAACAAGAAAAACAATCAAACTTAGCAACCACTACATTATATGTAGGTAACTTACCATATAGAGCCAATGAGCACGTTGTTCGTGAGCTTTTCGAAGAACAAGGTAAAGTATTTTCTGTTCGTCTATTAAAGGACAAGAATACTGGCAAGCGGCGTGGCTTTGGTTTTGTAGAGATGGCTAAAGGAGATGCGGACAAGGCCATCAGCCAACTCAATGAAAGTGAGTTTCAACAGCGTACACTAAAAGTGAGAGAGGCGAAGCAAAAGCCTGAGGGTGAAGTAAATCACTCACCAGCTTGACTTGCTTTAACTGAAGGAGATTAACGCTACTTCTTCTTTGCTATCCAAAACAGGCGCCGTTGCATAGAACTTAACTTCTTTTAGCGGCGCCTTTTCTATATTTATTTCCTGCTTTCCAAGCAAAGAAACAGCTCTGTTAGCTATGGCCTTTCCCGAATCAACCAACTCAATATGATCAGGTAGGCATTCTTTGATGTTATCGGCAATTAACGGAAAGTGCGTACAGCCTAACACTAAACGGTCAACGGAATACGGAATATGTAGCTGCTTGAGTTCCTCACACAGCGCCGCTTGATCAAGCGTGCTGTGCCAATAAAAATGTTCAGCTATTCTAACTAGCTCTGTAGAATGCAAAATCTCGACTTTACATCCACCTGCAAAGTCATGAATGAGTTTTTGTGTGTAAGTATTATTGGATGTCGCAGGTGTTGCTAACAAAGCGATGTGCTTAGTCTGAGAGCTATACGCAGCAGGCTTAATAGCAGGAACTACACCTATAATAGGGATTTGAGTATGTTTTCGCGCCTCTTCTAACGCATAAGTTGAGGCGGTATTACAGGCAATAACAATCATATCAACATTACTTAAGTATTGCTCTTGCCAAACAATGAGTCCCTTAATGCGTAATTTAATTAATTCCTGAGGTTGCAGACCATAAGGAAGAAATGCGTTATCCATAACATAGCTAAAAGTGGAATTTTGAAAACGATAGCGCAAGTGTGACAGAACACTTGTTCCACCAATACCGGAGTCAAAAACTAGAATATGTGACACACTTCATCCCCTAAATATTTAAGGAATGAAGTTTGCCATGAGTCACAATGAAAATAAACTCGATCAGCTTGTTTGTTGTTGCTCTGCTGATGAGCCCTTATTTGATTCATTTAAACGGTTGAAAAAGCTGCTCGCATAATCCAAGAATTCATTTAACCTGGATTGCCCTTCATTCATCCATGCAAGTATATTTGGCAATTCGTTGTTAGCATTGAGCGCTTTTGCTTGCTCTTGAATGTCTGCTAGTTGCTTATTCAGAGGTACAAACGCCTTCTCTAGTTCTTTCATCGGATTGCCTTGTTGATACTGTGCAATCGCGGCAGATGTTTTCGTTTGCTTTAAGTCCATTGTGAAGTTGGTGATTTGATCAGAGTTTAAACTAAGTGACTTTGCCATATCGAACGCTTCATCATACTCACCGCCAAAGAACGCATCGCTGACATTGCGAATATCTTCCATCATATCGTTGATTGCTTGCTGCTCTTCTTCGTTCAGCTCTCCATTTACTTTAATCGAAAAGTTCACCTCATGAGATGACTGGGAGCCATATGCAGCACCAAAGTTGTTGCCTTTTTGGGCCACGCTCGCAGCAGACCCTTGTGAATATGCGTCAGAAAATGAAATAACAACCTCATCACCTTCCGCTGTAGTGAACGCATATTCGGCCTGATTCGATAAGCTCGCAAATTGCGCCGCACTGATAGCCATCGCCTTTGGAGACTTTTCTTCAAATAGTTCTTTTTCGAAGTCATCA
Source organism: Pseudoalteromonas sp. McH1-7 (assembly GCF_013366255.1). Lineage (NCBI taxonomy): Bacteria > Pseudomonadati > Pseudomonadota > Gammaproteobacteria > Alteromonadales > Pseudoalteromonadaceae > Pseudoalteromonas > Pseudoalteromonas sp. McH1-7. The sequence goes on along the minus strand of NZ_JABWPQ010000034.1, from coordinate 56,484 downwards.
AGCCCTTTAAATATACCCTCTCGAGACTTTTCAATCCCTTCTTCAATATCAGAATTAAACGCCCCCATCCCTTTTAGCTCTTCACTGGCTTCATCAATACCTTGCAGCACACCTTTGCGTGCCCCATCCAGCATAGATTTTAATTCGTCGTCATTTTTACCGTCTACTTTCGCTTTTTTCACTGCACCTTGAACGAAATCAAGTACGTTTTTCACTATCGCTTCAAAGTCAAACAATGGTTTGTCTTTTTTATCTTGCGTGGGTTTCTCAATGCCAAGCGCTTCTGCGAGTTTGTCATCAAGAATTTTGGCAGCGAGTTTAGATTTATCCCCCGCATAACTATCTGAATTTATTTGGATATGTGGTCCTATCCCTTTGCTCTGCCCAGGCTTGTGCTGCATCGCTGGATTGAGCAATTGATTTAAATGCCCGATTTTCATGGTATGCCCTCCAATATATTAGTTAGATTATCGGCATATTTGTGCAAAGCTAAAGTAAAATGATTAAAAAAACGCCAAAACGATTTTAGTCACTATGCTAGACTGGACAAATTAACGACGCTCCCTAAAATAGCGCCTCTTAATTCAACATAGATGGTTTTAGTATGGCAGTAATAAAGATTGATGATTCAGCATACGAGCAACAATTGGCTGAAAAAGCTGAGCGTATCACAGCACAATTTGCACAGTTTAATGCGCCAGAATTAGAAGTGTATGACTCTGCAACTCGCCATTACCGCCAACGCTGCGAATTTAGAGTCTGGCATGATGGCGACGACTTGTTTCACATCATGTTTGATCAACAAAGTAAAGAAAAGCTTCGTGTTGATAGCTTTGACCCGGGTGCCGAGCTTGTCAATGAAATGATGCAAGTCATGATAGACAAACTTAAAGGCAATGAGGTCTTACGCCGAAAATTATTCCAAATTGATTACCTTACTACCCTAAGTGGTGAAGTACTGATTAGTCTTTTATATCACAAGCAACTTGATGAAGCGTGGCACACTGCTATGCTGGAGTTGCGATCTGAGTTGCAACAGACTTACAAAGTGGACTTTATAGGACGTGCTAGAAAACAAAAGGTCGTATTTGGTCATGATTATGTCACAGAAAAGCTCGCGGTTAATGGTAAAGAATATATTTATCAGCAAGTTGAAAACAGCTTTACGCAGCCAAATGCCCAAGTGAATCAAAAAATGCTAGCGTGGGCGCAGTCTATCAGCGAGCCGCTTAGCAATGATTTACTTGAGCTTTACTGTGGTAACGGTAACTTTTCTATCGCATTAGCTGGTTCATTCGACAAAGTGCTGGCTACGGAAATTTCTAAATCATCGGTAAAGTCTGCACAGTTTAATATCGCAGCAAACAAAGTCGACAACCTTGATATTATCCGCATGTCGAGTGAAGAGTTTACGCAAGCCATGAAAGGGCAGAAGTTTTCACGATTAGAAGGTATCGATTTACAGTCCTATGATTGCCAAACCATTTTGGTCGATCCGCCGCGAGCGGGTATGGATGAGCTAACCTGTCGCTTAGTCAGCAACTACGACAACATTATTTATATCTCATGTAATCCAGATACGTTAGAACGTGATTTAGCCTTATTATGTGAAACACATAAAATCGCACGTATGGCAATTTTCGATCAATTCCCTTACACCCATCATATTGAATCTGGCGTTTACTTAGTAAGAAAGTGATTTATAACGTTTAACGACTGGCTGCCATTGCTGTGATAAGCGCTGGCAGCTGAGTTTCGCTAAATACTTGAATACCGGATTGCTGTAATAAAGACGCCGTCAGACCCTGCCCCACTACTTTTTTACCGGTATGACTACCATCGTAAATCAGATTGCTGCCGCATGACGGACTGGACTCTTTTAATAACGCAAACTTTATATCGTGTTGAAGGCATGCCGCAAGCGCTTTTCTAGCACCAAGCTCAAACGATGCAGTAAAATCATCACCATCTTCACTCAGCACTCTACCCTTTATTAACTCTGCAGGTGGGCGAGGTGTTGGTAACCCACCTGATACTTCGGGGCACAAAGGTAACACCCAGTTTTTTTGCCGCCAATATTGCAAGGTATTATCTTGTAAACTTTGCGATGATGCGTCGTAGCGCACCGGATAACCCAATAGACAACTTGAAACTAAAATTTTAAACATAAAAAAGCCCCGCAATTATGGCGAGGCTAGTCTAATACAAATTATCGACTATTTCTTGGCTAAATAGTTCACCAGCGCTGCAATTTGTTCAGGCTTGGTAGTACCAGATTCACGTAACAACAATTTATACTTGCCATTGACAATAAACGTTGGCACACCAGTTAGCGCACCTTTACCTGAAAGGGTTTTCTGCATTCGCTGCATTTTCGATGTTTTAGTACGAACAGCGAAACTGGCATACAGCTTATCAAATTTCTCTCCATCAACTCCTTGAGCCACAAAAATATCTTTTACGTCTGCAAGTTCGTTAATTTTGGCACGTTTACCATGAATATGGTTGAACATCGCTGCAACGATTTTGTCTTTTTGCGGTAATACTTCCGCTGTCGCTAGTGCTTGTGCCAAAACCTGTTGGATTTCTGGCTCTCTAGGACCAACAAAGTCAATATGGCTCTTTTTAAACTTCACCCCTTCGTCTAGCTTTGGCTTAACGTCAACAATCAAATTTTCCATTACATTACAAGCTGGGCAATAGAATGAGAAGTACTCCGTAAGCTCTGGCTTTTTAGTACCACGCTCAGCAATGACCTCGTAGTGAACACCTTCTTCATATGGTGCTGCTTGCGCCATGAGTGGTAGCATCAATGCAACAGCTAAGCCTTTTAATACCTTAAACATACTCGCTTTCTCCAGTCCTTATTTCTTTAATAAATATGCAATCAATTTATCGAGTTGTTCTTGGCTTTCAATACCTTTCATCTCGATTTTGTACTTGTCATTAACAATAAAAGTTGGGACGCCTGTCAACGCTCCAGCTTTTGAAAACTTCTCTTGTGCTGTCAGCATGTTATTTTCAGCACTTATTACAGGCATACTTGTCACTGCTTGATCAAACTGTGTGGCAGAGATCCCATTTAATTCCATGAGTGTTTTAAGGTCTTTAATATCGAGTAGTCTGTTTTGTTCAACATGGATCGTGTGAAAAATTTTCTCAGCGATAAGATCTGATTTACCAGCTTGCTTAGCAATAATATACGCATAACTTAAGTTCGTTTGCGTGTCTTTAGGAATACCACCTAAAAAGTTCACATGGCTTTTCTCAAAGTACGCACCATCAGGTAAATTTTTCTCTATCGCCTTTGCAATCGGTTCAAAGCGAAAACAGTGAGGGCAGTAAAAGGAAAAGAACTCTGTCACTTTTTGATCTTTACTTTGTGCTGTTGTCAATGTCGAATAGTGTTTGCCATCAACAAAGTCTGACGCCATTGCGACAACGGGCAAAAATAGCGCAATCAGTGCAACTTTTAATTTTTTTAGCATGTTACTCTCTCTAATTTCAAGGAAATAGGCTCAAACTTGGTTCATCAAGGGCTGCCAGTTGCTCTTTTAGTGCAAGGATCTGTTGCTCCCAGTATTTGTCTGTCGCGAACCAAGAAAAGTTCCTTTCGAATGCAGGATCTTGCCAACGCTGTGCCAACCATGCCATATAGTTGATCATTCGCATAGCGCGTAAAGGCTCAATCAGTGCCAACTCGTTAGCATCGAAAGGCATAAATTCTTCATATCCCATTAGTAGGGTATCTAGTTGTACAAGTTTTTCATTTCGATCGCCATTTAGCATCATCCACAGATCTTGTATCGCGGGACCTTGCTGACAATCATCGAGGTCAACTAACATTAACTGATCTGCGGACCACAGTAGGTTACCCGCGTGACAATCACCATGAAGCCTGATTGTCTTTGGAACCTTATACTTCTGCGCCGCTTTGTTAATAACTTGCTCGAGAATAGTAACAAATGGAGTATGCAAATGACTAGGCACTAAGTCACTTTTTAAAAGTGATGTTTTTGCATCAAACAGGAAACGCTGTGTATCTAACATTGGCCTGTGCTCAAAAGCCTGCTGTGCAGATAAGCAATGTAAACGTCCAAGATAACGGCCTAATATTTCTAAATGCTCAAGGTTATCTAGTTCAAACTGCCGCCCACCAACACTGGGAAAAAGCGTATATCGGTAACCTTGGTAGCAGTGTAGCGTTTTACCTTGGATAGCCAAGGGTGCGACAACAGGGACTTCTGCATCTTTAGCAAGCAATGCAAACTCGTGCTCTTCAAGTATTTGGGGATCTGTCCATCGTGCTGGACGATAGAACTTCACAACGTAACGTTTGCCGTCATCGGCACCGAATTGATAAACACGATTTTCATAGCTGTTTAATGGCAGCAATCCGGTTGTCGGGTACACTTCTAGCGCCTCTATCGCGTCGAGGATCAAATCAGGTGTCAGTGCGTTAAAACTAAAATCATTCATCATATTTATTAAAAAAGCGAGGGCTTACCTCGCTCTTTACCTTAGTAATTTATCTTCCCTTAAAGAAGTTAGTCGGCTGGGCTAGCCTCTCATCAGGGTTATCTTGATTGATGAGAACAAACTCAAACTCAGTCACTGGCTTTTTCAAGTCGTACGGGTCAATAACCACAGACAATGGCACATCCATCGTGCTGCCAGCCGCTAAATGAACTTGCTGCTTACCTAACACTTGATAATTATCTAGACCAGAGATCTCAATCGAAAATTTCTGCTCAACTTGAGCTTTATTTATCACCTTAAGGGTATAAGTATTCTCGATTAGCCCTTCGATATTAACACGGTATAGCTGGTTTCTATCGCGAATAATATCAAGATCCATCGGCATACGCATCGCTATGTTAGCCACTAATGCTCCCGTAATTACGAGCAGAATCATTAAGTAACCAATTAGCTTGCCTCGTACTGCTTTGGTTTTTTCAGTAGAGACCTCTAGATTGCGCTCTGTCGTGTATGCGATTAGTCCTTTAGGATAATTCATTTTATCCATCACGCCATCACACGCATCGATACAAGCACCACAGTTTATACACTCATATTGCAACCCATTACGAATATCAATCCCTGTCGGGCACACTTGAACACATAAATTACAATCAATGCAGTCGCCAAGTCCGAGTGCTTTGGGGTCTTGCTTACGACTTCTAGGGCCTCGGCTTTCACCGCGCGTCGCATCATAACTCACGGTAAAAGTGTCTTTATCGAACATGGCTGATTGGAAACGTGCATATGGACAAATATGTAAGCACATAATTTCCCTCATCCAACCAGCATTGCCGTAGGTACATACTGTAAAAACAATGATACTGAGCACGGCATAGAATCCCGCTGAGAAAGCCAACAGATCAGGGATCAGCGAACGTATTGGCGTAAAGTAGCCAACAAAAGTTATCGCGGTGTATAACGAGAATAAAATCCAGCTGCCATGCTTAGCGCTTTTACGCCAAAATTTATCAAAGTCCATGGGTCTTTGATCTAGCTTTTTGCGTTGATTGGCAGTGCCTTCAAACTTTTCCTCAAACCAGATAAAAATAAAAGTCCACACTGTTTGTGGGCAAGTGTAGCCACACCAAACTCGACCGTAAAACGTAGTTACCAGAAATAGCGCAAAGGCAGCAATCATTAGAATAAAGGCGAAAATTGTCAGATCTTGTGGCCATAAAGTCATGCCAAAGATATTAAACTTTTGTTCAAAGATATCGAACAACACAGCTTGATGGCCGTTAAAGTTTAGCCAAGGTAATACCATAAACGCCAACATGCCGATAAAACCAATTCGCCTTCTCAGCAACTGATGTAAGCCCGATACAGCGCGTACATAGATACGATTTCGAGGATTGAAGCGATCCGGCGTCGAGCTATTGAGTGACTTCCCTGCTGCGCCATTTGACGGTGGCTGAATTTTAACTTCTGACGGTATGTTTTTAACCTTGATTCTATCGTTCTCCATGGAAGCTCCTTAGTGCTTTGGAACGAGATGCACTTGCTACAGTGACCTTATACCATTTTATCTTGATACTAGCTCAATTAAGGGAGTATATCAGACGCTAACTGCGTTAAAACTTTCTTATTTAGAACAGCTAAATAACAAGTTTTGTTTGGTTATCGAGACGACCCTCTCGTCCTAGAATACATTTCTTAATTAAGCAAATTGGCATTACATAATAAACGCTAAACTATTGCGATGTGCCCCATGACATTGTTTAGCAACTGCCATTATACGCCTTGAAACTCTATGATTAATAGTAAGTTGAGCTAAAACCCATCATAAATGATGAGAGATTAGTTGCGGCTTGACTGACAAGTTTATTACACTAGGTGCAATATTTTTGTTAGCTAGATCAAGTCTGCACTAGATTATGAAAAAATTTTTAGTATTAGCCATTATAGTCGTTGCGTTATTCACTGTAGATCATCCTTTAATCAAAGAGCCCAGAGAAAGGCTTTTGGGACAAGGTGTAAACACACTCAGTGAATCTAGCAAAATCCAGCGAAGTACAGCTGCAAGAATTGCCAGGGCAAACGTCGCTAAAGCAATCACAATGACAGAAGATGAGAAAGCTTATATCAACGAGGCGCTTGCAAGTGATGAGAAAGTGCGACTTTTTCACCTCAAATACTGTAAAGAGAATGACTATAACCTGTACTTTTACGGTTCAGACCTCATTACTATTTGTGAAATAGCCAGCCAAGCAATCCAAGAAGCTGAGGGGTTATAATGGACTTTAGTCAACTCAACAAACAACGTGCAAAATCTTTCAATGATCAAAAAGCGTTAATTAAAAAACTGAGCCAAGGTAGAACGGTTATTTGCCCTCACTGCGAGTTACCAATCTCACTTACGCTAAATCAACACGCCCAACGTAGCGCCATAGCACGCTGTCAAACTGGCTGCACACTCATTGAGCTTGACCTTATGTAGAGGACTATTCAAATAGTCCACTTTTTACTGCTGCCACTTCAACCAATTCGGCATAAGACCCTGCAAATTCATCGGCAAGTTGAGCTTGCGTTACTTGAAATTCCTCTAGCGATTGCCCTATCTTTTCACAATACAAGGTGAGCTGGTGTTCACCTAACGCAAACAACCCGAGCTGCTCAGTACTTACTTGGAGCGCCTGCTTTATGTCATCAGCCAATGGACTTGACATCAGTTGCTCATAAAATGGCGTAGCAGCCATCAAAAACCCTTCGGCCCAATTTATTTTTTCAGCCAATGGGGTGTCCGCATGCCATGGTAGAGTAAATCCTGTTTCATACACCTGTTCTGAAATCTCATGATGGAGTGCCATTAATGCAAATACCACACTTTCATCCAATGCAGGATCCGCATTCGTTAAAACTTTAAGCCACTGCTGTGCTTCAATCCCGTTAGGATCGATGCAGGTTGCGTATAAATAGCCTTGCAAAAAAGAGATATCAATTGACAGCTTACGCGTTGAGAAATAGTTTTCTAGACAGTGCTGTTGTGCTGGAGTGAATGAGAAATTGTGCATAATATTGCCTTACCAAAGACGCACCTTTTTGCGCCTTGAAAAAAGATCTAAATCTATGAGTGCACCTTGGTACACTGTTTTTTTATATCAATTGTCTTAATTAAGATTGCTATTTTGAGGCGAGAACATCTTGTCAATAACCCCGCTACCGCATCCTGCTATCGCCAAGGCACCTACATCCGTGTAGGCAAAGCAAAAATTTTGCTACTTACTTGTTCTAAATAAGAAATTTTTAACGCAGTTAGCGTCAGATTTACTCCTTCAAATTGAGCAAGTATTAAGGCTAATTGCTATTAAAGGTTTACAGGATAACGTCCATCCGCATCTGGGCGGCCAAGAAATTTCACAGCATCATGCACTTCTTTGGGCAAGCTAGCTTCAGGTTTAATATTACCGGCCACTCGAAACTGAAAGTTTGCAGCCAACGTAGCATCGGCTTGCAGTCCTAAACGATTTTCAGGATCAACAACCACTGCAATGTCACCAGATTTACAGTCAAGCTGACCACTTAAGTCACCGATGCTAAACCATCCATTCATTCCTTTCACATCGATATTTGGACTACTAATCTCACCGTTTAGCCCGTTACAATAAGGTGCGCCGCTTTGATACTTTTTGATATTCACAATAACGCGCCCTTTGGCGTCAACAGGTAACGGTAAAGTGACCTGATCCATCGCTTGTTCAACACTAAAGCGCAACGAAGCGTTACTCACAGATACCGAGCGGTTTAGTAGACTTGAAGAAAAACTCGCTTTGCCCGAAATTTCACTTGTATCTCTTGGGTTACCAAACTTGATATTGCCAGCAAGCTCTCCAAGTATTAAAGCGGCAGGCTCAATCTCCCACTTCACTTGGTTTAGCTGAATGTTATTGAATCTTACTCCACTGACTTGACCATCCCATACTGAGCCATTGACTGCGCCCAATTGAAGATTATTCGGTAACTGCCCTTTAAAAACCTGCAACAATACAGCAGCAGGCATAGTGAAGGTACAAAAGACAATGAAAGCAAATAAGAAAATGATTAGCAGAGTTAGTGTATTTTTCATAATTATTTCTCTAAAACCAAGCGACTAACACGGACAAAACCTGGAGTATTACCTTGTGTTAAATCTAAGTTTTCTACTCTCACTCCGTGGCGATTGGTTAGCTCATCGACCCAAGCAATTAATTGATTGAACTCAACGTTATCTATCGTCAATCTTAATGCGTCACCATTTGGCTGCATTTTACTAATATTGATTTTAAAACGACTCCGCGTACTATTTACAACCTGACTAATGCTACCACTACTAGTCACACGTGTAGGGCTATTAGCTTTTAGCTTATTAACACTTTGCCCCACCCAATTAACCAATTCGTGGTTACGCTGTAATTTTAGTTCAGCATCATTAACCGCTTGGTTTAATGGTCTAAAGATCCCCATTACCAATACGAATACGACAAAGACAGCACCAGCAAAAATCAATAGCTTCTGCTCTTGTTCTTTCAGGCCTTGCCAGTAGTTGATCACCTGCTGCTTCATACTGCACCTCCTATGCGGATTTCACCAACCACAAAGTCACCATCATTATTCAGTGCCCCCTGTTCGACGCTCACTCCTCGCTGTTCCAAAATTGATTTCACTTGACCAAAAACCTGGAACTCTTTCGCTCGCGCTCTGATCCTTAGCTCATTTCTGCGCTTATCGTAACGTAACGTTTCTGGTGTAAAGGCCTCAAGCTCATCATAGATAGCAATAAAGTGGTTGGTGAGCTCTAATAGCCCACCTTGCTCTGCACCCGATAAAGCATTTAACTCATTTTGGATTTGCTTTTTTAACAAGTGTGGGCGAACAACTTTATTTGGAAACGCCTGCTGGTAAAGCGCAACGGCTTGACCCTCTAATTGCTCAGCTTGATGACTCACCACATATAGCTGAGTCCCTTTGATGGCAATAAAGCTCACTACCGCAACACTTGCAGCTAACAAGCCACTACGCCAATCTCGCCACCACTGTGGTTGCTTTTTCTTTGCAGCAAAGCACCCTTGACGTAAATTAAAGTCAATCGTGGGCAGTGTTTTTGCAAAAATTGCCAGTGGCAGGTCATATTCTTGTTGCTGTGCCGAAAGCACGACATCATTTGAGAAGCCGGTCGCAGGGCTAAAATGCGCGACTTGTTCAGTGCCGGCTATATTAAGATAGTCATTAACCCAGTTTATTTCTGCTGCACCAACTTGCCAGTCACTGTGCTTAAATAACCACTGTGCTCCTAACTGCACAGCACTTTGCATCCCCTTCTTTAGCGGGAGGCACAGCGCATCAGGAATTGCTTTATAAACAGTGATCCCCGCATCTTCGCAGATATTGAACCAACCCTGAAGCCACTCACTGTCACAGATTGCCACGTCAATCGTGTGCACATCGCCTTTCATTCCGGGCTTGCCGATTGCAACAAATAAGTCATCAATGTCTGTTGCGACCTGCTCTTCCAACATAAAGGGAATTGCTTGCTCTAATTTTCTATTCCATTTTGCTGGCAGTTCAAGCGTTCGCAATTGTACCGCCGTTGCTGGCAGTAGTAACACCACATTTCTTGTTTGCGCTTTCTCAGTAAGATTGCTGAGTTGCTCACTCCCTTCCAGCTCACCACTGGCAATAATTTGCTGCTGCTCGGTTGACCAAACCATCCAGTTTATTATCGCTTGGTGTGACTGATCCACTCGGATCAATAATTGTTCTGTCACTCTACGCCTCCAAATTTGCGAGCAAGCACGTACGCTTTACCATCTTTTGTTTCTATAATTGATGTGAGAGAAAAGCGCCGCTCATCAAACACAGCTGTTGCTCGCAACTGAAAATAGTTGCTGTTAATCGTAAATATTTTGGAAGTCTTGTTAGGCTCTTTGACCCCTTGATTTGCGACTTCCGTGTAAAACTCGTTCAGATCTGTAAACCCTTTTTTGGGTCTCGCAGAGATAATGGCTTCTGCACCTGACTTTGATAAACCTGGAATTAAGGCACTCAATAAAAGCGCTTGCTCTGGCAACACTGTATTGACGTTAACCGCCAGCTCTTCACTACCTGGGATAACACAAACATATGGCTTTATCTTTTCCATGACTAATGGGTTAAAGCCTTTAATCACTCGAAGTTCACTCACTGATGCCAACAAGTTGTTTGCAGCCAAATAAGGAGTTTGATTTGACATATATTCATCTTCTTCAGCGCCAGAGCGATATGTAATACTGTCCTCATCAAGCCAATCGTAAACACTGTCAGCTAGCGTTTCCTCACTTTCCGTACTCGGCAGGTCTTCGATATTTTTTAACAGTTCGAGTAGCGCGCCATGAGCGACGTTGGTGCTCTTAGCACCAACTTGCTGGCTACGCTGATTGCCATCATTTACCTGTGCTTTGGCTCGTAATGCGTTAAGATTTAAACAAGCTTGTAAATCCGTTACTTTGCCACTTAATGTGCCATGATCAACTGGGTATGGAACTTCTTCTCGCGCCCAAGGCTGATCTAAATTGACCGAATCTGGGTCATCTTTTTTAGCTTTAATTAGCGCCCTTTTTACGAGCTCTTCCGCTCCATAGCTGTACCACTTTGCTTGCTGTTGTGTCTGAATGTTTGAGGCCTTTTGTACCTGAACCATCAAACTGGTAGCCATGTCTGCTGCTATCGTGGCAGCCAATGCGACAATAAATAGCACGATGACTAGCGCTGCCCCCTGCTGCTTCATGGGTTTTGCTCCTTATCATCAGCCTTTCCACTACCTGGAGTTAGAAACAACCGGCTGATAGGTTCAGAATCTTTTCTTTGTAACGTAACCTTAACCGCTTTGGGGAGTGATTTTGACTTCCAATCAGTTTGCCATTTTAATTTATCATCAAGAAACTCAAATTTAAGTTCCTCTACATCCTCTAAAATAACCTGAGCTCGAGGCTCTGTACCATCAAGCTGATCAACATACACGCGGTAAATACGTTCTAAGTTGTCATCGACTACACGATAACCTACAGCTTGCAGTTCAGAGCGAGGCAATAAACTAATTGGGTTAGTCCAACCATCACGAACAAACGCAATACCATCGTATTGACTCTCTAACTCATAGCGACCATGAATAATGTAAGTCGGACTAAAGTCGCCAGCTTCATTGCGAACTTCGCGCTTAGTGATCTGATTAAAATCCTGATCCATTAAACGAAAAGTCGTTTGAAGCCCTTCTATTTCTTTAATCGTCTCTTCTGACGCAGCCTGCGCTTTTAATGTTGAATCTAAGATTTGATGCGTGGCAGTTACCACTACTGCCAATATAGCGAGTGCTAATAACACCTCAATGAGTGTAAAGCCGCGATGTTTATCTATTTTCACTACTTACCTCGGTACATAAATGTCGTGATGTCATACACCGAGTTTTTAAGTTCAGGTTCGCGAAAGACGTGAACGGTCAGTTTCACAAAGTTTGGATCTGCTGTCTTTTGGATTTGCTGCTGCCAATACCAAGTTACCCCAGCCATTTCCTCTTCGCCTTTATTTCCGCTCTTTCCGTGCCAGTTTTCCCCTTGAGCACGTAAGAAAACTAAGCGATTTTCAGCAACCCATGACGCATAAGTCTGCTCCTCAAGTGAGCCTATATGAGTGATATGTTCACTGGTTGCTTGCATCGCAGCAATACCTGCTACAGCACAAATACTTAATGCAACCATAACCTCAAGCAGGGTAAAGCCTAAGCTCTTATGACTACTCATAGCTGCGGCTCCCGCTTAAGCGCAACAGGTGCCATAAACTCCCCTTCAATGAAAAATATAGGTTCTTGAAGCGCTTTGTCTTCAATACTGAGCCTAAACGCACTCACTTCACCAGAGGATAAAATCAGTACCTGAGGAATTTTAAGCTTTTTCAATTCAAGGAAATTATCATCATCGCCGCCTCCCATTAGCTCTCGCCAATTCGCTTGCTCAAGCAAGTTATCCTGTGACCAAGGAAGATCTTCTAAGATCAATTCAACCTTGTACTGCTCTGGAAATTCAACAGCTTTGAAAATATCGTCAGCTTCAAAAGGACGCCATTTCTCACTGTCAAATACCAAAAACTCTAGTTTTGCTTTGTCTAGATGGAAGCCAAGCTCCACCTGATTGAGCACTGCAAATTCAGAAGCGAGATTCACTGTTCCCTGCAGGCGAAGTGCCATTTGTTCAAGCTCTTCTTCGTTACTATCACTAACCGTGTAAGTAATTAAGTTAACGGAAAAGGCAATGATCACTAAAACAACGAGGACTTCGAGTAAGCTGAAGCCCTTGAGTTTACTACCCACTTTGCCACGCAGAGGATACTTCATCGCTTAACGTTCGTCTTCTGAGTCCCAGTTACCGATATCATCATCGGTGCCCACTTCTCCATCTGGCCCCATCGAGAAAATATCGATTTGGTTCATCTCACCAGGACTAACTAACTGATAAGAATTTCCCCAAGGATCTTCTGGCAGCTCAGAAATAAAACCACCTTCAGGGAAGCGCTTTGGCACAGGGTCAATGCTGGTTTGAGTTACAAGCGCTTCTAAACCTTGTTCTGTCGTTGGATAGCGCTTATTTTTTAACTTATACATTTTCATCGCATCTTCGATTTGACGAATATCTATACGCGCTTTATCTTTTGCAGCCTCTTCTTGCTGCCCCATCACATTTGGTGCAACGATAGATAAAATCATACCGATGATCACTAGTACTACCATCACTTCTAGTAGTGAGAAACCTGATTGCTTTTTCACAATGTTTACCTCAATGCTGTTATTAACGGCCAAATACAACAGGTACAGGGCCTTTCCTTTTTGACTATAATCCTACGGCTTTGTTCATCGCCATTATTGGCTGAAGAATTGCCATAACAATAAACAGTACGATAATCGCCATTGTCGCTATCATTGCAGGTTCTAGCAATTTCAGCGAGACATTTACCATACTTTCAAACTCTTGCTCTTGGTTATTAGCTGCACGCTCAAGCATTTGCTCCAACTCACCTGATTTTTCTCCGCTGGCTATCATATGTAACATCATTGGCGGGAACATCTTGGTTTGTTGAAGTGAAGCTCTAAGGCTTGCCCCCTCGCTCACCCGAGTGGCAGCCTCAGCGACTGAAGCCTTTATTTTTTCGTTTTCGAGTACTTGCCCTGAAATTTTCATTCCCTCAAGCAGCGGAACCGAACTTGATGACAATATACTAAGGGTACGAGCAAAGCGCGCAGTATTAACACTACGAGTTACCTTGCCCAGCCCCGGTAAGCTCAGCAATTTGCTGTCGTACCAAAAACGAAATTTAGGTTTTTGAAGTGCTTTTTTAAATATATAGGTACCAATGACACACACAGCTAACGTGATCATCCAGTAGTTTTGCACAAAATTACTTGCTGCCATTACCCACTCAGTTGTCCATGGCAACGCTTGCTTTGATTTTTCAAACGTTTTCAAAATTTTTGGTACTACGGTACCGAGCAATATAGAGACAATCGCAATGGCAAATACAACCAAAATAATTGGATATACCATGGCCTGAGTAATTTGACTGCGCATATGTTGGCGCTGCTCTGTATAATCAGCCAAGCGGTTCAGTACTTCATCCAAGTGGCCTGATTTTTCACCTGCCGCGACCATTGAGCGATATAAGTGATCAAACACATGCGGAAATTCTGACATACCATCAGCAAGCGTATAACCTTCGACCACTTTGGAGCGTACCGCCATCAGCATACGCTTTAATCTTGGCTTTTCACATTGCTCTGCTACCGCCATAACCGCCGCCTCTACTGGCAACGAAGACTGTATTAGGGTAGCAAGTTGACGGGTGATCAACGCAATATCTGAAACCGAAGGGCGGTACCCTTTAAATAGCGAAAATCCAGCGTTACTTTGACTCTTTTCTTTCTCAGCAGCCGGTAGCACTTCAAGCGGCATTAACGCCTTTTCTCTTAGCATCTGCCGAACTTGCTTTGCGGTATCAGCTTCTAAAATTCCTTTTTTTTCTTTACCTTTACCATCCAAGGCGCGATATTCAAAAGCTGCCATTAGCCTTCCTCACGCGTTACACGCAATACTTCTTCCAAGGTTGTTTGGCCTGCAAGTACTCGCGAGCAACCATCTTGCCTAATGCTTGGCGTACGTTTACGGATATACTTTTCGACGGCTTGTTCACCTTTGCCGTTGTGAATAAGCTCACGGATTGCTTCGTCCACTATTAGTAGTTCATGGATACCAGTTCGACCCTTATAGCCGTTGTAATTACATTCCTCACACCCTACAGCACGATATATTTGTGTATTACTGTCTTTGGCTACACCCAGTAACTCACATTCACGTTCATCGGCTAAATGTGCTTCTTTACAATTAGAACAAAGTGTTCTGACCAAACGCTGCGACAACACCCCTAACAGTGACGAACTTAACAGGAATGGTTCCACTCCCATGTCTTCCATACGAGTGATGGCACCTGCGGCAGTGTTCGTGTGTAGGGTTGATAACACCAAGTGACCGGTTAGTGAGGCTTGCACGCCGATTTGTGCAGTCTCTAAATCTCGGATCTCACCAACCATAACAACATCAGGGTCTTGACGCAGGATTGCACGCAACCCTCGAGCAAATGTCATATCTACTTTAGGGTTAACTTGAGTTTGGCCTATGCCGGGGATCTCGTATTCAATGGGATCTTCAACCGTTAAGATATTACGATCTCTGGAGTTGATTTGCGTCATACCTGCATACAAAGTAGTACTTTTACCAGAACCTGTCGGGCCTGTAACCAAGATGATGCCATGAGGTTTTGCGATGATCTCAGCAAAAGCATCTCGATTAGCTTGAGTCATACCAAGGTCTTCTAGGTCTAACCTTGCGTTGTTTTTGTCAAGTAAACGTAATACGACTCGCTCACCAAAGCTCGAAGGCATGGTTGATACCCTAACATCCACAGCTCGACCTGCGATTCTAAGGCTGATCCTACCATCTTGCGGTACACGCTTCTCAGCAATATCTAACTTTGCCATTACTTTGATACGCGATACTAGTAGCGAAGACAACTTACGGTTAGGCTTTAAAACCTCTTTTAACACACCGTCAACCCTAAAGCGGATCACCAACTCTTGTTCAAACGTTTCGATGTGTATATCCGACGCACCTTCTTTAATCGCCTCGCTCAGCATCGCATTGATTAGCTTAATGATTGGTGCATCATCATCTGCGGCGAGCAAATCTTCGGTTTGTGGAAGCTCTTCGGCCAACGAAAATAGATCCATTTCGTTGCCTATGTCCTCCATCATCTGCTGAGTCTCAGAGCTATCTCGTTGATAGGCAGCTTCTAACATGTGTTCAAACCGAGCTTCATCCAGCTCCTCAAGATAAAGTGCTTTAGCTGCGACGCGACGAACTTCCATCAAGGTTTCTCGGTCAAGCGTGCCTTTGTGGATTAACTTGACCTGATCGCCATCTGGACTGAGTAACACACCTTTTCGACGTGCATAAGAAAATGGCAAACGAAGTGCTACCGTAGAAGTATCTGCTACCGCAACAATATCATTAGGTGCTGAGCTGGCGTTTTGTAACTGCGCCGCCATTTCCTCAGCTTCAGCATCTAAACTCGGCGCGACTTCTTCGTTAATCATCTTCACGCTCTTTACGGTTTTGCTCTTTTAAAAACTCTTCATACGTCGGTGGTAACGTCAGCTTGTCATCCCACTTTGGTAGTATTGGCGTATCCTCAAAGGGCATAAGTTCAATCCCATCTTCCCTGTGTTTATGCTGTTCACCACGAATGAAGTTGTATTTAGAATGACTGATTTCATTCATACTGCGACTATCACGAATGATAGTTGGGCGAATGAACACCAATAGGTTACGCTTTTCTTTTTTGGTACCTGTCGATCTGAATAAGTGTCCAAGAATTGGAATATCACCGAGTAACGGAACCTTAGAAACACTCTCTTGTACCGTTTCATCAATTAGACCACCAAGAATAACCATGCCACCATCATCAGCAATAACAGTTGTATTAATAGCCCGCTTCGCAACTCTAATATCGACAGAGGTGGCACCTTTAACACTAGAAACTTCTTGTTCAATAGTCAGCTGAACAGCACTTCCGTCATTGATCTGTGGCGTTACGGTTAACTTGATACCCACTTCTTGACGGTCCACCGTTTGGAATGGGTTAGAGTTATTATCATTAGCAGTCGAGCCTGTTACGATTGGCACTTCTTCACCGACAATCATAGAGGCTTCTTCGTTATCCATCGTTGTTACCGATGGCGTTGCCAAAATATTTGAATTGGTGTCTGTGGTGACGGCTTGAATAATCGCACCCCAATCATTCTTCACAATACCAGCCGCCAGACCATTGATATTTTGCAGTAGGCCTGCCAAACCGCTATAATCACCGCGCTGAGTTTCTGTTGTATTAGAAACTTTGTTATCGTCACTTCCTACTATAGTACCTTTCACTTCGATATCGCGAGCTTGTTGTGCTGCAACAGCTAGTGAACCGATCGGAACAGTGTTGCCATCATTAAACTGCAGCATCCCGCCTTTTTCAGAGATCCATTGTAAGCCAAGGTTAATACCATCGGCTTCAGAAACCTCAACAACAATTGCCTCAACGAGTACTTGAGCCCGACGAATATCAAGTTTTCTAATCACTTGGCTGAGCGAGCGCATTGTGTCAGGTTGTGCAGTGATCACCAATGAATTCGAATCTTCGTGGGCTTCTATGCTGGTATCTTGTTTTTTAGTGTTTAGCTTTCTAGCTGTTTGACCACCTGCTTGCTCTTCCTCGATTGACTTGCTGACCCCTTGCAGTACCTTCACTAAGTCTTCAGCTTTTGCATAATTCAGATAGAAAACCTGAGTATTGCCTTGTGATTGCAGCTCGTCATCTAAGCGTTTGATCAGTTCTGCTGCTCGGCTACGAGCTTGAGACTCTCCGCTCACAATGACGCTGTTGGTACGGGTGTCTGATACAATCTTGGGGATCAAAAAATCAGGCATGCCGCCTTTACCCGAGTCTTGGAAGATTTTCTCTACCACTTTTACCACATCGTCTGCGGTCGCATGCTTTAGCTTTACAATATCTACTCGTTTATCACCGGCTTGGTCTACCGTTTTGATGATATCAACGAGGCGATTTACAGATGAAGCATGCCCTGTCAGCATCATCACATTGGCGGAGTTAAGGTTAGTCACGTGACCGCCATCTTTTTGGTCACTGAATTGACGGATAAGAGGGCCGAGCTCCTGTACGCTCACGTTTTTCACACGTACCACGCGCGTAACCATCACATCGCCATTTCCGCGTTCTTCTGCTGATACCAGTGGCACATTTGACTTCTTACCATCGGAGCTACGAACAACTTTAAGCACACCGGTATCCATTTCAATAACAGAATAGCCGTACACTTCGAGCACATTTAGGAAAAACTGATAATATAGCTTTTCATCCATCAACTCATAGCTGCGCACGTTAATGTTACCGCGCACATTAGGATCGATAATGATGGTTTTGTTTAGCTTATCACTAACGATATTAATGAACTCATTGATATCAGTGCCTTTGAAGTTCGCTGCATATTCAACCGCAGAAACAGAAAGTGAAATACCAGCAGCAATTAAGAGTGTTGCATACTTAGCTAACCCTTTTTTGGTTTTTGTGAGGTGTAGCTTTTTACCCATTATTCTAAAACTCCAAAATTAGTAACTTTACAGGCTAAACTGCACATCCATCACCTGACCGTCTCGCTCGATCGTGATGTTCGCATCTGTGCTCGTTCTAAGTTCATTTATAGCTGACATAGCCTGTTTCATATCCGTGAGCTGAAACCCATTAATTGCGATCGCTAAATCATTCGCTTGTAGTCCTACCTGTTTGAATAGTTCAGGATCTTTGCCGGGTGAAAGGCGGTACCCGATTAACTCACCACTGCGTCGCTCGGGTGAAATTTTTATATAGTCAAATAGCTTTCCAGGATCGCTGAGTAGCTCTTGACGACGATTTGCTAATTCATTGCGGGTCGGGGTAGGCGAAGTGGTATAATTTACTATTTGTTTGGTTCTCGTGGGCATTGCCACATTACGGCTAAATTCTAATCCGTCTAACATCAAAGTTTCAAAACGACCGCTTACATCCAAAATCACACGATCTGGAAGCACACGCGCCAACTTTGCTCGAGTCCCCTTAATCGCAGCATTTACTGAGTACGTTTCTTGGCGACCTTGTGACTCAATAATCGCCAGTCCTGCACCATCATCTTGGCTGACGGCAACAATCCCAGTTAATCTCACATTTAATGTCGTTTCGGGCGCATCTGAGACAATCGGTTCCGGTTTAACTTCAGCTACTGAATTGGCTTTTCCAAATAAGTTTTGTGCTACGATCCCTTGACTAGTAACGCTTTTGCCAGATTGGCTATATAACTGTGAAGCTGGCAGTAAAGGTTGTGTTTGTGGCACAGGCCATAACAACCAAAACAGTTGCGAGAAGAGAAACGCAACATAAACAACCGACAGGACAACAATAATGCGACTCAATTTTGCATGGGGCAAACCAAGCCAGAGCTTCTGAAGCTGTTGTATCTGTAATTCCATATAATACTTTCTTATTCTATTTAACGCCCCAGTGTACCGCCTTGATATTTTTTCAACAAGCGCGCAATTGTTAAACTTTTTATTTAATTAGGTACACCGTAAGCTAATTAACTGAATCTAAACTTAACGTTAGAACATAGACACCCATATTCGTTCACTTTTTAGGTAAAATGCGATTAACTCACAAGTTTAGTGCCTGCCGTTCACTTTGTTTGCATAGCGAATTATGCTAAATTTACTAGGTTAAATTTCACTCTTGCAAATAGTTAACGAATTGTGACAAAACTCCAACAGGAAAACAACCAATCTGAACAGAAAGTTCGAATTGATAAATGGTTATGGGCTGCCCGCTTCTATAAAACCAGAGCACTTGCGCGTGATATGGTTCAAGGTGGCAAAGTACACTATAACGGTCAACGATGTAAACCTAGTAAAACGGTTGAAGTCGGTGCGGTTATCAAGTTGGCTCAAGGCTATGAAGAAAAAGAAGTAACCATACTCAAAATTATGGAGAAGCGCCAGGCTGCTCCTATCGCTCAAACGCTTTACGAAGAATCTGAAGCGAGTATTGAGAAACGAACTCAAAACGCGTTGGCGCGCCAAAATAATAGTTTGTTTGCGCCACGTCCAGCAACTAAGCCGGATAAGAAACAACGCCGTGAATTACTTAAACTGAAATCAAACTAGGATTTTCATTGATGCAGACTGATTTACTCCATCGTTATATTTTTGACAAACTTGACGTGCGCGGAGAGCTTGTACAAATAGAACAAACTTTTACTGACATTATCAGTGGTCATAATTACCCGGAGCCAGTACAACATCTGCTTGGTGAGCTATTAGTTGCAACCAGCTTGCTGACTGCCACACTAAAGTTTGAAGGTGATATTGCCGTCCAATTACAAGGTGATGGACCGGTGAAGTACGCAGTGATCAACGGAAACCACAAGCAACAAATGCGTGGTATCGCCAGGTTGCAATCAGAAATTAAGGGGGGATCTATCCCTGAGATGATTGGTAAAGGCTATATGGTTATCACCATTACCCCTATCAAAGGCGAACGCTATCAAGGTATTGTACCGCTCTCAAAGGATACCCTTGCAGAATGTCTTGAAGATTACTTTGAACAATCTGAACAGTTAAAAACACGCTTATGGTTTGCAACAAGTGTTACGGACGAAAAAGTAAAAGCTGCGGGCTTGTTCTTACAAGTTTTACCTGTAAATAAAGAAAAGTCGATTGCTGACTTCCAACACCTTGAGGCATTAAGTAATACAATAAAGCAAGAGGAAATGCTGGATCTTGATGCCAACACTGTATTAACACGACTGTATCACGAAGATAACCCACAGCTATTTGAGCCGCAAGCTATCTCGTTTGTGTGTGGTTGTAGCCGTGAGAAAACCGAAAACGCGCTAGTAAATGTTGGGCAAGCAGCCTTACTTGAAGACTTACAAAAGCAGGGTGAAATCAACATCAGCTGCCATTATTGCTTAAAGAACTATGTTTTTAGCGAACAAGATGTGAAGTCACTATTTAATTAAATTTATAGTAGGACTTTATTGTAGAATGAAACCGCCATTTTTGGCGGTTTTTTTGTGGCCCTATGGTGATACCGGTGTCATAAAACTGGCAAAAGTTATGACACCGGTATCATTGAAATTATTCAAGTTTTTTGACGTTTTTATGTAATTTTAAGGCCTCCAAAGGCTCGAATATCTCAATTTCATCTGTTACTATAAATTTAGCTAAGGGCAAGAGTACCCCAGAGCTATCCCGTTCAACTCTCACATTTTAGGTATAAACATGACTTCAAGCGCTACTCGTTTTGTCGATCTAACCGCAGCTGAACTTGTCGAACACGCTATCCGTCGTGGCGAGGGCACTTTAGCCGCAAATGGAGCTTTTGTTGCAAAAACAGGTCGTCGTACAGGACGTTCACCTAATGACCGTTTCATCGTACAAGAATCAAGCACAGAAAATGATATTCAGTGGGGAAATGTAAATCGCCCATTCGATAGTGCTAAATTTGATGCGCTGTGGACTCGCGTTGAAGCGCACGTTCTTGAAAATGACCACTTCGTCTCTCACTTAGAAGTGGGTGCAGATCCAGAGCACTATTTACCAGTGGTGGTTACTACTGAAACTGCTTGGCATCACATATTCGCAAAGAACATGTTTATTGAACCTACTTCATATAACAAAGCTGATTTACCCGAATGGCAGGTGATGAATGTACCTTCTTTTGTTTGTGATCCAGAACGTGATGGCACAAACAGTGATGGTACCGTTATCATTAATTTTGCTCAGCGCAAAGTGCTTATCGCGGGTATGCATTATGCCGGTGAAATGAAAAAGTCGATGTTCTCAGTACAGAACTTCCTTCTTCCTGCGAAAGGCGTATTGCCTATGCACTGTAGTGCGAACGTTGGTGAAGCTGGCGACACCACCTTGTTCTTTGGATTATCGGGAACCGGTAAAACAACACTGTCGGCAGATCCTAAGCGTTTCCTTATCGGTGATGACGAGCACGGCTGGGCGCCAGGCAGCGTATTTAATATCGAAGGTGGCTGCTACGCTAAGTGTATTGACCTTTCACAGAAAAATGAGCCTGTGATCTGGAATGCAATTAAGTTTGGTACTATTTTAGAAAATGTTGTACTTGATGAAAATAAAGTACCAAATTTTGCGGATACCAGCCTCACCCAAAATACTCGTGCAGCCTATCCACTAGAGCACGTTGAAAAACGCAAAGTGGAAAACCGCGCGGGCGAGCCTCGTGCAGTTGTATTCTTAACTTGTGACGTGAGCGGTGTATTACCTCCAGTTTCAATCCTGAGCGAAGAAGCTGCGGCTTATCACTTCCTTAGTGGTTACACGGCGAAAGTAGGCTCAACTGAGATTGGTTCAACCTCTGATATCGAATCAACTTTCTCAACTTGTTTTGGTGCTCCTTTCTTCCCGCGTCCAGCAGGCGTGTACGCTGAGCTACTAATGAAACGCGTGCGTGAGTTTGGCGCTAAAGTTTACCTAGTAAACACAGGTTGGACTGGTGGTCCGTACGGTATTGGTAAACGCTTCGACATTCCGACTACTCGTGCGGTTATTGATGCCATTGTGAACAACACATTAGAAGGTGTTGAAACACAACATATTGAAGCATTAAATCTAAATGTACCAGTTGCTGTTGAAGGCGTAGATAGCAAACTATTAAATCCTGTGAACACTTGGCAAGATCAGGCTAAGTATGCTGAATATGCAGCTAAGCTCGCAGCTGATTTTAAAGAGAACTTTGCTAAATACGATGTTTCTGAGGCAATCAAAGCAGCAGGGCCTCGTGGCTAAACACGATAGATAAAGATTCCTTTATCAAAAGCGCCCCTCGTTGGGCGTTTTTTTATTGTCTCATTTTTGAAAAACCGCGCGCCAGATCATTTTTTTCAACGTCAGCACAAACTGTATGAACGTAATTGGAATGATAGTGACTAGTGCAATCCCTTTGTCAAAATTTGGGTTAACACGACAATAAAGCGCAATTTCTGCTTTTTGACTTTCTCGAAAGCGCGCAATCTCCGCGTTACTATAGTTAGTTTTGCGCCCCACGGCTTTTAGGCAGCGCAGGCCATTTTCCGCACTAATTAAGCCTTCAGAGTTAATCTCATTGTATAGCTCAGCAATAGCTCGATCGGGAGGCCCTTGGTTGGGGTAAACCTGTGCGATATTTTTCGCCATGGCTCTAAACATGGCAGGGCTTAACATGGTGTCCGCGTATAATACACGGCGTAACGGGTTACGAAGGTAGTACTTAAACACCTCAGACAATGAAAACGCAAAAGTGCTATTTTGGCCTCTATGTTCTGGTAAAAATGCAGCTGACGCCCCCACTAAGCAAAAATGATGGTGACTATCATCAAATGTTAAAAGGCAATAGCCTACGATATTGTGATCAATAAAAAATAATCTCAGCCTACGCTTTACTTTGGCATCTTGTTCAAAATAATATTCAAAGTAGGCATCGACATCAATGTCAGCAAAACTCTTGGCAATAATATGCTTTAATTGACAAACTTTTTTATCATCAAGTGCGCTGTCTCGATATGTCAAATCAGCATGTGTAAGCTTGATAGAATGACGCAGCATTAGTTATCTACACCCTGTGTCGCCATTTGAATGCTGGCAATATTATCTCTTGTAAAGCTCAATAGTGTGCTGGGTACCACAATATAGCCACAAATTACTTTCCTTACGCTCTACTGGAGGCACAGTTTTGAAAACTGAAGCCAAACAGTATTCGAGCTAACCTGAAGGTATACCATATAAGGTATTAATTATTATTTTCTTCTAGCTTACCACGGTAGGCTGGCAAAGAAACCTCAGCGATCAACCCCCCGCCATCACGATTGCGTAGTTTCACCTTACCACCATGCGTAGTCACGATCCGCTTGATAATCGCAAGTCCTAGACCACTTCCCTCACTGCCTCTTGCTTGATCCCCCTGCTTAAAGGGCTCAAATACAGACTCGAGTTCAGACTCTGGGATCCCAGGTCCTCTATCCATTACTTTAACAATCACAGCACGATGCTTTGGACTATATTCGGTTGTAACTTCAATATCTTTGTCTGAGTAGCGGATGGCATTTTCAATCATGTTAGTAAATACTCGCTTCAAGGCAACAGCATTCATCATAACTGACGGCAAATATTGCTCAGCTTGTAAATGGATTGGGCGCTGATGCTGCTGCTCAGCATGCACAACTTCCTCTATCACGGTGTTAATGTCATCGGCCGACATCTCAGCGCCATTGTGGTGACGTAGATATTCGATAAACTGATCGATAATCGCATTCATATCTTCGATGTCATCAATGATACCTTCGCGCAGGTAGTCTTCTTCGTCCGACATCATTTCTGTGGCTAGGCGAATTCGAGTTAAGGGCGTTCTTAAATCATGAGATACGCCTGCCATAAGCAGTCTTCTATCACTTTCTAACTCTGCGATACCTTTGGACATTTTGTTGAACGCACGAGTTACCTCAATGACTTCTGTAGAACCTTCTTCAACTAGTCGTGTAGAGAAGTCTCCGACACCAACTCGACTGGCTGCAATTTGTAGGGACTTTAATGGCTTATTTAGATGACGAGCAAAGAGCCAACCACCTAAAACACTCAAAAAGCCGATACTGGATAAGTAAAAAACAAGAAATTCCATTTTAGTTTCACTCAGGCCGCTTAGCGGTACTCTCACCCAATAACCGGGGGCTTGAGGTGCTTCTACCCAATAAACCACTGGATCTCCTTGGCTTATCCTCACACGTGCAGAGCCATTTAACTGCTCAGACATACTACGTGAAAGCAAAGTGTACTCTTTTGCCTGACCAAGCCCGTTGGCATATGCTTGGCGCTGTGTCATTACTTCAATCCCCGTTATCTCAAAAAATTTTTGAGATAATTCACTGCCGACCTCAACTCCCTCTTCCCAATCAATGAAGACCGTTTTGACTTGCTTGGCTAACATTAAATTGACTTGTTCAAATGTCGGTTTAAACACATAAAGGGTGACAGTAATATATGACACAACCTGATTTATCAGCAGCAAAGCCCCAACAAAAAAAACGGTTTGCCCAAAAGCACTTCGTGGTAACATTGCAGCTACTTCACACCGTCAGGCACAAACACGTAACCTAGACCCCATACGGTCTGGATATAACGCGGATTTGACGCATCATCTTCAATCATCCGACGCAGTCGAGAGACCTGAACATCTATACTACGCTCTAGCGCACTATAATCTCGGCCTCTGGCAAGATTCATTAACTTATCACGACTTAAAGGCTCTCTTGGGTGGCTAACTAGCGCCTTCAATACTGCAAATTCACCAGAGGTCAGTGAAATTGTATTTTCCCCATGCTGCATTTCTCGAGTGGCTAGATTAAGCGTAAAATCACCAAAACTAACCTCGTTTTCCTCAGCAGCAGGAGCCCCCGGCACTTCTTTCGCACGACGGCGCAAAATAGCTTTAATACGGGCAAGCAACTCTCTGGGATTGAATGGTTTCGGAATATAATCATCTGCACCAAGCTCAAGACCAATAATCCGATCCACTTCATCACCCTTGGCCGTCAACATCACGATCGGGATTTCGTTTTCTTTTTGCCTCAAACGGCGACATATAGATAAACCATCTTCTCCCGGAAGCATCAAATCTAATACCATCAGGTGGAAGTTTTCTCGCTCTAGCAATCTATCCATTTGCTCTGAGTTAGCAGCACTTCGTACAATAAACCCTTGCTCAACTAAATAACGCTCCAATAAACTACGTAAGCGCATATCATCGTCAACGACGAGAACTTTGGTGGTTTCGTTTCCCATTTTCATTTCTTCTATTTATCAATTTACTAACGTTCACCGAGTTGCGGTATTGCGCACGCAACTTCTATTCCTGTTCATTCAACGCTCATCGTAAATCTGGACTATGTATTATTATGCTTAAATATAATTGAATTTAGTGCTTTGTGACACCATACATTGATACTAGATTGTTACCGAACATTACAACGCTTTAACTCAACAGACCTAAGCTACATGAAAACGAATTTAATCACACCCGAGGGATACCGCAAGCTACAGCAAGAACATGACCATCTGTGGTTTGAAAAACGTCCAGAAATTACCAAAATAGTTAATTGGGCCGCAAGCTTAGGCGATCGCTCAGAAAATGCTGACTACACGTTCAATAAACGCCTACTGAGACAAATTGACAGACGAGTACGCTTTTTACGCAAGCGCTTACCTGAACTTAAAGTCGTGGAGTATAGCCCTGAACAAAACGGCAAAGTCTATTTTGGTGCATGGGTAGAGGTAGAGAGCGAAGACGGAGAAACGCGCGTATTTCGTGTTGTAGGGCCTGATGAAATATACGAACGTAATGACTATATTTCCATCGATGCGCCTATGGCTCGCGCTTTAGTAGGTAAACAAGTAGATGATGAAATCATGGTCAAGACAGCCCACAGTCAGAGACTTTGGTTTATCAACCAAATCGAATATCGTAATAACACGGAACAATGATAACATTGAACTGAATTTTGCTTGCCCAACTTAACGCACTTTTATATCGGGCCTGCACAAACTGATTAAGATGAGTATAAGGATTTTGCATGAGCAATATCGCACAACGTTTAGCAACTGAGCTTAACGCCAAAGAACAGCAAGTTAATGCTGCTATCACTTTGCTAGACGAAGGGTCAACCGTACCATTCATTGCACGATACCGTAAAGAGGCAACAGGTGGCCTAGATGACACCCAACTACGCTTACTTGAGCAAAGGTTAAGCTACCTAAGAGAGCTAGATGAGCGCCGTGAGTTTATCGTCAAAACCATTGACGAACAGGGCAAGCTCACACCTGAACTACATGCAGAAATCCAAGCTGCTGACAGCAAAACCGTATTAGAGGATTTGTACCTTCCTTACAAACCAAAGCGCAGAACGAAAGGGCAAATAGCCATTGAAGCTGGACTTGAGCCACTCGCTGACGCGCTATTTAACGATCCAAACCTTAACCCAGAGCAACAAGCAGCAACCTTTATTGACTCAGATAAAGGAGTCGCAGACAGCAAATCTGCGCTAGATGGTGCTAAATTTATCTTAATGGAGCGCTTTGCAGAAGATGCAAAATTACTTGCTAAGCTTCGCGCCCATCTCAAAGAGCATGCGCAAATAGAAGCGAAGGTCATCACAGGTAAAGAAGAGACTGGCAACAAATATCGCGATTACTTTGAGCACAATGAGCTATTAAATAAAATCCCTTCTCACCGCGCCTTGGCAATGTTAAGAGCACGTAATGAAGGAGTACTGCAGCTTTCAATCAATCCTGAGCCAAGTGTCGAAGACGCTAATCAATTTTGTGCGCAGATCATTGCCGATCATTATACTCTTGCGGTTTCAGGCGCGCCAGCGAGCGAATGGCTGATGAGCGTGGTGCAATGGGCCTGGAAGATCAAAATATCATTACACTTAGAAAATGAATTTTTGGGTGCTATGCGCGAAAAGGCTGAACTCGATGCCATCGAAGTATTTGCTAAAAATCTAAAAGACCTGTTAATGGCAGCGCCGGCCGGTGCAAAAACGACTATGGGTATCGATCCTGGCCTTCGCACTGGATGTAAGGTTGCCATTGTCGATAAAACAGGAAAATTGATTGCCACTAGCACTATTCATCCACATGCGCCTCAAAACCAATGGGAAAAGTCACTCAAGACACTTGAGCAAATGTGTCGCCAATATAAAGTTGAACTCATTGCAATAGGTAATGGTACGGCATCACGAGAAACCGATAAACTTGCAGCAGAGCTGTTAAAGAATGCCCCAGAACTCAAGCTCAATAAAATCATGGTGAGTGAAGCAGGTGCATCGGTTTACTCTGCATCTGAGTTTGCAGCCAATGAATTTCCAGATCTTGACGTGTCACTGCGCGGGGCAGTTTCTATCGCACGGAGACTACAGGATCCGCTTGCAGAGCTGGTAAAAATAGAGCCAAAATCAATCGGTGTTGGCCAATACCAGCATGATGTCTCGCAGAGCCAATTAGGACAAACACTAACAGCCGTTGTGGAAGACTGTGTAAACTCTGTTGGAGTAGACGTGAATACCGCATCAATCCCATTATTAACCAGAGTCTCGGGGTTAAACAAAACTTTAGCCAGCAATATCATCAAATATCGCGATGAAAACGGCTCTTTCACTAATCGTAAAGCACTCAAGAAAGTTGAGCGCTTGGGGCCAAAAGCCTTTGAACAGGCCGCTGGCTTTTTGCGCATCGCAAACGGTGACGATCCATTAGATGCCTCAGCGGTACACCCAGAGGCATACCCTGTCGTTAAGGCTATTTGTACAAAACAAAATATAGAAGTAGACGCATTGATAGGTAATCATGATATTTTAAATCGCTTGGTTGCTAACGACTACGTAGACGAGAAGTTTGGTGTACCTACCGTCACTGATATTATTAAAGAATTAGATAAGCCAGGCCGAGATCCTCGTCCTGAGTTTAAAACAGCACAATTCAAAGCGGGTGTTGAGACCATTAATGACTTAAAAGTCGGGATGACTTTAGAGGGAGTGGTGTCAAACGTTGCTAACTTTGGCGCTTTCGTTGATGTTGGTGTTCACCAAGACGGCTTAGTGCATATCTCTGCACTCACGGATAAATTTATCTCCGATCCACGTGAAGTGGTTAAAGCTGGTGATATTGTAAAAGTTAAGGTGATTGAAGTTGACGTACCTCGTAAGCGAATTAGCTTTACAATGCGCCTCAACGATGAGGTGTCTCATCACCCAGCACAAAAACAAAGTACCAAGTCTCACAAAGGCAAATCAACACAAAAGCCGTCAAAACCAAAATCACGAGATGCTGGTAATGCGGCCATGGGCAATGCCTTTGCAGAAGCATTTGCCAAGCTGAAAAAGTAATAATAGGGGTAATGCTCACTTCGATGAGCTAACAAAGAAAAGCGCGGCCTTAGTCGCGCTTTTCGATTTTGGGGGGATTAACTCGCTATTACTACATTGATCCGCGGAGGAGAAGACCAATATCTAGGGTTAAATCTGTACAGACAGCGAAGCTGGCTGGTTTGGCATTGCAACATGTTGGTAAAAATCTGAGATCCGAAGCGACCTGGCTTGTATTTCAGGATCAGCTTCTATCGGCATCGCTACAGCATAAGGGTCAGCATCTTGTTTGAGCTTTGCTTGCTCTTCTTCAGATTCCGCTTTCGCCTGTTCCCCACTCAAACGCCTTGTTTGAATGTTTTGCACGCGCTGACTGTCGTTTTGTTCTTCACCACTAATAGCAGCCTTAGCAAGATCTGCTTGCGCTGCCGACAACTTTTGCGTTGCATCTGCAGCAATAGCCCTATCAGCGCCAGACGGCTCGGCAGGAGCCAATGCTGCGGCCCTCACCGTTTGCATTTTCTCGATCGTCGCTTGTGGATCTCCTTCGATCGGCGCGACGTCTATCATAACCTGACCACCAATGGCGTAATTATTACCATCAGGGCCACGCTGATATTCGTAACTTGGAGAGCCAGCATACTGCCCCCCAACCCTAGCATGAGCTTGTTCGTGTAATCGAACCTCTCTATCTCGAGCCTTTAACTCTTGAACAATTTGTTCTTCCTGCTCAGCTTGCTGCTGTTCTTGCTCACTTTTACCTTTTTCCTGGCCTTCCTCTTGCTGCTCCTCTCCTTTACCTTCTACTTTCTTACCTTGCTCGGTTTTTCCATCAGAGCCATAAAGTTTGGTTTCATCAGGCTCCGACGCTCTGCCTTTTTCTGAATCAGAGAGATTACGGTTATCTGCAAATGAAGGGTTAGTAGGGGTTGCCTTGGGGATCGCTTCACGTAGCTGGTTGTCGCGTACGACCGATTCGGTGTACACGTTGGCAGTGTTGAGGTTCATCGCCGGTGGTGGCGTTACTATGTTCATTACACTTTTATATCAATCAACGTACCTAGTGCTTCGTCTGCTGTGCGGATGCTTTGCACATTGGCTTTCGCATTAAATTCTTCCACTTTCAAGGCAACAACAGACTCAGTGAGACTCGGGGTCTCACTAACAGGCGCAGTCACCGCTTCTTCGGTACTCGCCCCTTGTAACTGCCGCCCAAATGCACGGTCTGTGGACGTTTGCTCTTCAGCTGCGGCTCTATTTATATCGGCACTCGCCTGAGCGATGCCTTGAGCAGCACGGTTGTAACCATCAATCCCGTTATTTAGCACATCACCTATTGGCATAAGCACACCTATTAAATAGACCTTTTCTTACTGACTAATTATTGCGCAAAAAATCAACAAAGGAAAGGAAAAGCGGCAATTTTTTGCCGCTTTATTATTTTAATTATTTAAATAATTGATTTTAGTAATGATATAAACGTATCTTTGTGCGAAATAAATGGTGCATGAGACGCTTTTGGCAGAACATGACTCTCAAATTTAGGGTTCAATTGGTGCATTTGATTTATCGCAGCATGCGGTACAAGTGAATCTAAACGGCCAAAAATACCCGATATTGGTTGTTCAATTTCTACAAACATATCTCGTAGATCCACTGTTTCTAATATCGTAAGTCCACCAGAAAGTGCTTTATCCTCCGCTTGGGGAAGCTGCCCAAGTAAGGTTCTAAGCTGTTTAATATCATCTCTAGCATGTTCACTTCCCATCGCTTGAATAGCCAAAAAGCGCTCAATGGTTTTACCTGTATTCGTTGTCAGTTGTGTCGCAAAGTTATTTAACACTTTAGGAGCAATGCCCGGCCAATTAAACTTTTCAGCAAAAAGTGGAGTGGAAGCGACCAATATTACTTTACTCACTTTTTCTGGAAAATGTTTCGCCAAGTAAAGTGCAAATAGCCCACCTAACGACCAACCAACAACAACACTCTGACAGGACAACTGCTCGGCGATTAGCTCTGCATTTTTTTCAAGTATATAACCACCTGCGGCACTACTTGAACCTCCAAATCCAGGAAGATTTATTGCTTTGAGTGTATAGGGTACTTCACTTTGTAATGTGGCTTCACATAATTGCCACACAGCCTTATTCATTCCCCAGCCGTGAAGAAATACGACTTCATTTTGCATTTGTTTCTTCTCTCAACCACACTTGAAGCCATGATAGCTAACCTAGGATGGAAAGCAATGCTCCAACTCAACAGGTGCTTTACAAGCGCAATCACACAAATTTGTACCAGTTGCGGACAACGCGCACCGGATCCTGTGTGCAAATATTGTTTACCAACATGCTTAGATTTTGATGATAAGGAGATAAATCTCTTAAGTTATCCTAATATCAAACGTTTGGTAAGCCTTGATCACTGTGATGGATTAAGTGCGGTAAGCTGGTATCGGCCACCCATTTCACACTGGCTTCAAGGGATTAAGTTTCACCACAATAAAGTACACCAGTGTGCGCTAAGAATCTTGGCGCATACACTCTGGCAGCGATTTCAAAAAGCATCCCCCCTCTGCCTAGATGTAGCGTGTTGCTTACCTTTACACCGCTTTCGCTTCATTCAAAGAGGCTACAATCAGGTGGAGCAAATATGGCAGGGGTTACCATTACAACCAACAGTTTTAATAAGAAACAAAAAAACTCAGGCGCAATCCACTCTTAGTAAAGCTCGCCGTAAAGTAAATTTACGTGGTGCGTTTTCAACCGTAACCCCTGTTGAGGGAAAAAACATTCTGTTGCTAGAGGATGTGATCACAACAGGAGCAACAATGGATGCGGCAGCTAAAGCCTGCAAACAGCAAGGAGCCAAGTCGGTGTGGGCGATGAGTATTAGCCTCACACCGTTTGAAGGTTAGCTGGTAATGGGTTTATTATTTTCGCTTTATTTCATGTTTATTGCCTCAGACTATCGCACGCCTTGAGCGAAGAACAACGCATTGTTTAATAGCCTGCTTGAACCATACCAAAAACCGCGGAAGACAGGGTTATCAGCCATACCGACCACAACTCCACGACCAGCTTTTGATGCAATAAGAGCTGAAGAGCTTGCTATTTGTTCAACATTAGTAGTATCGGCGTAGCCCGACAATAGCGGAGCACTAGTATAGGCTAGCGACTCAATAAAAGGTTTATCTTTGCGATACATAACCCAAGTACTATTCTTAAACACTGGCAACTCTTTATTCTCAAAACCAAAAGAGAGTGGGTGGCTAAGGTCAAGTCGAGTATCAAAAATAGCACCGGCAATACGCTGTCTCGCGGACAATCGGTCTTTGTCTGCAAAAGTCAGATTTTTAGTATCAAATTGTCTGCGCATTTCTTTGCTAGAAGTCATCTCTGCATCAAGGAGCTGCTGTTCTATAAGCCATTGTGCACCACGCTTGTGGCCCCAAATCACTCCTCCTTTTGCTACCCAACTATGTATTTTGGCTTTTACTTTATCACTTAAATCATTGTACTTGCCATCCGCTAACAAAATATGGCTATAGCGTGTAAGTTCAAGCTTATCTATCATCTGCTTTTCTACGATAGAAGGAGCCAGCATCAGGTGCCTATCTAGGTGATACCAAAGCTCACCTACTTCATATTGACTAATACCTGCACCTGCAAAAATAAGTACTTCTGGCTTTTGCAGTTGCAGCATTTGTCTTGAACCTAAATCTATACCGCTTTCAGTCAACCCTGTGGTGACACTATATACCGGCAGTCCTAATTCACTTGTGATCGTTTTTAATTGCTCATACCAATCATCATGTTGTTGAATTCCGCGAGCAATCACCAAAGTACCAGGCTGAAAGTGTTGTTTACCAGAAGTGGTCGATGCCGAAAATGGTGACATAGCAGCTGCTACTTTTACCCCACCTTGCAACAAACGATTAGCTAGCTGTGGAGCCAAATAATGATGCCAACTAATCGCATACGCATAGCTATCTTCTACTGGTGTAAGCTTTTGTTTTTCAGTATTCGTGTTATCACTTAACTTCAGCCCCCACTCACTTTTCAATGCAACAAAATCAAGATCGTAAGCATAAGGCATTGTCCAGCCAGAGACATCATAAAATGTGTTGTCATTGAAATGCGTTTGCGTGCTAAACAATGCTTTGATCAATCGATATTGCGGCTGCTCCAGTGGAATATATAAGTCACCTTGTTGGTATACTTGGTCGTCAATTTCTTTTTCTTTTGATAAATACTTTATCTCAATCTGGTGCTGCTTTAATAAGTGAATGAATGCTTCAAAGCGATAGCTATCTTGACCACGCGCAACCACATACCCTTTAGTATCATCTTTACTCGCAAGCACCTTTGCTTGTTGGTAAAATTGTTGCTGATATTCCAGTAAAGTACGTCTATGTGTTATGCCAGCTTGAAAAGTCGATAAACTAGTAGTCACTTGGTTTTTAATCGTTTCAGCAAAGCTGAGCACACCATATTGGGTTTCTTGAGCGTGTCCTCGACTGCTCGCCTGTTCAAATAAAATTCCCACTGCGCCATTCACATCTGGATAAGTTGATCCTTTACCATAGTAAAAGTCATCAAAACTTTCTTGAGTGAAATATAGCTTACCTTGTGCATCTAAAGCTTTGGCATGAAATTTACCAATCAAGTTCGTTAACTGGGTATTCTCCGCAGGTGTAATAGGATGCGTTCTAGATGGGATCCCAGGTTGAAAAAAATAGGTACTGTTGGGGCCCATTTCATGAAAGTCCGTTAATATATTGGGCTTCCAATTATGAAAAGCTTTGATCCTCGCACGTGATTCCGGATGCTGTAACAGCAGCCAATCACGGTTTAAGTCAAACCAATAATGATTAGTGCGACTTGAAGGCCAAGCCTCCGAATGTTCACGATGTGCAGGATCGGTCGATGGAGAGTTACTTTTATTACTGTTAACCCACGTTGCAAAACGGGCAAGCCCATCAGGGTTCAAAGCAGGGTCTAGCAGTATAATAGCATTATCCAATAGTTGAGATACCCACTTCCCCTGCGCCGCGGCCAAATAATAAGCAAGTAAAACAGCCGCATTGCTGCCAGACGACTCATTGCCATGCACACTGTATCCCATCCACATCACCACAGGTTTATCACTACGGTTTGAGTCATCACCGATTGAGGCCAAGTGATTTTGTTGAATGCGGGCTAGGTTCTGCTGGTTTTTCGGCGAACTTACCTTTAATAATAATAGTGGTCGCTTTTGATGGCTGTAGCCTATCGTTTCAATGCTGAGCCTTGGACTCTCTTTAGCGAGTGTCTGAAGGTAGTAGACAATTTGATCATGGCGTAAATGCCACTGGCCCACCTCATAACCAAATGCCTGCTTTGGGGTAGTAATACTTGAGTCAAACTCCACGTCGTTACCAAAATAATATGCAACCGGTTTTGCCTGCAAGCTGAAGCTCAGCAACAAGATAAAACAGCTTATTAAGCGCATGATGGTTTCCTTTAGTTCTGTGTACTTTTCAAGCTAACAAGCACTCTGTCGATTGCCAAATTTTTACGCTGAACACTAGCGACAATACGATGAGGAGAGTATGATACGTATTAACCGAGTAATTTAGTCAAGTATAGAGCGAATTATGATCCGTATTTCAGATTCTGCACAAAGCCATTTCGCAAAGCTATTAGCTGATCAAGCTGAAGGCACCAACATTCGAGTTTTCGTGGTTAATCCAGGCACGTCTCAGGCTGAGTGTGGCGTGTCATATTGCCCAGCAGACGCTGTTGAATCCAGCGATATCCGTCTACCATTCAATGGATTTGAAGCTATTGTTGATGAAGAAAGTGCACCATTTCTAGACGAAGCCGACATCGACTTCGTTACCGATAAAATGGGTAGCCAGCTAACTCTCAAAGCACCAAATGCAAAAGCAAAACGACTACGCGAAGACGCAAGCCTTGCTGAACGTGTGGAGCATATGTTGGTCACTGAGGTGAATCCACAATTAGCAAACCATGGTGGCCAAGTTAGTCTAGTCGAAATTACTGAAGATGGTATTGCTGTACTTCAGTTTGGCGGCGGCTGTAATGGTTGCTCAATGATTGATGTCACGTTAAAAGAAGGCATCGAAAAAGAGATGGTTGCAAAGTTTGACGAAATTAATGGTGTGCGTGACATCACGGAGCATGCGCGCGGCGAGCACTCTTACTATTAATGAGCAAAGCTCTCATTTATCGCTTAGGGTCTAACCCTAAGCGAAGTCTCAAGTTTTTTCTCTTTGGTTTATGCGATGTTATTCTTGCCGCAATTCTGATTGCGCTTGGATACTATCAAGACCACCGTTTTCAGATAGCTGGCTTATTCATATTGCCAATTGGTCTGTGTAGTGCCTTTTACGGTTACATCGGTATTTTCGCCAATCGGTTTTCTCAGGTCATAGAAGCACGAGAAAAACGCCGTCAAACACTGAGAAACCAAGACCCCTTTGCCTAGGCTAATAATGCTCCCTGACGAGACAACTGGTAATATTTATATGCCAATGTCAGCCCTCGTAACCCCATAAAACAACTCATTGCCAGCCATAGCGCATGGTTTCCAAGTGAATATGTAAGCCAAAAAGGTAAAAAGAAGCCAAAAAGTGCTGAGATCAACATGCTGTTTCGCATTTCCTTTGCCCGAGTCAGCCCTACAAATATTCCATCAAATAAAAAGCAACTCATTGCCACTAAAGGTAAAGCCACCAGCCAAGGTAAGTAAATACTCGCAGCCGCTATAACCTCTGGTATAGTAGTAAGAGAGCCAATAATCCAGTCACCAAAAAAATAGAAGACCATACTGTAAAGTAATGCGAATAACGCTCCCCAAAACAGGCTTATTTTAACCCATAACTGCAATTGAACAGGATCCGCTCGGCCTTTAGCCGTACCCACTTTAGCCTCTGAGGCATAGGCAATTCCATCCATTGCAAAACTAACTAACATCAGAAAATTGAGCAATACAGCATTTGCCGCAAGTGTAACTTCTCCCAATCGAGCACCATAAAAGGTCATAAAGCTAAAGCACAACTGTAAGATCAATGAACGAACAAAAATATCCCTATTCAATGTCAGCAAACTCAGCCAGTGTGCCCGTTCTACAAAGCTGAACTTTAGCTCAAGCCCATGTTTATTAGCAACATTGATGGTCAGTAATATTGATAACCCCAGTGCTGCGTAGTCCGCAATCAAAGATGCCCACGCAGCCCCCGCGACCCCCCACTCAAAACCGATAACAAATAACACATCCAGAACAATATTCACGACATTAGTGAAAAGCACCAGATAAAATGGCCCGCGTCCATAGTGCATGCCTAGCATAAAACCAAGTAGCACTAGGTTTAACATGGCAGCAGGCGCACTAAATACACGAATTTGAAAGTACAGCTTTGCTTGTGTAAATACCTCATTAGACGCATTTGACAGTGATGCGATTACTTGAAGTAAAAATGGTGATAATAAAATTAGACTCAACGCAAAACAGATTGCTATCAGCACACTAGTGTAAAGTGAACCCACGAGCTTTTCGTTATCCTGCTCGCCGCTTGACTGCGCAATTACGCCCGTTGTGCTCATTCTCAAAAAGCTAGCCAACCAAAATAGTACTGAGATGGAGCTAGACCCAAGCGCAATCCCTGCCAAAAAATGAGCACTATCTAGATGACCAATTACCGCTGTATCGACTAATCCTAACAGTGGCACCGTAATATTTGATAATATCATCGGACCTGCAAGCAGTAAGAGGCTCAGATGTTGCGCTTTATAACACTTAATAAATTGATACAACATATTATTCTTGGTTTAGCCCTGTTCTCGGCACATAGTTGGGGTGCTGTCATCTTACAGTATCATCACGTCAGTGAAAAACTTCCTGCGGTAACCAGTGTCAGTGAAGAAACTTTCAAGTCACACTTGAGTTATATTAAAAACAATGGCTATAACGTGATGCCACTGCCGAAGCTATTGAATGCACTGCAATCCGAACAGACACTACCGGCAAAAACCATAGCCATCACTTTTGATGATGGCTATGAAAACAATATCACTGCCGCAGCCCCAC
Source organism: Pseudoalteromonas sp. McH1-7 (assembly GCF_013366255.1). Classification (NCBI taxonomy): domain Bacteria; kingdom Pseudomonadati; phylum Pseudomonadota; class Gammaproteobacteria; order Alteromonadales; family Pseudoalteromonadaceae; genus Pseudoalteromonas; species Pseudoalteromonas sp. McH1-7. Next base: position 19,808 of record NZ_JABWPQ010000034.1, on the reverse strand, counting down.
TTTTAGAGCAGTTTGGTTTTCCGTACACTATTTTTGTCAATCCTCAACTTATCGATGAACAAAAAAGTTATGTAATGACTTGGCATGAACTGCGTAAATTGGCCAAACGAGGGGCAACGATAGCGAATCATAGTGCCAAGCATGATTACCTTCATCAAAAGCTTGATGATGAATCCATTGCCGAATGGCGAGCACGAGTCAAGCAAGATATCACTTGGTCACAACAGCGTATTAAAGAAGAAATCGGTCATGATTATCCCTACTTAGCTTACCCTTACGGCGAATTTAATCGTAAATTGCAAGAACTTGTAAGCGAGTTAGGGCTAATTGGTATTGGTCAACATTCTGGTGCGGTGGGGCTCACATCTGATTTTACGCGCCTCCCTCGGTTCCCTGCCTCAGGCATATACAGCAACCTTGAGACCCTCAAAACGAAATTAGACACCAAAGCGTTTCAATTACAAAATATGCACTACGCAGATAGTGTTACTAGTAATACAAAACCACAAATCACTCTACATTTCAAAACTAAGGACTTTCACAATACTCAGTTTGCCTGTTACGTTTCAGGTGTTGGTCAAGCCACGCTTGTTTGGGAGTCAAAAGATAGTGTTCGGATCCAAACTCCTGCTGAATTACCTAAGGGGAGATCAAGATACAACTGTACAGCACCGTCTATTCAAGAGCCGGGGCGTTACCATTGGTTTTCTCAACCTTGGGTTATTGTAGAGCAGCAGTAGTTAGCCTGAGTATTTGATAATAATACCAATTTTCTTAATTAAGTGGTCTATTTTGAGGCGAGAAAGTCTTGTCGATAACCAGGCAAAAATTTTGCTATTTAGTTGTTCTAAATAAGAAATTTTTAACGCGGTTAGCGTCAGATTTACTCCTTCAAATTGGTATAAGTGCTTTCAAAGCTGTATTCGTTAGAAAGAGATAGCAGTGGGTTAAGTTAGCATTAGAGCGAGCTTCGCCATAAACTCGCTTACACTCATCCTCTACTGGCACCAGCTCTATTGAGGCTCATCCGCCGTTACTTTTTTACTACATCAAGCATTGTTTCTGCTACCTTACTCAGTGGCACCAAAGATTGCACTGCACCTAACTCATAAGCCGCTCTTGGCATTCCCCATACCACAGAACTCAATTCATCCTGGGCGAATGTCTTCGCTCCGTTCTTTTTAAGTGCCAACATTGCTTTTGCTCCATCACTGCCCATTCCGGTCAGCATCACTGCACAAACATGCTTTCCTATTGGCACTAATGAATTAAATAACACCTCTACGGACGGTTTATGTCTATTCACAGGTTCGCCGTCATCCAGTCGACAAACGTACCCAGAAGATACTCTCTCGACTTTGAGGTGTTTATCACCAGGGGCAATAAACACGTGCCCGGGCTTCAACATATCGCCATCTTCTGCCTCTTTCACTGAAACTGCACACGTTCGGTCCATTCTTTGTGCGAAAGATGTACTGAATACGGGTGGAATGTGCTGAGTAATGACCACAGGCGGGGCATGAGTAGGTAGACGCATTAATACTTCACGTATAGCTTCCGTCCCTCCTGTTGAAGCGCCGATAGCAAGAATAGCATTGTGTGCAAAGGTGAAGGAGGTTCCTACCTCTAATTGTCTTTCTGACTTTGGCGCTTTAAATGTTCGCACTCTGGCTTTGGCTGCGACTTTTACTTTTTTCTGCAGAATATCTGAATATGATTGCAGTTGCTCTATAACATGACTGGTCGGCTTAGAAACAAAATCAACGGCACCTAGTTCTAATGCCTCAATAGTTGCAGGTGACCCTTCTTGTGTCAGCGTTGATATCATCACCACTGGCATAGGCCTCAAACGCATCAAGTTTTTTAAAAAACTGATACCATTCATTCTTGGCATCTCAATATCTAGCGTCAGCACATCCGGTGCGGTTGATTTAATCAACTCTCGTGCTTGATACGGATCCTCCGCGACGCCTACAACCTCAATACCATTCCCCTGATTTAATATTTCTTTTAATAAGCCGCGTATTAGCGGTGAATCATCGACAATGAGAACTTTGACCATATTTCACCCTTAAAACAGCTCGATGTCTGTTTTGTTGTCTTGAGCTTCAATGTCGTGTAGGTAACGTACCTCACGTTGCTCAATCGTGTTATTGTGCATGGTGCGCAGTTTTTTTACCTGTGCTTTACCACTTTGAGGATGAAAAATAACTTTCCTTGGCCATGGACCACCTACATCCTGGGAAATTAGCTTCAAACACTCTTCCTCAACATAAGCTTGGGCAAATCGGATATTCCCCTCACCGATGTCCGTCATTGAACTAATTATCTTACCGCCACCAAACAATTTAATTTTTAAGTTCGCTCTAGATGCGCCGTTTTTTACAACTTCGTTTATTAAATATTCCATCGCCCAGTTACCATAGCGACAATTAAGATCATCAGCATGAACCTCTCGTAGGGACTTTGCACCGGGTAGCATAAAGTGATTCATCCCCCCGATCCCTAACTTCTCATCATACACACATGCGGCAATACACGAGCCAAGTACGGTTGAAATTAGCTCATCTTGTTTAGATACATAAAACTCTCCAGGCAATACTTTTGCAACAACCATCGCTCGTCCTGAGTCCCAAAACCGTTTAACGTGTTCAAAGCCCCTTAAAACAGGTTTAAATTCTCTCATTCAACTGGCCTTTTTGATAAATGGTTTTACCTAAGTTTTTGAACTGCAAGTGCTCCTTACCCATGGTTTCAGAGTGTCCAATTAGCAAATATCCATTCGGTACTAGCATCCGATGGTACTGCTCGAAAAGTTTGTCTTTTGTTTTTTTATCAAAATAAATCAGAACATTACGACAGAATATGGCATCAAACGGCCCTTTCATTGGCCATGGTTCCAGCAAATTCAAGCGCTTGAAATGAATGAAAGACTGTAATTTTGGTTTGACTCTATATGTACCGCCATCTGCGCTACGCAGAAACCATTTTTTCAATTTATCTTCGTCCAAACCTGTGACATTATTTGCGGTGTACTCTCCGATACTCGCCTTACTTAATACATTTGAATCTAAATCTGTTGCCAGTACCTTTACATCCCAATCATTAGGAAATGCGTTAGCAACTGTCATTGCAATACTGTATGGCTCTTCACCCGTTGAGCACCCCGCAGACCATATCCTCACCCTTTTGTCCTGCTTATGCCGAGTAGTAATTTCTGGCACCACCGTCTTTGCCAGAAATTCGAAGTGATGATTTTCTCTAAAAAAAGAGGTTAAATTTGTAGTTATAGAATTAATAAAGTGACTAAATTCTGCGTCTTCATTTTTTTCTAAAAATGATAGATATTCAGCAAATGAACTCAAGCCATTAGCACGTATGCGTCTTGCTAACCGCGAATACACCATTTCTTTTTTATGTGGCCCAAGCACTATGCCACAAGCATCATATACTCGAGCCGAAACCTCAGAGAAGTCCTTATCTGTAAGCAAAAACTCCCGCATCGCAATATTCCCTCAATCTTACTCATCACGCTGGTTTTGTACCAGCTAAACACACCTTATGCTAAAACTCTTCCCACTCTTCAGAATCATCAGCAAACTGGTTGTTTTTTGTGTTTTGCAATGATGTTTTGCTCGGTATCATGGTGTGCTTGGGTGGTTGTTTCTCTTGAATATCATAATGACGTTTTGACGAGCTCACATCGTGGCTGTGACTAGCTAGGTCGTCTAGCGTAAAAAAGTTCAGAAGCCTTCTCATATCGTTCGCTTGCTCAGCCATAGACTCACCAGCAGCAGACGCCTCTTCAACTAGTGCGGCATTTTGTTGGGTCATCTCATCCATTTGGGAAACGGCTTTATTCACTTGCTCTATCCCAGAGCTTTGCTCAACAGAGGCTTCAGCAATATCCGAGATCATGTTTGTTACACGCTTTACCGACTCCACAATCCCTTTTAGGGTTTCGCCTGATTCATTCACCAATAATGTGCCATCTTCGACTTTGCTGACACTATCTCGTATTAAATCTTTAATTTCTTTTGCCGCCGCCGCGGAGCGCTGCGCTAAGTTTCTCACCTCTCCAGCTACAACAGCAAATCCACGTCCTTGTTCACCTGCTCGCGCGGCTTCCACAGCCGCGTTTAAGGCCAGTAAGTTTGTTTGGAAAGCAATTTCATCTATAACCCCTATGATGTCCGCTATTTTTTTACTCGAGCTGTTTATTTCTGACATACTTTCTACCGCGCGAGTCACCACCTCTCCACCTTTAGTTGCCTTATCACACGTTTCTTCTGCCAGTTGGTTCGCGACTTTTGCATTATCCGCATTTTGCCTAACTGTACTGGTCATTTCTTCCATACTAGAAGCCGTTTCTTCTAAGGAAGATGCCTGTTCTTCAGTCCGCTGACTCAAGTCAGCATTGCCTTGTGATATTTCTTCTGCGCCACTTGCGACTAGGTTTGCTGAAGTGCGGATCCGACCTAACACCTCGGTCAATTTTTCAGCCGTGGTATTGGCGTCCTTTTTCAGCTTTTCATAAGCACCACGATAATCTCCCTCTATCCGCTGGGTTAAATTACCCGTAGCCAACGAATCCAGCATTTCTCCCATGTCAGTAACTGTTTCATCGACAGTCGCAACTAAACTATTAAGTCCTTGTGCTAATCGCAAATAAAATCCTTCTTTACCCTCATCAGATAAACGAACACTTAAGTTACCACTGTTAGCTGATTGCACTAGTCCTGCGACTTCTTTTTCAATCTGGACTTCCTTGGTTCTGTCGTTCCATTCAACTACGGTTCCTACACGTTCGTTATTACTATCAAAAATGGGATTTGCCACCAAACTAAAGGTACGTCCGCCAACGGCTATCTCAGTTTTGTACTCAGATTCAAGACGAGAGAGCATACTACGCTGATGACTTGGATTTTTATGGAAAACATCAATATTAGCCCCCATAAGCTGCCTGCTGTCAAAGTTTGGCAAGTCACGTTTTAAATCACTCTCTGCGCCTCTCATCATTTCTTTAACGGCGCGGTTTAAGTATACGATCTCAAACTTTTCGTTTGCGATCATGGTATTAGTCGACACATTATCCAGCGCTCTTCGTACTCTTAAATTTTCCGCTGCAGCGGCTTTTTCCAGAGCTTCCCGATTTAACCTATCAGTCTTGTCTTCCCACTCAACCACCGTACCAATACGCTTACCGCCATCATCAAAAACAGGGGTTGCAATTAATCCAAATGTGAACCCTGCAATCTCAATATCAGCACGATATACATCGTTTAACTTATCGAGTATGTGTCTCTGATGACTCGGGTTTTCGTGAAATACATCAATACATTGCCCAACAAGTTTATCAACATCGAAATTTGGAAGAGACTTCCTAAGCTGAGGCTGATTATCTCTTAGCATCCTCACTACAGAATCGTTGACATAAACAATGTTTAATTTATCGTCCGCAAGCATGACGTTGGCTTGGCAGACATCAAGTGCACTAGAAATTCTCGCATTGTGACTCGCCAACTCAGCTTGCCTCTTTTCAACCTCAAGCTCTCTTGTTAAGTCTTTCCACTCCACTAAGGTGGCTAAGCGCTTACCTTCTTCATCAAATACTGGCGTTGCAATAAGGTCGAAGGTAAGTCCTGCGACTATAATCTGGGCAACATAGGGCCTAGAGAGATTAGCTAATATACCTCTTTGATGGCTGGGGTTACGGTGAAATGAGTCGATGTTAGCGCCAATTAAGTTATCTACATTAAAACCTGGTAATTCTTGCTGTAGTTTGGCCTGATTCTTTCGCAACATACTCGTAAGGGAATCATTTAAATAAACGATATTAAGAGACGCATCAGCCAACATTATGTTTGCTTGACAAACTTTTAGTGCTAATAACAGGCTGTGGTTATGCTCTTTATCATTCGCTATATCATTATTTAAGAAAGTAGCTACTGCTCTGAACAGCGTCGGATGCTCTGCCTTGAAGTGGTTATTTAGTAAGCTTGCATCGTTATTTTCGATTGCCGATATAATACTTTCAACGCTCTGTAACCTAGCTAGCAGCGTGTTTACACTTTGCTTCAGTAGCAAAACCGCTAATGCAACGCTTACGCCCGCAATTACTATCGCGACGTAAGTTTGAGTAGACATACTCACGTTTAACATCTGAATACTGACTGCCAAACCCACAACTATTATGGCACTGGCAACTAATACTCTGCTATTGACTTGACTCACTAGTGCGTGATCGCGCATGTTATCCCCCGACAACCAATTGCTCATCATGTTTTACTTCAAGATCTAAAATTTTTTTTAAATTTAAAAGTACAACCATTTTTTCACCAACATTGACAAGTCCTTGTACGAACTGACTATTTTCCGAGTCCTGAAAATCAGGTACATCTTTAGCAGTTTCTTCATTGATGCTGTACACGTCCGAGACTGCATCTACCACTAGTCCCATAATTTTCTGCATCCCTTTGATGAGCACAGACACGACAATAACGACTGTTAAAGCACCATATTCGATCTGAGGTAAGCCAAAGCGGATCCGCAAATCAATGATAGGTACTATGGTTCCACGTAGATTAATTGCACCGTTTACATACCTTGGTGAATTAGGAATTGCTGTGACCTCTTCCCATCCCCTAATTTCTTGGACAGCCAAGATATCCATGCCATATTCTTCTCCTGCCATCATAAAGGTCAAAAACTGCTTATCACCTTCCTTATTAGCCAGCATAATTTGCTCATTAACTGCTGCACGTTCAGTGATCATGTCATCACCTCTTCTAGCTCCTGCTCTACCAACAGCTCTTGACTTCCGGGTCGCTTAAGGCCGCTTAGTTTTATTAAGCCACTGATATCTATAATCAAAGACACTCTGCCGTCTCCGAGAATAGTAGCGCCAGATATGCCATTGACCTTTTGATAATTCGCTTCTAGGCTTTTTATCACCACTTGCTGCTGTGCCAGTAAGTCATCCACCAGCAGCCCAACCTTATGGTTGTCGCTTTCAACCACAACAAGCAGAGTTTTGTCGAGTTCTTCGATTGCTCCTTCATGGCTAAATAACTGATAGAGTCTGATGATTGGAATGTACTCGTCTCTCAATCGCAAAACCTCTAAACCATTTCCGACTCTACTCACTTTTTTAATATCGATCTGCAGTGATTCCACAATGGAAATAAGGGGGATGATATAGGTATGTTGCGCAACTTTGACTAGCTGACCATCCAAAATAGCGAGTGTAAGCGGTAGACGAATCGTAAATGTTGAGCCAACTCCCTTAGCCGAAGTAACCTCTACACTACCATTAAGCGCTTGAATATTTCGGCGTACAACATCCATCCCGACACCACGACCCGAAATATCACTTACTTCATCCGCAGTAGAGAACCCCGGCTTAAAAATAAGCTCATTTACTTCCTCAACAGTAAGCTCATCTGTTGCCTGTACCAACCCATTCGCCAAGGCTTTACTCTTGATTTTTTCTGTATTGAGACCTCTGCCATCATCCATAATCTCAATGACGATATTTCCGCCTTGGTGAAAAGCATTTAACGTCACAGTCCCAACGGGATCCTTTCCTGCTTTAATTCTTTCCTCGGGTGTTTCTAATCCATGATCTAACGAGTTTCTTACAAGATGCACCATAGGATCAGAGATTTTTTCCATCACTGTTTTATCTAACTCTGTTTGTTCGCCAAGTAGCTTGAGCGCTACTTGTTTATCCAGCTTCTGCGATGTATCTCTAACCAAGCGTGGAAAGCGACTAAAGACGAAACTAATAGGTAACATCCTTATCCGCATTACGTTTTCTTGCAAGTCTCGGGTGTTGTGAGCCAGCTGCGCCAACCCCTCTTGCATTGCAGCCAATGTATGCTCTGTGGGCTCTTGTTCGCCGAGTTGAGTTAACATTGCTTGCGTTATTACTAATTCACCCACCATATTTATCAGTGAGTCGACTTTATCTATACCTACTCTGATTGATGTAGATTCGCCTGACTTCTTATTCACCTCAGATTTAGGCTTAGCCATGGCGGTCGGTTTCTGAGTTGTTTCAGTATTGTTCTGAGTTTCTTTTTGCGCTACTTGCGATTCAGTATCTGTTTTGGACGCTATATTCACTTCTGGAGCACTATCATTTTCAAATAGGCCGCCACACAACGTGATCACTATCTCGGCGTCATCCTCAACCCACTCGAAAACCTCTCTAATAGCTGACTCAGAGTGGCTAGTGTTTAAATATAAACGCCAACTTAGGTAGCAGTCTTCAGGGTTAAACCTTTCAATATCTGGAATTGCATCGCAAAAGGCGTGCGTTTCCAAATCCCCGAGTTCGGACAGCTCACTCAACATATACAAAGGCTCATTGCCAGTTTTAAAAAGGTGTGTAAGCGGTTTGAAGTCAATTTGATAGGTTTGTAATTCAGGAGCTACCTCTCGGCTTGGTGAGGTCTGAGCATCTTGCGACTGTTGAGCGCCTAAAATCCCTTCAAACTTCTCTCGTAACGTATTCGCCACAGAAAGGTCAGGCTCTTCTTCAGCTTGCAAGCTTGTCAATAGAGCTCTTAAGCAATCGACGGACTGAAGTAAAAGATTTACATGTTCAGCTGCTAGTTGACGTCTACCATCACGGATTTGATCAAGCAAGGTCTCTAAAACGTGGGTGAAGTTAGATACGGATGTAAAGCCAAATGTTCCACTTCCACCTTTGATACTGTGCGCTGCACGAAATATGGTATTGATGGTCTCCGAATCTTCTTGCCCTGGCTGTAAGTTTAGAAGCTCCGCTTCCATCACATCCAGCCCCTCAAAGCTCTCTTCAAAAAAGACATCAAAGAATTGGCTTAAATCAATACTCATGTCGACGCCCCTTTATGTCTACCTGATGACTTTCTTTAGTACAGCTAGCAGTTGTTCAGGGTTAAAAGGTTTAACTATCCATCCGGTAGCACCTGCTGCCTTACCTTCTGTTTTCTTATCCAGTCCTGATTCAGTAGTTAACATCAACAAAGGAGTAAACTTATAATTAGGCAGGCTACGAAGTTCTTTGATCAGAGTTATGCCATCCATAACTGGCATATTCACATCTGAGATCACAGCATCAAAGCCCTGCTGTTTTGCAATAGATAGAGCCTCACTGCCATCTTTTGCTTCTATCACATCAAAGCCAGCTTTTTTCAATGTAAAGCCAACCATTTGACGCATAGAGGCAGAATCATCCACAGCTAAAATCTTTTTCATAATCACCTCTTAGTTTTCAATACTATGGAATAAATAGTGCGTTAATCCGAGCTCATTTACGGCTTGTGCGAGCGCTTCACTTTCACCATGCCAAACAATTTTGTGCTCCATTGAATGTAGGTGCTTTTGCACAGCGCATAGTAACTGGATAGAAGCAGTGTCTGCTTTTTGCACTTCGCTAATGTCGATAGAAATGTCAGATGTTTCCAAAGAGTCCTGGAAAATTTGATGGTACAAGCTTTCCACATGATTAATTGCCATTTCTGGTGGAAGTTTCAACATGAGCTGAAGACTATCCCTGTAAAAGTGAGTAATAAAATTAGCTTAGACTGTGATCGTAAAATTGCCACAAAGATTAAATAAAAATCCGCAAATAATGAAAGCGTTAGAGGTAGGAAATAAAATCGCGTAGGGCACAGGCTACGCGATATGGAGCTAGTTTATTATGCTATTAAGGTCTTTTAATAACTGTTTTTCATCGATCGTCGGCACAGTTCCAACTTCATGAGAGGGTTTAAAAATAGCCTCCAGCTGTCCCTTTGGATTGATTAGTGCGACTGATGCACTGTGATCAACATAGTATTCTTCTTGCTGTTCTTGATTTATCGCATAGATCAAGCCAAGATCTCTGACAAAAGGAAACAATATCGAATGCTCTGCAGAGACCGCTTTGAAGGTTGGATCAAAGTGCCTAATATACGCTTGTCGTCGCTCCTTTGAGTCTCTGTGAGGATCAACAGATACGAACCATACTTGTAATTTACTCTTATCTTTCATTGATTGATACACATGAGTCAGTTTCAATAATGTCATCGGACAAACGTCAGGACAGCTGGTATACCCAAGAAAAAGTAAATTCCACTTGCCTGCAAAGTCTTGATTGGATAACACTTCACCATACTGGTCTTGAAGTTGAAACGACTGCACTTCTTTTGGTTTTGGATACCAAACTACTTTTTCAGACACATCAGGCGCAGGGCTACAACCAGATAATATCGCCACTACAACGATCAAAAGAATTTTTTTCATATAAATGCTTTATCCACAAAAAGTGCTACGAAAACAATTAGCAAATGCCAAATTGAAAAATAAAATACACGCATAGCATACTCTAAACTCTTCGTTTTAATAAGCTTTGCGGCCTTATATATAAAGGCCACATTAACTGCCCCAGAGCACAGTAAATAAATCCACCCCGACATTCCGACCAAATAAGGCAATAGGCAAATTACGGTCAGTAATATGGTGTAAAATAATACACAAAGCTTGGTAAATTCATCACCGTGTGTCACAGGTAGCATGGGTATTTCAGCTTTCTCATAGTCACGTTTTCGCGCTATGGCTAAAGCCCAAAAGTGTGGTGGAGTCCATGCAAAAATTATCATCACTAATAACCATGGTTCAGCACCCAGCTGTCCTGTCTCGCTAACCCACCCAAGCAGCGGTGGCATAGCACCAGCTAACCCTCCAATCACAATATTTTGGGGGGTTGCTCGCTTCAAAAGTAGCGTATACACAACGGCATATCCAACTAACGCAGCGAGAGTTAACAAAGCACACAGCTGGTTTGCAAAAATGGAGAGTAGTACATAGCCGAATAAAGCCAAAGTACTGGCAAACATTATGGCTGAAGAAACAGAGACTGACTCTGTTGCGAGCGGTCGGTCACGCGTTCTGACCATCTTTTTATCTATTTCTCTGTCAACCACATGATTTATTGCTGCGGCACTGCTCGACAGCAAGCCGATTCCCAATAGACTCATGATTTGAGACAATAGCGTTTTATCGCTTTGTGGCGCTAAAGCCAGACCAACCCACGCGGTGATCACCAGCATGCAAACTACTTTAAACTTGCACATGCCAAAATAGGCCTTTAGCAACGATGTTATTCTTTGATATTCAAAAGTATTAGTTAACTGGTGCATATTTATCTCCTACTTTTTGCGCTAAATTCACAAAAAAGCATAGTCTCACCATAGCTAGTAATACCATGGCTGCCATAAAGTTATGAAATAAGGTGAGTAGCAATGGAAATTGGAAATGAACGATAGCGGCGCCGACGGCCACTTGCAGAGTAATCAGCACTAATACCAGATAAGCTGAATTTCTGATCACCTGATTTTGTGCCTGCTTTAATAAAGGCCAGCATGCTATAAGTAAACTGAATACGGTTATAATTGCCCACACTCTATGAGTAAAATGGATAGACACCCTTGATTCAAAAGGGAGCACACCAAACTCGTAGGTGGCTGAAGGCTCAGGCAGGGTAAATAGACTTTGCCAAGAAAACAATTGTAAGTTGTCACAAAGCGGTAAGCCTGTACAGTGAGGCGCAGCATAGTTGGCAGCTAGCCAACCTCCAAGCGCAATTTGAATAACCAAAATATAAAGCGCTACATAACACATCAGAGCAAGGCGTTTTGGGACATCAGCGATAATGTCACGGTGCTTCAGTCGTAAAGCAAGCAAAACAAGCAACGCCAGAATACTGAACCCTCCTAGTAAATGCCCCATTACTATTATCGGCTGTAAATTCATTGTTACAGTCCACATTCCTAAAGCTCCTTGAAACAACACTAACAGCAGAAGTAAATAGTAATGTTTATTAGGGCCTTCAACCTGTGGCTTTTTAAAGAATTGTAAGCATGCCAGGAGGAGAATAATGGCCCCCAAAAAGCTAGCAAAGTAACGATGGATCATCTCGATCCAAGCTTTGTCGGCTTCGACTTCTAAATGCGGAAACTGATCTTTTGCAGCGATTAACTCATGAGCTTCATTGGGCACAGTCAAAAAGCCATAGCACCCAGGCCAATCAGGGCAGCCAAGACCTGCGTCACTCAAGCGTGTGAAAGCACCAAGAGTGACAACCGCAAGCGTAACAAAACAGGTAAATATTACCAGCTTGATTCTATTCATATATAACCTCCTAGCTTGAGCGAGAGTAGTTCAATAGTTTTTTGAGGTCACTTAGCAAGCCTTTTTGTATACTTCTCGTTTTTCTTTGATCTAATATAGGCGCGTACTGAAGAACAAATAGACCAGTCTTATCTACCAAGTAAATATAGTTATCTTGCAGTTGGGAGATTTGTAGCGGCAATGAAGTTGCGTGCTCAATAAGAGGTTCGCCTTGATTCTGCAACACCACGATAGTTACCTTCTGCTGATGCTTGCCAAGTGCCAAATACAAATTAGGAAGACTGTTAAGCAACAAAGAGCATTGCTCATTACATGACTTTGGACGCTGATACACAATACTCCACTCTGTATCTTGGACGACTGCAGGCTGTCTCACCTCTTGACGTAGAAATTCACCATGGTTAGTTGTGCTACTGGGAAGCCAACCCAACTTTAGTGCAACGAATGCTAGTAGTAATGGCATAATGAACAAACTGACAAACCATATCGCTGTCTTAGACATATCCACTCTCCTTTTTTGAAAGTTTCCATCCGATCACTAGTGCCGAAAACGCAATCAGCAGCCACTGAACAGCATAAGCCTCATGCTTCTGTGGTGACATTACAACTGGTTGGTAATGTGGCTCAGTACTACCAAGTACGTCATGTGTCATGTATGCAATGATAGGCAATAGAGTGCGGTTAGAGGCTTTAGATAGGTAGTCGAGATCAATATACTGAATTATCGAATGAGCCTGCTGACTTTCCGCTGCAGAGTCAGCCAACGTAAAGCCTTTACTCACGTTTGTTTTAATGTATGCAGGGAAAGTTACCTTTGTTTCGGAAAGAGAAGTAAGTGTTGGAATTCGACTTGCTTGCTGTGGGACAAAACCCAAATTTACCACAACATATTCACCAGTCTTACTCACTTCTAAAACAGATATAACGTCAAAACCTACTCGGCCTTTTACTACTTGGTTATCAAGATACCATACCGCGCCAGCAACAAAGCGCCCAGTTAGTTGCACTTCACCATCAATTTGCTCGATAGGAACTTTACTTTCAGGATTATTTCTATTTGCAAGGTTTTGGTCTTGTCGCTTCTCTATATGTTGGTTTATTGCATGCTTTTTGGCTGCACGTTGCCATTGCCAATATGAAAGAGCTACACATAACAACATCACGATTAACGCTGCCAATATAGGCGTTTTTGATCTACCTTTAAAAAGTGCACCTAAATTCACGGACACTCCTTATGATTAAAATTATTATCGTAGTACTTCTGCTATTTATTTTTCTTAGTTTATTTAAAGCGATGTTCGTCATGCTCAAATCAGGGCAACAAGGGTCAATGGCAAAGCAGCTATTAAATCGAGTATATGCCTCTATAGCTGTGATTCTTATTATTTGTCTGGCTGCTCAGTTTGATTTAATCAAATTACATTCGTCGCCTATTTCTACAACACATAAACAAATACAAACAAACACAGCCACACCACATCAACAAAGTGCCAATACCAAGCACCAGCCTGAAACGCAAAGTGATTTTTCGCACTAAAGTGCCCTTTCAGAACTCTCACCCATATCACAAATAAAATTATCGCCCCAAGCGTAACATGAACTCCATGAAATCCAGTTAGTAAAAAGAAGGTGTTGCCATAAACTCCAGATTGAAGAGTTAAACCAAGTTCTTGATAGGCATGAATATACTCTTCAACCTGTAGAGTTAAAAAGCCAATACCAAGCAGTACCGTTAACCCTAAAAAGGCTTTTACTTTTGCCCTTTGATCTTTTTCTAGGGCAACATGTGCCAAACTTAACGTTATTGAAGAGGCGAGCAGTATGATGGTGTTGATCAATGGTAAGCCCTGCCACCCCATGGCTTGTGTTACCGTTCCATCAGGCGTTGTTAATAGTGGCCACGCGGCTTCAAACTGAGGCCATAGCACTTCGTTTGTGCTCACATTATTACTTGCTCCACCTAACCAAGGAACAGCTATCATGCGTGCATAAAACAGCGCGCCAAAGAAAGCACCAAAAAACATTATTTCGGAAAAAATAAACCAACCCATCCCTTGTTTAAACGAGCGATCCATTTGCTCTGAATACAATCCAGCTTGGGATTCTTGAATTACGTTTCTAAACCAACCAAAAATCATATAGATCAGCGTAGCGATACCTACAAGTAACAGGATTGCGCCACTATTGTTCGGGGAGTCAAGTTGAATGATTGTAAGCGCGCAGCCCACTGCGATAAAAAAGAGCGCAAAAGCGCCAACAATAGGCCAAGGGCTTTGCTCTGGAACGTAGTATTTTTCTTGTTCATGGTTCATGTTAGAACTCCTTTAGAGCGACTAACTGGCCCAACTGCACATTTTGTGTCTGGCTTACTCGCTCTGTAATATCAAATAACGTGTATGAAAGCGTTAGTTCTTCCACATCATCAGGCAGTTCTGTATCTACATAAAACCTCAATACAAACTCAACCTCTTCTTTACCCTTCATTGGTTGTTGGTCGAAGCAAAAACAGGCCATTTTATGTAAATACTTGGCAGCTTTCCCCGGAGATACAGAGGGAATTGCTTGTAAAATCCGATCACTGTCACTGATATTCTTTGCAATAAACTTCACGTCTGTTAATTTTCCGGGTTGCACACTGACAAAGTGTTGAGCTGCATCAACCTTAAATGGTGCATGACCCTGGCTATGTGTTGTGAAACTTACCTCAACTTGACGGCTATCAATAATAGCCTCGCTTTGCTCTGCCACTTTCATCGAAGGTTTTCCATTGAGTCCTGTTACATCACAAAATACGTCGTAAAGTGGGACTAATGCAAAAGCAAAAGCAAACATGCCCAGAGTCAGCAGTAGAAGCTTTCTAAGGAGGCGTCCATGTTGCATTACTTGACCTCCGGTGGAGTAGAAAATGTATGATATGGCGCAGGTGATGGTACTTCCCACTCAAGGCCTTCAGCTCCATCCCACACTTTACCGGGCACCTGCTCACCTCCTTTGGCACACTTATACACAACAGCCACGAATAATAGTTGTGATAAACCAAAAGCAAAGCCACCAATGCTGATAATGGCATTAAAATCAGCGAACTGAAGTGCATAATCAGGTATTCGTCGAGGCATTCCTGCCAAGCCAACAAAGTGCATGGGAAAAAACAATACATTGACACTCACAAGAGATAGCCAAAAGTGCAGTTTTGCTAGTTTGATATCAAACATGTTGCCAGTCCATTTCGGCAGCCAATAATAAGCAGCAGCCATAATAGAGAACACGGCACCTGTTACTAGCACATAATGGAAGTGTGCAACGACAAAGTAGGTATCGTGATATTGAAAATCAGCAGGCGTAATCGCTAACATAAGTCCGGAAAAGCCACCTATCGTGAATAGCACAATAAAAGCGATAGAAAAGAGCATGGGTACTTCAAAGCTGATTGCCCCTCGCCACATAGTCGCGACCCAATTAAATACTTTTACCCCTGTAGGTACAGAAATCAACATTGTCGCATACATAAAGAAAAGCTCACCTGCTAGCGGCATTCCTGTCGTGAACATATGATGAGCCCACACAACAAAAGAAAGTAAAGCAATCGAGGCTGTGGCGTATACCATTGAAGCATAGCCAAATAGTTTCTTTCTAGAAAAGGTAGGCACTATCGTGGAGATAATCCCAAAGGCGGGTAGTATCATAATATATACTTCAGGGTGACCAAAGAACCAGAATATGTGTTGAAACATAACAGGATCACCACCACCTGCGGCATCAAAAAAGCTCGTACCGAAGAACTTATCAGTTAACACCATGGTGACAGCACCAGCCAAAACAGGCATAACTGCAATTAGTAAAAATGCAGTTATAAGCCAAGTCCATACAAATAGTGGTAGCTTCATCCATGTCATACCTGGCGCTCGAAGGTTCACTATAGTAACGATGACATTAATAGCGCCCATTATTGAGCTTATCCCCATTATATGAACTGAAAATACAAAAAACGCCGTATTATCATTACTGTAGGTTGTAGATAGTGGTGCGTAAAAAGTCCATCCAAAAGCAGGCCCCCCTCCTTCTAGAAACAAAGACATGAGCAAAATGGCAAACGCAAAAGGTAAGATCCAGAAGCTCCAGTTATTCATTCTTGGAAGCGCCATGTCTGGAGCTCCGATCATCATCGGGATCATCCAATTGGCAAGCCCCGTAAATGCCGGCATCACTGCACCAAATACCATGATCAAGCCGTGAACGGTCGTCATTTGGTTAAAAAAATGCGGATCGACTAACTGTAATCCTGGCTGAAATAGTTCAGCCCGTATCACCATCGCCATTGCACCACCAATCAAAAACATGGTCAGTGAGAATAATAGGTAAAGCGTGCCGATATCTTTATGATTGGTTGTAAAAAGCCAGCGTTTTAGGCCTTTAGGAGTTCCATGATTTGAATGTTCTTCTACTATAGCACTCATTACTTGGCCTCCTCTAAGGCATCAATTTCTTGCTGAATTTGACTCGGCTGGATCACCTCTCCTGTGTCATTACCCCAGCTATTCCTTTTATAAGTGATGACTCCTGCAATTTGTTTAATCGTTAATTGCTTTGCAAATGCTTGCATAGCAGTACCAGGACGACCAAGCAGAAGGATGTCAATGTGTGGTTTAAGATCACCTATAACAACTTCACTCCCCTTCATAGCGGGGAAGACGCCAGGTAAGCCAAGCCCAGTTGGCTGGTGACAAGCAGCACAATATGCCATGTAGGTTTGTTCGCCGACCTCCATTAACTCTTCTTTCGATAAAATTTGCTCTGCCACCGCCTGTGATTCTGCTGCAGCTTTTGCTTTGGCGGCTTTAGCATCATCGAGCCACACCTCAAAGTTTTCAGGGCTTACAGCTTCTACCACCACAGGCATAAATCCGTGATCTTTTCCACAGAGCTCTGCGCATTGCCCTCTGTAGATTCCTTCCTCATTAACTTTGGTCCATGCTTCATTGATAAAGCCCGGATTAGCGTCTTTCTTAACAGCAAAATCAGGTACCCACCATGAGTGAATAACGTCATCTGACGTCATTAAAAAGCGAACTTTCCTATCAGTTGGGATCACTAAATGGTTATCAACTTCCAAAAGATAATTGTCATTTTTATCTTGCAGATCATTGATTTCATCTCTTGATGTAGATAGTAAAGAGTAAAATTCAACATCATGTCCCATATACTCGTAATGCCACTTCCACTGTGAACCTGTTACCTTAATAGTTAGATCAGCTTTGCTTGTATCTTCCATCGCAATAAGCGTTTTCGTAGCTGGGATAGCCATTCCTATCAGTATCAGAAAGGGGATTGTGGTCCAAAGAATTTCAACTTTAGTACTTTCGTGAAATTGAGCTGCGACAGCCCCTGTTGATTTACGGTGCTTGAGTAATGCCCAGAACATCACTCCAAACACTATAACTCCTATCACACAACATATAAGGAAAATAGTCATGTGGAGCTCATATACTTGATGGCTAATGTCTGTTACGCCCTGCCTCATATTGTAATCACTATTCGCAAGTGATGGCATGACGATTAGCACGGTGACAAATGCTACAACTAATCGACAAATTTTCATTTGACGTCTCCTTCAAGGCAGCGCTTAGCCCCTTTTGTTATTATCGGATGACTGTCATATTGTCTATTGGTACATAGACTTACTGCACGACTCTTAACCAAATAGTCAAGAAATTTACAAAACGCAAGATTTTAGGAAAAGATGCCAGTTAGAAGTGTTTTTATAGCTATGAACTAATAAATGTAAGAAGGCAAAGTATTATGTAGAATTATCAAAGTAGTAAACTAACCTAAGAGTAGCTATATTTGACCCCAGCCGAGGGCAATATTAGCAATACTTTAGATAAGCAATAAAAAAGGCGTTTATCTAGAGCGTAACACCATTTAATTAGTGCTACGCTCAACTTAAGTTACATCCAGTCGGCGTTTCTGATGACACCCACTGCAAGCCCTTCAATAGAAAAGTTCTGATGTTCAAGATCAACCTCAATAGCTTGAAACTCTTCATTTTCTGCATGAAGTAAAATCTTTTTGCCTTTTTTCTCTAGGCGCTTAACTGTCACGTCTTCCTCTACACGCGCCACTATTACTTGACCATTATCAGCTACCTGAGTCTTATGCACAGCAAGCAAATCCCCATCCATGATCCCAATGTTCTTCATGCTCATACCACTAACCCTAAGTAAATAGTCCGCATGAGGCTTAAAGAAGCTAGCATCTACATTGAAATGACTTTCAACGTGTTGTTCTGCAAGAATGGGTTCTCCAGCAGCTACCCTGCCGATGATTGGCAACCCTAACTGTTCTGGTTCATCCTCAACCAACCTAATACCTCGACTAGCTCCAGGAACCATTTCTATAACCCCCTTCTTGGCAAGTGCTTTAAGGTGCTCCTCTGCTGCATTTGCACTTTTAAAGCCTAACGCATCAGCGATTTCAGCTCTAGTCGGGGGCATGCCAGTATCCTTAATGAATACTTTAATCAGTTCAAAGACTTGCTCTTGTCGTTTAGTTAAAGGTCGCATCAACTGGTATTCCATACAGTATTATATTTACTGTAAGTATATACAGCTGAGAAAAAATCGCAATGTTTGTTTATTCTTATAAATTAAGTTTACAGCCTTAGTAAGGTATGTAAAAAATCCAATAAAGAGAAAGAGTTAAATTTACTTTCCTTAAGGAAAGTAAATTATAAGCTGATAGATAAGTCGAAGAGAGAAGTTTTAAGTAGAGCAACGTCAAAACTGAGTAAGGAGTTTTCTCAAACCCTCGGCGGGTAAACCGCCTCCTACCAGTGCAGCACTTTATTGATATTGTGGTGGGAGCGAGTTTACCTCATGATGTTACAAAGTAGGATGTTTTATTCTTTTTGTTTGATAGACCTAACAGCTCGGCGGGTAAACCGCCTCCTACCAGTGCAGCACTATGTTGATGTTGTGGTGGGAGCGAGTTTACCTCGCGAGGTGTTGATTGCTTTGTAATGTGTTGATTGCTTTTCGAGGTGTTGATTATCTTGTGAGATTTTCTTTTCAAATCCCACATAGCAAAAAACCCGTCGCATTGCTGCAACGGGTTTCTCTAATAAGGCCCTGGCTCGCTACGAAGTAGGATGTTCTACTTTCACATGGGAAGCCCACACTATCATTGACCGGGGCCGACCCTTCGCGGGGCTCGCCTTCGGCTGTTTTGTTTCACTTCTGAGTTTGGGTGACAAGAAACCGAAGTAACGCTTCCAGTTCGAGGAAGTGAGCGCATGGATACGCGAAGGGGAAATACTACATGGAAGTACTTTACTACAAATGCAAAAAACCCGTCGCATTGCTGCAACGGGTTTCTCTAATAAGGCCCTGACGATGTTCTACTTTCACATGGGAAGCCCACACTATCATCGACGCTGTTTTGTTTCACTTCTGAGTTCGGCATGGGGTCAGGTGGTTCCAAAACGCTATGGTCATCAGGAAATTCTGTTCATTAATGAAGTATCCTTCATTAATATAAATCTGGAAAAAGCTATTAAATTCTTTTGTCTACTTCAGTCTATTAACTTCTGTCGCTAAACCACTTTGGCGTTGTATGGTTAAGCCTCACGGGTAATTAGTACGAGTTAGCTT
>NZ_JABWPQ010000033.1:0-60569 GCF_013366255.1 Pseudoalteromonas sp. McH1-7 | reverse complement strand
ATTTTGATTTTCTTTCGAAGTATTCAAACTCAAGTTTTATTTGACTCCCGACTCGTTGGCTCGTTGCTTTTCAGCGCTGCTCCCCGTGTCGGTGGATGCGCATTATAGGGAGATCCGATTTAAGTGCAACCCTTTTTTTAAAGAAAATTGCGAAAAAACGTTTGTTCGAGCAAAAATAAAGCGAAACGTCTATTTTTGACACTTCAGCATGCTATATCGTCCATTTTTTATTCTGCTTTTATTTCTATTTGGGTGTTCTAGCCGTTATAAATTCACACAGATCGCTAGGATATTGAAAATACACCATCTAAAAATTCACTTGAGCTCTAGCACTAAGAATAAGCGTACAAAAGATAAGCAAACAGGCTTATATTTAATCAACCAATTGATATATATAGCTTTTTCACTGTACATAAATGAAAAATTGGTGATCATGCACGGAAATTTGACCACAAAACAGGTATAAACATGCAAAAACTATCTATAGCTTTATTTACTTTGTTATCTAGCACTACCGTACTTGCCGACGACACTAGTCCTTTTTCTTTTTCAGCAACAGCTGGAGTAAGCTTAGGTGGTGATACTATAGGCACCTTAGTGTACGAAGATAATAGTGATGACACTGTTAAAGCTGGCGATGGCATATTCATTGGTGGTGGCATTCATTATCAAACGAATAAAGATTTTGATATTAAGCTAAACGCACTTTATCACTTCGATGCAGCTGAAGCGAAAAACGGTGATTTAACTTTTAGCCGGTGGGCGTTTGAAGCCATCCCATATTACAACCTAAATGACAATGTGAAGCTAGGTGCAGGGATCGGTTTTGATACCTCTGTTGAATTGGACAGTGATTTTACTCTTGATGCTAAATTCAATAACACCACGAAGCTCATTTTTTCCGGTTTATATGCTTTTAACTATTCGCAAATTAGTCTCGAGTTGAGATACGAAGTCGCGGAATATGAAGTAAGCTCTGTAGGTAACTTCTCAATTCCAAGTAATATCGCAAATACTCATCAACTCGACGGCAATCGATTTGCAGCACTAGTTCATTGGAGCTTTTAATGCTCAATTTACTTGATCAAGCGATATATTTTGGGACAAGAGGATCTTATCAATAATTTAGCACGCCCTATTATCGCTAAGATATCTATGTACATATAGGCGAGGTAGGCACCTTGCTTTTTGGCTGCTTTACATAACCTGAGCTTGCGAAAATAAGCTTCTTGAAAAGAAAAAAGCCGAGCGATGCTCGGCTTTTTTATGTCTTTAATAAGACTAATTACTCTGCAGACTGTGCGTCTTCTTGAACTTCTTCAGTCGCTGGGCGATCTAGTAGTTCAATGTAAGCCATTGGCGCGTTGTCACCAGTACGGAAGCCACACTTAAGAATACGAGTGTAACCACCTGGACGATCCGCGAAACGAGGACCAATCTCAGTGAACAATTTACCAACTACTTCTTTATCACGCGTGCGAGCAAACGCTAAACGACGGTTTGCTACGCTGTCAGTCTTAGCCAGTGTGATTAAAGGTTCAATTACACGGCGCAGCTCTTTTGCTTTAGGCAAAGTAGTTTTGATGATTTCGTGCTTCACCAAAGAACCAGCCATGTTGCTAAACATCGCTTTGCGATGGCTGCTGTTACGGTTTAATTGACGACCACTCTTACGATGGCGCATGACCCTATCCTTCTAACTAAACTAATATAGTAACTTAGATTACTCAGCCAGACTTGCAGGTGGCCAGTTTTCTAGGCGCATACCTAGAGATAGACCACGTGAAGCTAGCACGTCTTTAATTTCAGTTAGAGACTTCTTACCAAGATTTGGTGTTTTCAGAAGCTCAACTTCAGTACGCTGTACTAAGTCACCGATATATTGAATTTGCTCGGCTTTCAGACAGTTTGCAGAACGTACAGTTAGCTCTAAGTCATCAACAGGACGAAGTAGAATCGGATCAAACTCCGGCTTCTCTTCTTTTTCTTCTGGCTCAGAAACATCACGTAAATCTACGAATGCATCTAATTGCTCAGCAAGGATAGTTGACGCACGGCGGATCGCTTCTTCAGGATCTAAAGTGCCGTTCGTTTCCATATCGATGATTAGTTTATCTAAGTCTGTACGCTGCTCAACACGAGCTGACTCAACCGAGTACGCAATACGCTCAACCGGGCTGAATGATGCATCTAGCAACAAACGGCCGATTGGGCGCTCATCGTCATCAGAGGATAAACGACTAGACGCCGGTACATAACCGCGACCACGCTCAACACGGATGCGCATGCTGATTTCGCTATTGTCAGCAGTTAAGTGACAAATAACATGCTCAGGGTTGGCGATAGTCACATCTCCGTCGTGCTGGATATCAGCCGCAGTCACAGGGCCTACACCAGACTTAGTCAGGGTAAGGAAAACTTCATCTTTACCTTCTAGAGATACCGCTAGACCTTTAAGGTTTAACAGAATTTCAATGATGTCTTCTTGTACGCCTTCTTTCGCGCTGTACTCGTGCAATACGCCGTCAATTTCAACTTCTGTCACAGCACAACCAGGCATAGATGAAAGAAGTATACGACGTAGAGCGTTACCTAGTGTGTGGCCGAAACCACGCTCTAGAGGCTCTAAAACTACTTTAGAACGCGTTGAGCTTACAGCGTCGATATCGACTAATCTTGGTTTTAGGAATTCGGTTACAGAACCCTGCATTTTATCCTCTCTTAACTCTTAACTTTACTTCGAGTAAAGTTCGACGATTAGTTGTTCGTTAATGTCCGCAGACAGATCAGAACGCTCTGGTAGGCGCTTGAAAGTACCTTCCATTTTCTTACCGTCAACTTCAATCCAAGTTGGCTTTTCACGTTGCTCAGCCAACTCTAGAGCAGCGATG
The DNA here is from genome assembly GCF_013366255.1 of Pseudoalteromonas sp. McH1-7. Taxonomy (NCBI): domain Bacteria; kingdom Pseudomonadati; phylum Pseudomonadota; class Gammaproteobacteria; order Alteromonadales; family Pseudoalteromonadaceae; genus Pseudoalteromonas; species Pseudoalteromonas sp. McH1-7. The sequence goes on along the minus strand of NZ_JABWPQ010000033.1, from coordinate 57,678 downwards.
ATACGCGCTTGCTTTTTAGACTTCTCACGAATTACTACTACATCTTCAGGAGTAACTACGAAAGAAGGGATATTAACAACACGACCATTAACCATAATCGCTTTGTGGCTTACTAGCTGACGTGCTTCAGCACGTGTGCTTGCAAAACCCATGCGATATACAACATTGTCTAGACGTTGCTCTAGAAGCTGTAACAAGTTTTCACCTGTGTTACCTTTAAGGCGAGCAGCTTCTTTGTAGTAGTTACGGAATTGCTTTTCTAGTACACCGTAGATACGACGAACTTTTTGCTTTTCACGTAGCTGTAAACCGTAATCAGATAGACGACCTTTACGTGCGCCGTGCTGACCAGGTGCTGTTTCTAGTTTACACTTAGAGTCAATTGCTCTTACGCCGCTTTTAAGGAACAGGTCAGTACCTTCACGACGACTTAGCTTGAGCTTAGGGCCCAAATATCTTGCCATGTTCTTTCTCCTAACCTATTGTTATACGCGACGTTTCTTCGGTGGACGACAACCATTGTGTGGAATTGGCGTCACGTCAGTGATGTTAGTGATACGGAAACCAGCAGCATTCAATGCACGAACAGCAGACTCACGGCCTGGACCTGGACCTTTAATGAATACTTCTAGGTTCTTAAGACCGTACTCTTGTGCAGCAACACCTGCACGCTCCGCAGCAACCTGTGCAGCGAATGGAGTAGACTTACGAGAACCACGGAAACCTGAACCACCCGCAGTCGCCCAAGAAAGAGCATTACCTTGACGGTCAGTGATGGTCACAATAGTGTTGTTGAAAGACGCATGAACGTGAGCCATGCCGTCAACAACTTGCTTTTTGACCTTTTTACGACGAATTGGTGCTTTTGCCATAACTTACCCCACCTTATTTCTTGATAGGCTTGCGAGGACCCTTACGAGTACGCGCGTTAGTCTTAGTACGCTGACCACGTAGTGGTAGCGAACGACGGTGACGTAAGCCACGGAAACAACCAAGATCCATAAGACGCTTGATGTTTAGTGTAACTTCACGACGAAGATCACCTTCAACAGTGTACTTGCCAACTTCTTCACGAAGGATGTCAAGAGTTTCGTCATTTAACTCGCCGATTTTAGTAGTTTCAGCGATACCTGTCGCAGCTAAGATCGCCTTAGCGCGAGTTTTACCTACACCATAGATGCTTGTTAAACCGATAACAGCATGCTTATGATCAGGAACGTTAATGCCTGCGATACGGGCCACTAACATATCTCCTATAAATAAACTTGATTATCATCTTGCTGGAAAGCCCGTATAGGATACCCAACCGACATTCAAGTTTTACCAAAGAAACAGGCTAAGTAGAGCTACTCAGCCTGCACGACTTAATTTGCTTAGCCTTGCCTTTGCTTGTGCTTTGGCTCACTGCAGATCACACGTACAACACCTGCACGCTTGATTACTTTGCAGTTACGGCAAATTTTCTTAACGGAAGCACGTACTTTCATTACTCAACTCCGTAAACTGACCTTAACGGCCATAGCCTTTAAGGTTCGCTTTTTTCAGCACAGAATCATATTGATGAGACATCATATGAGTCTGTACTTGTGCCATAAAGTCCATGATGACAACAACGATAATCAAAATTGATGTACCGCCGAAGTAGAATGGCGTTTGCCATGCCATAGTCATAAACTCGGGCACCAGACAGATAAAGGTTATATACAAAGCACCTGCCAATGTCAGGCGTGTCATCACTTTATCAATGTATTTAGACGTCTGCTCACCTGGACGAATGCCTGGAATAAAAGCGCCAGATTTTTTCAGGTTATCTGCTGTCTCACGCGGGTTAAATACCAACGCAGTGTAGAAGAAGCAGAAGAAGATAATAGCCGCAGCTAATACCATCGCATACAGTGGTTGACCTGGAGTCAATACTGCTGAGATAGCTTGTAGCACATCAGCGACCGGACCTTCACCTTGGCCGAACCAGCTTGCTATTGTACCAGGGAACAAAATGATACTGCTAGCAAAGATTGGTGGAATAACACCCGCCATGTTAACTTTTAGTGGTAAATGCGTGCTTTGAGCAGCGAATACCTGACGACCTTGTTGGCGCTTCGCGTAGTTTACAACGATACGACGTTGTCCACGCTCAAAGAACACAACTAGGTAAGTTACAGCGAATACGATTACCGCAATCAATAACAATGCTAAAATATGCAGATCACCTTGGCGCGCCATTTCTGCTGTCGAACCAATTGCAGACGGCAGGTTAGCTACAATACCAACAAATATTAGAACAGAGATACCGTTACCGATACCACGTTCAGTGATTTGTTCGCCCAACCACATTAGGAACATTGTTCCTGTGACTAAGCTCACTACAGCTGTGAAGTAAAAGCCGAAGCCTGGATTCACAACTAAGCCTTCCATCATATTAGGTAGACCAGTAGCGATACCTATCGATTGGAATGTAGCAAGCACAAGCGTACCATAACGCGTATACTGGCTGATTTTCTTACGCCCTTGCTCACCTTCTTTCTTAAGCTCTATCATCGCAGGGTGTATATGCGTTAATAGCTGCATAATAATCGAAGCCGAGATGTACGGCATAATACCTAGCGCCAATACCGATGCACGCTCAAGCGCACCACCGCTGAACATGTTGAACATTTCAACAATGGTGCCCTTTTGTTGCTCGAAGAATTCGGCAAGTACAGCGGCGTCAATCCCAGGGATCGGCACAAAAGAGCCCAGACGGTAAATAATGATAGCACCTAAAACGAATAGTAATCGGCGCTTCAGTTCCGCAAGCCCACTTTGTGCACTTTGCATATCTTGACCTGGTTTAGCCATAGCGTACTTCCTTAGTCTTCTACCTTGCCTCCGGCAGCTTCGATAGCTTCGCGTGCACCTTTAGACACTTTAATGCCTTTAACGGTAACAGCGCGTGAAACTTCGCCAGATTTTACAACTTTTACGAACTGGATGTTCTTTTTAACGATACCAGCTGCCTGTAGCGCGTTTAGATCTACCACATCGCCTTCAACTTTAGCGATTTCGAATAGATTCACTTCTTTAGACACAAGAGACTTGCGTGAAGTGAAACCAAACTTTGGTAGACGACGTTGCATAGGCATTTGACCGCCTTCAAAACCAACGCGTACTTTACCGCCAGAGCGTGACTTTTGACCTTTGTGACCACGACCACCAGTCTTACCAAGACCAGAACCGATACCACGGCCGACACGCTTACCAGCAGTTTTTGAACCTGCAGCAGGTGAAAGTGTATTCAAGTTCATCGAATTACCCCTCAACCTTAACCATGTAAGAAACTTGGTTGATCATACCGCGAACTGCTGGCGTATCTTCTAGCTCAACAGTGTGGTTGATACGACGTAAACCAAGGCCACGTAATGTAGCTTTATGCTTCGGTAAACGACCGATTGAGCTACGTACTTGAGTTACTTTTACTGTGTTTGCCATGGTGTCTTACCCCAAGATTTCGTCAACGCTAAGACCACGCTTCGCAGCAATACCTTCTGGAGAATTCATATTCTCAAGAGCTGCAATAGTTGCGCGAACGATGTTGATCGGGTTAGTTGAACCGTATGCTTTAGATAGTACGTTCTGTACGCCAGTTACTTCTAGTACTGCACGCATCGCACCACCTGCGATAATACCTGTACCTTCAGATGCAGGCTGCATGTAAACTTTAGAACCCGCGTGGCGACCCTTGATTGGGTGCTGTAGCGTGTTACCGTTTAGTTCAACAGTGATCATGTTGCGACGTGCTTTTTCCATTGCTTTTTGAATAGCAGCAGGAACTTCACGTGCTTTACCATAACCAAAACCTACTTTACCAGCGCCATCACCAACAACAGTTAGTGCAGTGAAGCTAAAGATACGACCACCTTTAACCACTTTAGACACACGGTTTACCGCGATTAGCTTTTCAGCCAACTCTGGCTGTGCTTGCTTTGCTTCTACGTTAGCCATTGTCTACTCCTAGAATTGCAGACCGGCTTCGCGCGCAGCATCAGCTAGCGCCTTCACACGGCCGTGATATTTAAAGCCACTGCGATCAAAAGCGATTTTTTCAACGCCTTTGTCAGCTACGCGCTCAGCGATTGCTTTACCAACTGCTTGAGCCGCTTCGATGTTGCCTGTGCCTTTAACTGTTTCAACAATTGCTTTTTCAACAGTAGAAGCAGCAGCCAGTACATTACCCTCAGCATTGATTACTTGAGCGTAAATGTGACGTGGCGTGCGGTGGATAACAAGACGTGTTGTGCCTTGTTCGATAATATTTCTACGAGTGCGCTTAGCACGACGTAGACGAGCTGTTTTCTTATCCATCGTCTTACCTTACTTCTTCTTAGCCTCTTTACGACGCACGTGCTCATCAGCATAACGTACACCTTTACCTTTATAAGGCTCTGGTTCACGGTATGAGCGGATGTTAGCAGCTGTTTGACCAACTAACTGCTTGTCTGCGCCTTTAACAACAATTTCAGTTTGGCTTGGAGCTTCGATCGTGATACCCGCTGGGATCTCGAAGTTCACTGGGTGAGAGAAGCCAAGAGTTAAGTCTAATACTTTACCCTTAACTGCCGCACGGTAACCAACACCTACTAGCTGTAGTTTCTTTTCATAACCATCGTTAACACCAACAATCATGTTGTTGATTAGCGCACGTGCAGTACCAGCTTGAGCCCAAGCATTAGCAACTTCACGTGGAGCTGTAGTGATAACGTTGTCGTTTAGTGAAACTTCAACCGCATCGTTGATTGTGCGAGTTAATTCACCGTTTTTGCCTTTAACTTTGATGTCCTGGCCGTTAACTGTAACTTCAACACCGGCAGGAACAGTAATAGGAGCCTTCGCTATACGAGACATAGTTCCCCTCCGATTAAGCTACAAAGCCAATGATTTCACCACCAACACCAGCGTTACGCGCAGCGCGGTCTGTCATCAGGCCTTTAGAAGTTGATACGATAGCGATACCTAGACCACCCATTACCTTTGGTAATTCGTCACGTTTCTTATAGATACGTAGACCAGGGCGGCTAACACGCTGGATGTTTTCGATTACAGCTTTGCCTTCGAAGTACTTAAGTTCGATAGTCAATTCTGCTTTTACGTCACCAGATACTGCGAAGTCAGTGATATAACCTTCGTCTTTAAGTACCTTAGCTACAGCTACTTTCAGCTTTGAAGTTGGCATTGAAACAGATACCTTCTTCGCAGACTGACCGTTACGGATACGTGTGAACAAATCCGCAATTGGATCTTGCAAGCTCATGTCTTACTCCCGTGATTCTATTACCAGCTAGCCTTTTTAAGGCCAGGAATTTCACCGCGCATCGCTGCTTCGCGAACTTTAATACGGCTTAAGCCGAACTTGCGAAGGTAACCATGAGGGCGGCCCGTGATGTTACAACGATTACGTTGACGTGAAGGGCTAGAATCGCGTGGTAAAGACTGTAGCTTTAACACTGCATCCCAACGCTCATCATCAGATGCGTTAACATCGCTGATGATAGCTTTTAACGCAGCACGCTTTTCAGCATACTGAGCAACTAATTTAGCACGTTTTACGTCACGCGCTTTCATTGAATTCTTTGCCATAACCCTACCCTTACTTTTTGAATGGGAAGTTGAACGCTTCTAACAACGCACGGCCTTCGTCATCTGTTTTCGCAGAAGTAGTGATTGTGATATCCATACCGCGTACACGGTCTACTTTATCATAATCAATTTCTGGGAAGATGATTTGTTCACGTACGCCCATAGAGTAGTTACCGCGACCGTCAAAAGACTTTGCGCTAACACCGCGGAAGTCACGAATACGTGGCATCGCGATAGAGACTAAACGCTCTAGGAAATCCCACATACGCTCGCCGCGTAGGGTTACTTTACAGCCAATTGGGTAACCTTCACGGATCTTAAAGCCAGCAACTGATTTGCGTGCTTTAGTCACTAGAGGCTTCTGACCAGAGATTGATTCTAGATCTGCTACTGCATTTTCTAGAATTTTCTTGTCAGCTAGGGCTTCGCCCACACCCATGTTTAGTGTGATCTTTTCGATCTGAGGGACTTGCATGACAGAGCTGTAACCGAACTTCTCTTGAAGCTCTTTTACCACTTTGTCTTTGTACACTTCATGCAGTTTCGCCATCGTCTACTCCAACTATTAAATAGTTTTACCGGTAGACTTGAAGAAACGGACTTTTTTACCGTCTTCAAATCTAAAACCTACACGATCCGCTTTGCCAGTTTCGGCATTGAAAATCGCTACGTTTGATACGTCGACTGACGCTTCTTTCTCAACAATACCGCCAGCTTGCTGTAGTTGTGGTACAGGCTTCTGGTGCTTCTTGATGATATTAACGCCTTCAACAAATACTCGGCCAGTTTCAGTAACAACTGAAAGCACTTTACCGCGCTTACCTTTGTCTTTACCGGCTAGTACGATTACTTCGTCATCACGACGGATTTTTGCTGCCATGATCGACTCCTTATAGTACTTCTGGTGCTAGTGAAACGATCTTCATGAACTTTTCAGTACGAAGTTCACGAGTCACAGGGCCGAAGATACGAGTACCAATAGGCTGTAAGTTATCATTTAAGATAACAGCCGCATTGCTATCGAAACGGATCAAAGAGCCGTCTGGACGACGTACGCCTTTTTTAGTACGCACAACTACTGCGTTTTTAACATCACCTTTCTTCACTTTGCCGCGAGGAATAGCTTCTTTAACAGAAACTTTAATGATGTCGCCAACCGCTGCGTAGCGACGGTGCGAACCACCAAGGACTTTTATACACTGCACTTTGCGAGCGCCGCTGTTATCAGCAACGTCCAGCTGAGTTTGCATTTGGATCATCTTAATGACCTCCGGTGTAGTTACAACTCGCCGAGATTTTGTTCAAAATCAAGGCATTTAGGTTAAATTCCGCTCAAAAAACTGTGATTATGTCTTTCAAGGGCGGGCAATTGTACCAGCAAAGTCCAATCAAAGATAGTTCAATTTTTAATTAATTTAATGCTTTAACGTGACGTACTGATTGTAATTTCAGTATGTGGTGACGAGTATTCGAGAATTCAACCACTTGCATAATTTTCAAACAAAACTCATACGTGGATTTTCGCCTGATCCACTCTTGCTGAGAATACCTCGCCGTAACTTGAACAGAAACACATAAGCTTTGAATAAGATAGTTCACTGGTTTTAAACAGAATGATTGCGAAGTAGAATGGAGTATGGGTAGCCATACTCTACTGCGCTCTTTTAGCTTTGATGTAGTCACCCACATTACTTACAGTGTCAAGCCAATAGCCGTTTTTCGGATCCTGTAGATAAGGGATGAGCGCTTCTAACATTTCTGAATCGACGGTATACATCCCCCCTTCTCCCACTTCATGCCCAGCTAAAATAATCCAACTATTGTTCGCTCTTAATTGCTCTAAATAGTTTTTAATAGTTGAAAAGCTAAGGCCGTCCATTCTAATCCCAGTCAATTGAGCAAAGTCTGTATAGGTAGGATGATTGGCGCTTTCATCAAGCCAGGTGCGACCACTATCGAAGTGCCTTGCTATTATTGGCACATAGCTTTTTACATTTTCACCACGCCCGACAAAGGTATTACCGCAAGGATAAGCAAAGCTTCGCGGGGTTACGCCTAAGTGCTTTTCTATGTATTCGGTTGTATAAGTAATATCGCGTTCAATATATGCCAGATCAACTTGCTCCAGTCCTTGATTCTTCTCTCTCAGCCACGCAAAGTTCCCAGTGCACAAGTGTTCGTTGGTATGATTACCTATTTCATGACCCTGCTTAACAGCCCCTTGCCACAACGACAGATTTTCCGCTATTTTTGATGGCATGACGTAAAATGTCCCTTTAACCTTATAGCGGTTTAGTAATGGTATCGCGACCGTGACTTGGCTCGTTCTTGCATCATCAAAGGTCAGACTAATGGCATTGCGAGCGCCCTTTGGGTACGTAAAAGTCACATCACTATCTGCAGCTTTACTCAGCGTACTATAAAGTAATGTACATATAGCCATCACCCCCCAACAACAGCGAGTGAGGGAAAGAGTGTATAGGTTTGCCATATCTTTATCCTTAAAAGCTTGGTGTTTTATTACTCTATAAAAGTTGCACTCCCTAGCAAAGTGTTAAATTCTCAACTTATTTATTTACTATTTAGGTCACCGCAAGTAGTACTAATTTGGCGATTTTAGCGATACACTACCTTTAATAACCAATAAGAAAGACTGTGCTGTGTTGAAGTTAGAAGAATACTATCAGGACGTGATTTTGCTCGCTGAAGGCGGTATGAGCAAAGTGTACCTTGCTACTGACAAAAAGCTCGGCCGCCGTGTAGCGGTCAAGGTATTGTCGCTCTCTCAGCATACACAAGCAGACGAGTTCAACGAGGCTCGCCTATTAGCGCGTTTTAACCACCCTAATATAGTACAAATATACGACGTTTTTGAGAGCAATGGCCACATGGCTTTAGAAATGGAGTATGTACAAGGCGCGACTTTACAGCATTATACAAAAACACATGTTTTAACTACCGAGCAAAAAGTCGAGCTGCTTAGCCATATTGCCGACGGTCTCGCGTCAGCACATAGCCAAAATATCCTTCATTTAGACTTAAAACTGGGTAATATTCTGGTCAATGATCAGGGTGTAGCCAAGATCGCCGACTTCGGTATTTCACAATTAGAAGATAGCCAAACTTCTCGCCCTCACACCAGCTACGGCAGCCTCACCGCAATGTCACCAGAGCAACTTCGTAATGAAATGCTAGACAGCCGTAGTGATCTATTCTCGCTCGGACTTATTGCGTATCAATTACTGGCTGGACACCACCCTTATTGTGAACAAGCTGACGATGGCAGTGATAAGTCTATTGCTGAACAGATTAAATTCCAACCTTTAAAAACTAGCGCTAAACGTATTTTAGATATTCCCCCTGCGCTGGCACAGCTGATTGACCGCTTACTGCAATATGAGAAAAGCGCTCGCCCGAGTAGTGCCAATGAAGTGAGCCAACAGCTCAAGCAAATTTTACACACCTTTAGCTACGACAACAGCGAGGCAACATTATCCCTTGAAGAAATAGCACTACGAGATAGAGCCAAAGAGAAAGCCAAAACACGTAAAAAGCGGCTAAGTGTTACAGCACTTTTCACCTTTTTAATGTGCTTAGTCGTTGGTGGATACTGGTATTGGCAAGAAACCAAACCCAAAGTTTATATTGCAGCGCTACCGGTAGAGTTTATTGGACAAAGTGATATACCAAATTCACACAAACAGATAGTAAAACAAACCGTTGAAGACGCCATCTATCAGTTTCTGATTACCAGTAAAAACTATGAGCCAGTTTCAAAGAAAGAAGTAAAACAAACGCTTGCATCTTTAGGTAGAACCGCGAAACCTTCTGATATCTCTCAGTCTTTACAAATAGACAAGTTATTCATTCCGACAGGCGAGTGTAATAATTATAGCTGTACTATCCAACTTGAGTTGCTAGGGAAGTCAGGAAAAGTCGTTGAGTTTTCAGAACGGATTACCGTCATCAACACGCAAATTTCTGCAACGTTTATTTCTGTCTCACAAACGTTATCTAAAGCGCTCAATATCACTGATACTTCAGAGCGATTGATAGACGACAATTTTAATAAGGCATACTCAGCCTTGATAGAGCAATTGCACCAAGAAAACACAGTCGACATCAAATTAATTAGTCAACTTAGGGTGTTTATTCGGACATACCCTAAACACTATTCTCTTTACACTACTTATACCAAAGGTAGCCTCCGATTATACAATCGAACTCTAGATATTAAGATTATCAATGAATTAAAAGAAGTCTTAGATTCAAGCCCTCACGAATATAAAGAAACTTTGGACTACCTAGCAAATAGAACCTCGCTACTTCTGTTACTAAATAAGAAGGATGATATTGAGACACTGTTGAGCAGCTACCAAGGAGACAATAGCAACTCATACGAGTTGCTAAATCTAAAAGGGAGTATTTATCAGAAATTAGGAAAATATGAGCAAGCGAAAGCTTCATTCATCAAAGCATATCAGCTCAAACCTACTTTGATTGTACTGAGAAACTTAGTGAAAATACATGCGATATCAGGAAGCTTTGCCGAAGCGCTTCATTTCGCAGATAAAGCATTATCAATCACTCAAAAAGATCATCAACTCATCAAGATCACAGCTGATATTTCATTAATTACGGGTAACCTGAGTAGAGCAATAGAGCTCTATCAGACACTTGTGAAATCTGATAGTAATAACGCAAACTATTTAACAAACTTGAGCACAGCCTTAAGTTTAATCAAAGAACAAGACTTATCCTTGGATTATGCAACTCAGGCATATAGGATAAATGAACAAAGAGCTGATATTGTCCTCAACTATGCTGATGCCTTAGCGCTGGCTAACAACGATGCAGATCGAGCCTACATGAAGGTAATAGCGCTTTTAGATACCCCGAGTAAACCAATTGATAAATTAATAAAAGCGCAAGCTCTTGCACATTTAGGGTATAGCATTGAAGCACTCAAATTACTCCAACTCGTAAAGTCAGAAGCACCCGAGTTATATGAACTACCTTTTGTAAGCGCCCTAATCATGACCTTAATTGGGGATGAAAGCTCGGCGATAATTCAAATAGAAGCAAGTTTGGATTCAGGCTGGGCAGTACAGTTTTTTAACTTGAAGTGGTTTGATCCACTGTGTGGTATTGATGAGTTTCATAAATTGCTAGAAAAACACAATTATTCAGAGCGCTGTAGCGCTCTGAATTAGAGTTTTAGTTTGGCTCTGTATCTTCGATAACAATCGTTGGATCTTGTGAGAAATAACGTACGACACCATTTCCAGAATCCTTTTGAGCAACAAGTCTGAACTCAATACGTGAATTGTTATTTTCTACTAGTGTGACAACCTTCGCATCAGGATTAGCTGATAGCGCTTTGATATCACTTTCACTTAGTGTATTCGCAACGTTCAATGCTTCAATTGTAACTTCAACCGTATGCTTACCCTCTAATTTGCTTGTAAGGTTATAATTGAAATTGTCTTGCGCTTCGGTAAAGAAAGTACCATTTTCCGCAAAGCTCCAGTCATCTTCATCAGTAACAAGCTTATACTTTAGAGTGGCGCTTTTCCCCTTAGCTAATTGAATTTTAACTGGCTTATCATCACCTGAAAATATCCAGTTACCCTCGACTTTTGGGGTCACTACGAATTCATATTGGGGTGTACTCATTATTTTATCCTTCGTTTGTTTGTAGAGCAATTCCCACTTATCTAAGCACATGAATAACATTAATGCTATTACAACCGGTTACAGCAGACAGATTTAAACGCATTTCGACGACAATCATCAACCAAAGTTAAAACCATAATCAGCTGGCTCAATCTGATAAAATGTACTGTAAAAATCTGGCTCCACCAAGTTATAGCCTGCGCTCTCCCTCTCTCCTTTTTGCAATTTAGCGAGTAACGCTAAGCGCTTATCAAGCCACTGTGTTGAATAATTACTATTTTGCTGCAGGTGGGATATCGCTCTAAATTCAAAATACAGTGTTCTACGCATACTTTTAGCGTGCTGTATACCAGAACAATGCAAGGTATTGACATGATGAATCAAAATATCGCCTGCTTTAACTGGCACATCAACTGGTGTTAGCTGTTGCTTCTCAAGCTTTTCCTTCAGCTCAAGGACACTCTCTTTTGCAAGATGGGAGCCAGGTAATACCTGCAACGCCCCTTGCTGAGCCTGCGCATCATCCAAATAAATTCCCATGGTAATGATCCGCTCGTCAGCTCCCGCATTCATGTCTCTATGCCACCCTATCTGATAAGGATCAGCGGGGTCTTTAATTAGTAGAGACTCATAAACTGGCGCCACAGGTTCACCAATTATCTTTTCAGCCAGTCCTATCACACTCGGGTGTGCAAGCAGCTCAGCGTAAGCCGACTGAAATTTAAATAGGTCATTTATACGTGAAACCACCAATCTCCCTTGATGGCGTGACGCTGAGATATGCTCTAGACACTTGTCTTCTTTGGCAAAGTTCTGAGCATCTTGTAACAGGGATGTAGTGATGGCTTGTAATGACTTGAATAACTGTGCTTCAAATGCAGCCTCTACTTTTATAAATCCATACTTATCAAATGTGTGTTGTAGCTGAGTTTCCATTTTAACTTTTAGTTCTTCTTGTTATGGCTATGTCGAATATAACGCAAAGGCCGCCACTGACAACCTTTGCGAGCTGCTTCATTGACTTCACGCAACTTACTCACCTGGGATGTTATCAGTTAGCCGCCGAACAACCCTTTAAGCTTATCCTTTATCTTGTCCTTTACCTTGTCTTTGGCTTTATCTTTAGCCGCTTCTTTTAAATCTAGGCTAGTATCCACTTTGTGGAATGGGCCTTTGATCCGCACCGGAATTTTAAAACCGGTACTATCATCAGTACTCGCTTGCCCTTCAATGGTACCAACAATTCCAGTCACCACACGGTAATCGACCAAAGTTTGTGGTAAATCAACGGTACCCTTACCTGTCACTCGTAGTAAAGGACTTGCCAACGAGAAGTCATCATTTTGACCTACACCTTTGGTAAAGAAAAAGGTGCCAGTCATGGCTGAGAAGTCGGTTTTTTGATCTGGGTCGAAATTGGCATTGAGTCCTTGCGATACCGAAGAGAAATCGCCTTTGAGCATCTCTTTGCCCTTACGGATCATCTCAGCAAGGTTTGCACCTTTCACCCCACCATCTTTGAACTCAAAACCTAATTTACCATCAAGAGCATTCACAAATTGCTTTTGACTGACACCTTGCGTGCTTAACGCCCAATTAAGACTTCCTTTACCCAATATTTTGTCAAAGCCGATAGCATCGGTCAGTAGTGGCTCAGCGTTAATCGCTGTTAATGTAAAGTCAGTATTGATGGCATAAGGTTTTGTTGTCGCGTTTACCTCAACCTTGCCTTTACCCTGACCTTCATAGGCTTGGAACTTATCTAAGCCGAGTGTCGCTTTACCTGAGTTAAGTACTAAGCTGATTTGGTTTTCGCCAAGCTTAATTTCTCTCGCACGTAGCCCTGTTGAGGTGATCTTCACATTCGCATTAAGGCTATTAAGCGCTGATAGATCAATTACAGAGTCATCCCACACGATTGGCTGTGCTGGTGCCCCCTCAGGCTCAGGTTTCGTTTGTGGTTTTTCTACAGGCTCTGGCAAATAAGGGTTAAGATCTAACATGCCAAGGTCAACACTCGCGGTAATATCAGGCTTACCAGAGAGGGTGACTTTACTTTGACCTTTTATTACCAATTCGTCCACGGTCGCTTCTAAGGCGTTAAGAGTAAAAACTTGCCCTTGCATCCTCATTGTGGCGTTTAGGCCAAAGTTGTTAAACGCATTTTCTTTGGCTTTTAGGTCAACGCCCTGCCACTCAGCTAGCGCTTTTACCGAGTCGCCAGACAAGGCTAACTGACCGCGAATGGTTTTACCTTGCTCTGCAATTTCACCTTTATAGTCAAGGTTGAACAGCGCTGATTTTACTTGTTGTTCAACATTAAAGGTTGCACCTTCGATCGCCTTTGCTGGATTGTCGAGTGTAGTAACAAGGTTAAAAATTTGACCTTGAAAAGTCAGCTTACCGTCGACTTCTAGTGGTTGGTAAAGTGACGATAGCATCACGCCAATGTCTAAATCAGTTACTTGATATTTAGCGCCTGTCACACCATCAAGATAAGTCACCGAGCCACCATAAATCGCCACTTCGCCAAGGCTAACATCTAAGCCCTCCGGTAACTGCATATTACCTTTAGAGCTGGTTTGTGCCGTTGGCGTGTTTTCTGCACTGGCGGGTAGCAACCGCCAGTTCGCGTTACCTTGTTTGTCAGTTTCGAGAATAATATTTGGATTACTGATCACAAAGCGCTCAAGCTTAGCTTCACCAGACAATGCACTTAACCATGGAATATGCACGACAAGTTGCTCCATGGCGAACATATCTGGGCGACTGCCCGTTTCCATGTTAGCAAATCGCACTTGGTTTAGCTCGATATGTAGAGTCGGGAAAATACCAATGTCAGAGTCGCCATCAATCGACAGCTTTCTACCTGTCACTGACTCTATCTGTGATGTTATCTGGCTGATAACGGCTTGTTTGGGGATTAAAAACGGAGCTGCGATAACAAGAATAATAATAAGCGCTATTATGACACCTACGATTTTAGCTAGCCGATTCATTGCCTTTCCTTCATAAATCTTGATTATTTTTATGATAACCCTTGTTATCGAATATACCATGAATAAAGGCAAATAATTTGTACTGAGCGATTGCAACCTCATCACTAATCGGTATGATCCTCGCCCTTGCCAGTTTTTATCGTCATTCGCTATATTTTACTGGTTAGCTTATTAATCAAACTTGGAGTATCTAACCCACATGAAGAAACTGCTCATATCACCGTCAAACATGGCCTTGGGCGAACAGGAAAGTCAGATTTATCAAAATATCCTTAAACAGGCCACAGAGATCAGCCTCAATCTGATGGCGGTTAAAGTGGAAAATCACCCTGAAGATTTTCTTGGTTGGTGCTATGAACTACTTGATGTGGCAAAAAACCGTATCAACTTTGATCTCTTGGATGACCATCAACTTCCTATCGTTAAAAAGCTACAAGATTTACTTATCTCAGCAATTAGCTTTTTACAGCTAAAAACTTTACGCATAGCACCTTGGCCTATGGTGACTGCATTTATTGCTGACCATAAAGAGATAGTTGCACTAGATGAACAACTAAAATTAATCGAATACCTAAAGCCAATGCGTAGCACACCACTGAAGGACATGATTAAAGAAGATCGCCTTGCCTTTAGTGGTAAACATGCTGCAAGTTTAGACACTAGCGTGTATCAATTTGACGTCGAGTGGTTTGCTTCCACCAAAAGTGCAAAAGGCTTTCACCAATTATTAGACGACCTTCCGGGTGCTTTTGATGACGCATTAGCTGCTATTCCTGCTGAAGGTGACGTAACGCTTGAGCACTATCAATCATTTATGGTGGGGTATTTAAGTGCCTTTTCTGGCAGCGAGGAAAAGCCAACGCTTGCACCAGCCACTCGCCTATTAGCAATGCGTCGCCCAGATGTGTTCACACCAATAACGCCCAGTAAACTTGACGCTTTGTGCCAAGCGCTTGGTATTGCGAAGCTAAACAATCGCGATTTTGAGCGTTATTGGACAGATATAGTCAGCACCATTAAAACGATGCCGTGGTACACCATGGCTGCACCAGCTGATGAATTTGAAACCCAATTAGCTGAGATTAAAGCCCTATTACCTTGTCTGTTTTATCACGCAGACAAAGACACAGCAACTAACTCCAACTACTTTAAGCTACTGCATAAGCCTAAACGCACCGGAAGCAGTGGTGGCAAAAAGACCGTACGCCGTGGTAAAGAGTCAGCAGAGGTACTGGTCGACCGCGCCCTTGCAGATGAGTCTATTCCAGAGCATATTCGCGCCAAACGTGACTCGATAGTCGCTGAAGTAGAAAAAGGTCGTAGTGTCGATGAAACCATCAGCCTTATGCGTACCATCTTTGGCTAACCTGCCAGCACTTCAATAACTCTCCCCTCAATACGCTGCTTGCATTATTAATGTGCAAGCAGCGACTTTTTGCACCAGCCCCGTGCAGTATTTATGCAGTCAATGCTTTTATGTTCAGAGAACATGAAATAAAATTCCAATATTTTTAATAATATAGAATTAAATCTCCGTTACTTTCAGATGTTGGCCTTCCCTTTGCAGTCACTCTTTACAAAAAGTGTAATGACAACAATTAAATAAAAAGTCTGCGTTCAATGGGGAAAACAGAATGACAAACAAACCTTTACTTATGCTACTCGGCGGATTAACTGCGTGCTTTTGTGTTTCAGCTCAAGCGGAAGTAACAGCAAATATTGCGGCCAGCTCAAATTATTACTGGCGTGGGATCACTCAAAGCGATGATGGCGCAGCGGTGTCTGGCGGCTTAGATTATAGCAGTGAGTCTGGGTTTTATGCTGGTACTTGGATTTCTAACATCGACTTTGGCGACGCTGCCAGTTATGAGATGGATCTGTACGCCGGTTACGCTGGTGAAATCAAAGGCATGAGTTTTGATTTCGGTTATATTCACTACGCCTACCCCGATGCCAGTGGAGATATTGATTTTGGCGAGATTTACGCCGCACTTGGCTGGCAATACTTTACTTTTAAACTCAGCCACCTAGCCACAGCACAAAGCGATTCAACCACAGAAGAAGACATGCTGTATGCCGAAGTGTCGGCCAGCTTCCCCATTTTTAAAGACAGTGAATTAACTTTACATATTGGTCGCTCCAGCGGAGACACCGTGCTTGAGTGGACAGGTGAAGAAGACGCTTATATGGATTACGGCGTGAGTTTATCTACGCAAGGCTTTACCTTTGGATTAGTAAAAACCGACTTAGACAGTAGCGATGATATTAAAGCTTACGTAAGTTATGGATTAGATTTTAATCTGTGATGACCAAAGGTGGGCGGTCTTGTGACAGCCGCACCACCTTATTTTTTACTTGCTGCAACACGTAGGGCCGAAAGGCCCTTTTTTGTGGCTGAATTTACAAGGTTGTCGCGTAAATTAACTCTAATCCAAACACATGCTGCTTTATGGTACGCTATGCCCAGTAGACGCCGTCCAAATGCGATACCACTGCTCGCGACTCATGCTAAGTGACTGTGAAGTAAACGCGCTGGCAACTCGGGTGATATTTCCTGTTCCAAGCACAGTGGCAGGTTTCGATG
The DNA here is from genome assembly GCF_013366255.1 of Pseudoalteromonas sp. McH1-7. Classification (NCBI taxonomy): domain Bacteria; kingdom Pseudomonadati; phylum Pseudomonadota; class Gammaproteobacteria; order Alteromonadales; family Pseudoalteromonadaceae; genus Pseudoalteromonas; species Pseudoalteromonas sp. McH1-7. The sequence continues at coordinate 40,806 of NZ_JABWPQ010000033.1, read as the reverse complement.
GGTGCATGGCTAGCCATGCGTATACCACTTGATCAATTTCAGTGCTACCGATCTCTTCACCCACTTGCTGTAACACCGCACGGAGTCGTTTGGCTTTTTCATCTTCATTGGAAAATATTCTGCCCCCAGCCAGTGGCGACCACAGCATAGGGTTCATGCCTAGTTGCTGGCACTGATCAAGGGTGCCATCGTCAAGCGCTTTCATCTCAAAAGGTGAAAACTCAATTTGGTTGGTCACTAAAGCGAAATCGAGCCTCGATTGCAATAAGGCAAGCTGGCTGGGTGTAAAGTTCGAGACCCCAAAATGAAGTACATCGCCGTTTTGTTTAAGGGTATTAAACGCATCGGCAACTTCATCGGCATCCATTAGATAATCAGGGCGATGGATCAACAGCACATCTAACCTATCCGTGCCAAAGTTTTTTAATGACTGCTGCGCTTGGGCAATGATATGCGCCTTGCTTGAATCATAATGGTTTGCCTTTCCCGCTAATCCCAAGCTCGGAAATGCGGGCTTAATGCCACATTTGGTGATGATCCGAATGTGCTCTCGAATGCTAGGCTCAAGCGCTAAGGCTTTACCAAACTCCGCCTCACACTGATACTCACCGTAAATATCAGCATGATCTGTATCACGTATTCCAAGCTCAATCGCTTGCTTTAAAAAGCGTAAATTTTCTTGCGGCGTAATTTGCCAGTCTAAAAGCCGCCAAAACCCCAATACTAATGGGTCAAGTACGCGGGTGATTGAGTTCATAACGTAATTCCTACTTTTGCAACTACTCGCATGGCTTTCTCGACAGCACTTTCAGCCGAGTCTGAGCGTGCTAACGCCACACCCATTCTGCGCTTGCCACTCACCTCTGGTTTACCAAACAAACGAATATCCGTTAGTGGCTCTGCAAGCGCTTGTGCAAGATTGTTGAACTGTAATTGTGTTGACTGACCTTCGACAAGGATCACGCTAGATGCCGATGGTCCATGGAAGTGAATGGTGGGGATAGGCAAGCCTAAAATCGCGCGAGCATGCAGTGCAAACTCACTTAAGTCTTGCGAGATAAGCGTAACCATGCCGGTATCATGTGGCCTTGGTGACACTTCGCTGAAGTACACTTCATCACCCTTAATAAAGAGTTCAACGCCAAACAGACCCCGACCACCAAGTGCTTCCGTGACTTTTTCAGCCATGGCTTTACTACGCTCTAGTGCCAACTCAGACATCTGCTGCGGCTGCCAACTTTGCTGGTAATCACCGTCTTGTTGCACATGCCCAATTGGTTCACAAAAGCTCGTGCCATCGATATGGCGTACGGTTAGCAGCGTAATTTCATAGTCAAAATCAATAAAACCTTCCACAATCACTCTGCCCTGACCTGCACGCCCACCCTCTTGTGCGTAGTGCCAAGCGGCTTCCACATCTTCAGCGTTTCTAATCACGCTTTGCCCTTTACCTGACGAGCTCATGATAGGCTTAACTACACATGGCATGCCAATGCGTGCGACAGCGGCATTAAAGTCTGCCAAGGTATCAACAAATTGATAGGGTGAAGTGGCAAGCCCAAGCGTTTCAGCAGCAAGACGGCGGATCCCTTCACGGTTCATGGTCAGCTGAGTCGCTTTGGCGGTTGGCACCACCGTGTAACCCTCAGCCTCTAATTCCACCAGCTTATCCGTCGCAATGGCTTCAATTTCTGGCACGATATAATCAGGTTGCTCTTGTTCAATAATCGCTTTGAGCTTTTCACCATCCAACATAGACAAGGTATAGCTGCGATCTGCTACTTGCATCGCAGGCGCATTGTCGTAGCGGTCTAATACAATCACTTCAGCACCTAAGCGCTTAAATTCGATGACGACTTCCTTCCCTAACTCGCCACCACCGCAGAGTAATACTTTGCAAGCTGTTGCGGAAAAGGGCGTGCCCAGAGGTTTGATTTTCATGATGATTCCTTGGTTGGTTTGATACCTCCATGGTAACGACTTTTTGTCATGCAAAAAAGCCAAGAAGTAGGCATGCAATTAAAACGCCCTCTACATACCTACTTTATCAACAACAAAGTGCTTGCTGTTACTTACTTTACGGTGACGTTACCATGCCAAGCCGGGTATTGTTCAAGTTGTAGTTTCAACTTATCACCTGATGCTAGACTACCCACACCTTTGGGGGTGCCAGTGAGCACAATATCTCCTGGTTGCAACGTAAAGTAACGCGTGATTTCATTCATCAACTCAATGATCGGAAAAATCATTAAGCTAGAGTCGCCATGCTGTTTTAGCTCATCATTCTGCCAAAAGCGATACTCTACGCCCTCAGCAAAGGTGCTTTCATCGCAAGGAATAAATGGCGTGATTGGACAGCTATTATCATAGGCTTTTGCTCGCTCCCAAGGGTGCCCTTGTGCTTTTAATTCACTTTGTAGGTCTCGCAAAGTTAAATCAAGCGCAAGTCCCACTCCAGCAATGTGCTTTAGTGGCTCTGCTGTATTTGCATCAATTTGCGTACCAATCAACAGTGCGAGCTCTGCTTCATAATGATGCTCACCAAGCGCAGCGTTTAAGCATAAATCGCTATCAAATGTGACCAAGCTAGTAGCTGGTTTTATAAATAATAATGGGTTATCGGGGATTGGATTATCTAACTCTTTGGCATGTTCAACATAATTTCTGCCAATACAAACTACTTTACCCACAGGTAAATCCCATGGTACTAAATTATCGCGCTTATGCTGGTACATACTAACTCTCTCTGTGTGTTATACCAATTAGTCTTAATACTTGCTCAATTTGAAGGAGTAATTCACGGTACTGCTAGCCAATAAAAAGGCTTCCGAAGAAGCCTTTTCGACAGTATTAATAGCTACAGCGACTTGATATTATCAGCCGCTTTTTTATCAACCAGCTTTACAAACGGGTCAACCCCAGCAAACTTCGGTAAGTCCTTTACTGTTAGCTCAATTGTATTTGCACCGGATACAATCCTATGCTTTTGTAAATACAATAACGCATTACCTCTTTGAATTATATCTAGATCTGCGAAAAACAAAGCGATACCTATTTGTTGGTCAAACAGAATTTTTTCTTCATTAAACACCACATGCCATCGCTGTTTTATCTATGGCACCAAGGTTGCTGCCTAGTTATCTTAGTCGGCTCTTTAATATTCTCCCTGCGTCTTTTGACCAAAATAAATGATTAAGTGCTGACAAAATCAGCAGACACTGCTTCAAATCCTTTAGGGCTTATGGTGAGAATACGCAGGGCAGTATTTGTCCGGTAAATAGTGTGTCGCGATCACCTACCAGCGCTATTAGGGCAAAGTAAACCAAACATACCTTTTGGGATCGAGAGTTCTACACCTCGCAAGGCATGAACACCATTGTCATAGGTTTTAGAGAGTCCTGATATTTCAAGCATTTTTATTTCCTTTATGGATTTTTATTATTGCCCTTTTTATAACATTCACCTACGTTAGTAACAGTTAACACAAACATATCAATTGCAAATAAAAGTAAACACTGAAACACTAGGCAACACCCTTATTTTACAAATACCAAGGAAAACTAACATGCAAGATCATGCCAACCACCCACTGACGGATTTTATCGAATACCCTCATGATGAGATGCTAAGTCGTGCTGAGGCCTTCTTGGAACACAGTAAAAGACGTCATAGTATCCGCGCTTTTAGCGACCGCTCAGTACCTCAAGAAATTATTGAAACCTGTATAAGAGCAGCAGGTACGGCACCAAGCGGTGCAAACCACCAGCCATGGCACTTTGTAGCAATTGGCAGCAAAGAAAAAAAACAACAGATCCGAGCCGCTGCAGAAGAGTTAGAGCGCTCTTTTTATCAAGGCCGTGCTGGTGATGAATGGCTAGATGCGCTAAAGCCGCTAGGGACCGATGCACAAAAACCCTACCTTGAGCATGCACCTTGGTTAATTGCGATTTTTAGCCAGAAAAAAGGCGGGATCCACGCTGAAGATAAAAATACCAATTATTACGTGCACGAGTCAGTAGGTATTGCCACTGGGTTTCTGATCCAAGCGCTTCATAATGCAGGATTGGCAACACTGACACATACGCCAAAACCAATGAGCTTTTTAACAGAGTTATGTGGTAGGGACAAAGATAATGAGCGCCCCTACATGTTACTTATTGCAGGCTATCCAAGTGATGAAGCCACTGTCCCTGAACATGCTACAGTTAAAAAGTCACTTGAAGAAATAGCCACTTTCATCTAAACGATATCCAACTAGCTGTTAATATACGGCTAGTTGATCGCCCTCATTGAGCCCTGTGATCACAATCGTCTTGTTGCTGCGCTCTTCACCTAAACGTATATAACGTTTATATCGCTGGCCATTTTCAACCACCTCTACCATCGCCAACTGACCATGTTTACTGATCATCTTAGTGGGAATTTGAATAGCAGAGCGTTCACCAAGTACTAACTCCACTACGGCATACATACCCGGCACAACGCTACGCATCAGTGGCATATCAAGTTTAATGACAAAACTGCGCGCTTGACTGTCGGCAACTGGAACCATTTCCGACACCCTTGCCATTTGCGTCACCTCTAATGCAGGAATACGTACTTTAATTTCGCTGCCTAGCTGAATGTGTTTAACTTGCGCTTCTCGAATGGACGCTTCGATTTGCAATTGCAGTGGATTAAACAAAGAAACAATAGTACTGCCAGGGCTCACCGTACTACCTGGCTCCTGTAAACGCTCAACCACTTTACCGGAGATAGGTGCAATTATCTGTGTGTACCCTAGCGCGACTTGCGCACTGCGAAGGGCCTCTTGTAATGCTCGGCCCTGTGCTTGCAGCTCATCGACACTGGCTTGCCATTCATCGACTTGATTAATCGCAATCAACCCCTTTTCATTTAGAGATTTGCTTCGTGCTAATTGCTTTTTGGCTTGCACAAGCTTTGCCGAGTTAGCCGCTTGCTGCGCCGCTACACGCTGTAATTCCGCTTTAAGCTCTGCATCATCTAATGTCGCAATTAACTGCCCCGCAACCACCTTATCACCAGCCCTGACACTGAGCGTTTTTAACTCGGCCAATAGGCGGCTCGATACTAGCGTATTTTCTTTTGCAACCACACTGGCTGGCACTTGCTCTATTATTGCAACCGAAGATGCTTGTACCGTATAGCGCTTACCTTGATACTGCGGTTGCTGCACTTTTTCCCCTGGGGCCAGCTTTTCCTGAAAACCACCAGCAAGCCACACCACCATAAGCAGCAAGGCAGCAATAGCAATGACAGGAACAATAATTTGATTACGAGACATGTGATGACTCCTGAACTGATGAACTCGTGAGGTATTGAGCTGCTGCTGGTACATCTTTGAATACCAAGTAATACACAATTGGCACAACCAACAGCGAAAATAATGTAGAAGCAATAATGCCGAAAATAATTGCAAGTGCTAGCCCACTGAATACGGGGTCTAAAATAATCACTAAGTTACCTAATAAGGTCGTCCCTGCGGTGAGTAACACAGGTCGCATCCTAACTGTGCCAGCTGTAATTAAGGCATCAATGAGTGTCATACCTGCCGAACGAGATTGATTAATAAACTCCACTAAGATAAGAGAGTTTCGAACTACAATACCAGCCAAGGTAATCATGCCAATCATGGCGGTTGCAGTGAATAGCACAGGCTCTGGAGCATCAGCAATCACACGCTCTCCAAACTGATTGAGCAACCAAAAGCCTGGCATGATCCCTATCATGGTAAGCGGAATGGCAGACATAATAATCAATGACAAGCGACTGGATACGGTTTGTATACGTAAAATCATAAATATTGCTGTGAGTGCAAATACAAACGCAATGCCCATATCCCTAAACACATCAATTGTAATCCGCCACTCCCCCTCTCCTTTAAAGGTATAACTAGTGCCTTCAGGCATCGACCAACTGATACCACCGCCACTTTGTAAAAAGTTACGTGATGACCATTGGCTTTGAGGCAGCTGCTGGTTTTCGTCCGCAACGACATCAGCAATAACTTCAGCAGGTGTGCGGCCGTTGAGCTCAGCAAACACATAAATTACTTCTCGAAGATCTTTACGTATTATTACAGGAGCAGTATCTACAGAGGTTAGCTCGCCTAGTTCCGCGATTGCAACCAGTGGCCGTGCGGCTTGCGCTAAGCCGTATTCTTGTGCGCTTTTTGCTAAGTCTTGGCGACCACGAACCTGCATAGCCAATAAGTTTTGCCATTGATTACGTTGGCTGTAGTTAACCCCCAGCTCAATGGGCACCATTGCGGCTTCATGTTCGGTATAGAGAAACCCTGCTTGCATTGTGCCGCTGGCTATGGCCAAAGACTGGTTCACATCCGCTGTGGCAATGCCAGACAGTGCTGCTTTTTGCTTATCTACAACAAAACGTTTAAATACGGTGGGTGTTGCCATAGATGTGTCCACCTCTACCACATGAGGTTCTTGCTTTAGCCTTTTGGCGACTTGTTGAGCAGCCGCCTCATGGGTGGCACGAGACACAAATGGCTGGGCATATACTTCGGCAACGAGCGTGCTCAAAACAGGTGGCCCAGGTGGCACCTCAACAACTTTCACTTGAGTTAACCCCTGATTAAACTGCTGTAGTTTATCCCGCAGCCGCATTACCACAGCATGAGATTGGTGCGCCCGCGCTTCTTTATCTACCAAAAGTACACGCAGTTCAGCAAGGTGGGTACCATATCTGCGATAGTAGCCGCGCACCATGCCATTAAAGTCCATGCTTGATGGTTTACCAACAAACGCTGCAATGTCCGTTACTTCCACTTCAGACCAGACAACTCCCTGAATTTTTTTAGCCATCAAAGCCGTTTGTTCAAGGCTGGTGCCTTCGGGCATATCAATTAACACTTGAATTTCACTTTTATTGTCAAATGGCAGCAGCTTGAGCGGCACAACTCGAAATATCGGTAAGCTGATACTCGCAATAAACAGCCCAAGTACAATCCAAAGTACCCATTTGGCTCTAGTGGGGTGCTTTAGCAATGGCAACATTACTTTGCCATATAAAGAGGCTTGCGGGGCAACCGTTTGTGGTATTGATTTGGCTTGTAGTAACTTCTTAGATAACCACGGGGTCACTAAAAAGGCCACCAAAGTTGACGCCATTACGCTTATCGGCACATTAAATGCCATCGGTGCCATATAAGGTCCCATCATGCCAGTAATAAATGCAAGTGGAATAAATGCCATAATAATGGTGAAAGTAGACATCACTAGTGGCGATTTGATTTCTACCATGGCAGCAACAATATGCTTATCTTTATCTTGTCCAGCCCCACGGTGAATAAACCGATTTATATTATCAATCCCAGTGATTGGGTCGTCGACTAACAAGCCCAAAGAAAGAATTAACGCAAACAACGTGACACGGTTAATGGTATAGCCAAACGCCAAGTCTAGCCCGAGAGTGATGCCATAGCAGATAGGCACCGCTAACCCCACAACAATCGCTGAACGCCAGCCAAGGAAGATGCCAACAAATACCACCACAGTAAACACTGAAAAGGCCAAGCTTGAAGTTAGGTTATTCACCTTATCATTGGCTGTTTTGCCATAATTACGCAGTACTCTGACGCTCACTTCAGCAGGTAACAGCTGCTTCTGTAACTGATTGATAAGTTCCAGGCTTTGCTCAGCAACAGTCACAGCATTACTGCCTTTTTGTTTTGCAACACCAATAGTAACAAGTGGTGCGTTCATACCAAGGGAACTGCTTGCAAGCCACTGATAGCTTTCAGGCTCATTTGGCCCGTCGCGCACCGCTGCCACATCTTTTAAGACAATCCCACGGCCATTAATCACGTTAACGGTAAGATTTTCAAGCGCAGATTTGCCGCGGATCACATCGCCAGATTCAAAGGTATAGGTATGCTTTCCTGCACTTACTTGCCCAACCCGCTCAACTTGGTTACTTGCTTGGATTGCTCTTAGTACATCCATTGGCGTAGTGTGATGTGCAGCCAATGCCGCCAAGTCTAACTCGACACGTAATGCCCTTGTGCGCCCAGTAATTACGGTGACTTCACTGGTATCAGCAATAGTCTGCAACTGGATGGATAGCTCTTGTGCAAAACGCGTCAGTTCATAGTCACCATACAGAGTAGGGTTAGTACTATACAAACCCAACATGAGAATTGGCACATCATCTACTTCAATCGGACGGATCTGCCACTGCTTAACAATGCCGGGCATGGTGTGCTGATTGGCATTCAGTTTTGTGTAGGTATTTAAAATTGCCCGCTCTCTGTCCTCTCCAACATGAAACCTTAATGTGACAACCGCGACTCCGGTTTGCGTTGTGGAGTATACGTGTTCTACACCGGGAATTTGTAATAGTAGTTTTTCCAGCGGTGTCGTCACCAAACGTGCGACTTCCGGTGATGCAGTATTAGGGACTTCGACATGAATATCTAGCATCGGTACAACAATTTGTGGCTCTTCTTCTCTTGGTGTCATCTGCAATGCAAATAGACCAAGGAAAATAGAACACAAAAAAATAAGCGTAGGCAGGTATCCTTGTAGGCTTTGCTTAATCGCGCTATCTAGCTTTTGCATAACCCGCGCTCCGAATCATCAGTTGGCACAAAAAAGCTGATACAGGCTTTCTAACATTACCGCCACTTTAGGATCAGATACCCGATAATAGATGGTGGCACCGTCACGGCGAGTTGATACAATTTCAGCTTTTCGCAGACTAGCTAAATGCTGAGATAAAGCAGACTGCGTAAGCGGCACCATCTCATTAAGCTGACTAACACTTAACTCCTGTTTTTGCAGTGAACACAAAATCATCAAGCGGTTTTTATTTGCCATTAATTTGAGTAACGACTCCGCCTGCTCGGCATTTTGTGCCATTTGCTGAAGATCCATGCTGACTCCCTAATAATAAATTTGCACAAAGTATAGACACAAATATTAGCAATGTCTAATATTAGGGTGACCTAATATACTGTAATTTCATTATGACCTTACACCAATTTGCTTAATTAAGTGGTCTATTTTGAGGCGAGAAAATCTTGTCGATAACTCCGCTAACGCGTCCTGCTATCGCTAAGGTACCTACATCCATATAGGCAAGGCAAAAATTTTGCTATTTAGTTGTTCTAAATGAGAAATTTTTAACACTGTTAGCGTCAGATTTACTCCTTCAAATTGAGCAAGTATTAAGTCAAATTGGTATTACATCCTCTACTTCGATTAGTTGCTGGGGTGGTATTTGCAATTTGCTGACTGCTTACACATTTTGTCATGTCTCGATTGAGTCTGGTTGAGTGCATTTATATGTGCCAATTTGGTGCAGTCTGCGTTTACAAACTGGTGTCCAATGATCACCATTTTGAAGAAACTTGGCATTCAGGAAAGGTAAGCCATAATGAGACAAATAAACTTATAAGGAGTGACGTATGCTGATATCTGCCCAAGATGTCTTAAAAACGGTAAAACCAAATCAGCGCTGTATCGATGCAGCGCAAGCAAAATCAGAAATTACCCAAAACAATGGCTTGGTCATTGACGTTCGAGAGCCCGCCGAACATAGCCAAAAGTCGGCTAACGGGGCAATCAACATTCCTCGCGGTTTATTGGAGTTTAAACTTCCAGAACTGGAAAAAGACGCAGACCGACCAATTTATTTACACTGTGCTGCCGGTGGCCGTGCTATTTTTGCCGCAGAGCAACTTACCCGTATCGGTTACACCAATGTCAGCGTAATTACCTGCAAAGCTGACGTAGTGTGTGACACGCTCTAATACCAATTTGCTTAATTAAGTGGTCTATTTTGAGGCGAGAAAATCTTGTCGATAACTCCGCTACCGCGTCCTGCTATCGCTAAGGTACCTACATCCATATAGGCAAGGCAAAAATTTTGCTATTTAGTTGTTCTAAATGAGAAATTTTTAACGCTGTTAGCGTCAGGTTTACTCCTTCAAATTGAGCAAGTATTAAGTCAAATTGGTATAAGCTCGCTGGGCATACTTGTATATGCCCACAGCTTTCCTACACGCGGTTTGGAATAATTTTGATTTCTACCCGGCGATTTTGTGCTTTTCCTTGTTCAGTTTGATTGCTTGCAATAGGTTGGGATTCTCCCATCCCTTCAGCATATAATCGCGCCGGTAACACATGTTGAGATAACAGGTATTGCTTCACGCTATTAGCACGTTGCTCAGACAAGGTTTGGTTGAAACTCGCTGATCCCGTGGAATCTGTGTGACCAACAATCGTAAGGAATGTCTTGTCGTATTGTTGCATCACACGCGCAATGCCTTGCAATGTGTTATAGAAACTCGGGCTGATCGCGGACTTACCACTGGCAAACGTAATATTTGAAGGTAACACTAAACGCATTTGTTCACCTTCTCGAACGACTTCTACGCCAGTCCCTGCGAGCTCTTGGTTAAAAGCAGCTTCCTGCTTGTCCATATAATTACCAAAAGCTGCACCGGCGATTGCACCAACCGCAGCCCCAATTGCTAAGCGCTTGTCTTTATGATTACCGGTTGCTTTTCCTAGCACTGCCCCAGTCGCCGCACCAATCGCTGCGCCTTTGCCGGTATTATTCATTTCACACCCTGACAGTGCAGCAACAACCACCACACCCACTAACACATTTCTTGCATTCATCTTAACACCTGAATTCATTTCGACCTGATTGTGCACATTGTTGCAATAAGTGATTAACGCTCGCTGAAGTGCGGCTTATTTTACTGTTACGGTGTTACTGTCGAGACATGCTGAGAAATTGGTGGCAATTTATATTTTGTCACAACCGGATCGAGTTTCTTTTCCACTGCTAAACGCTGCATAGCTTGACGAATTCGCTGTGCTAGCACTGTGCTATGAAACTGCGTACTCATTGCCATATGACCGTAAATAGCCTGACTATGGCGATAAGAGACCTTTTTTAACTTTTCAATGGGTTGCCCTAATACTTCCATCGCAACTTCAGCGGTATCTTCAACTGCAATCACCAAATCCACTCGGCCTTTTAACAGTAAATCAAATGCCACTCGCTCACTAAATACAGGGACTTTATTGAGCTGTCTATCCGCGTCAAAGCGAGGATAAAATACGCTACCGCGCATGACGGCGATACGATTGGTATAGAGATCCGAATATTGTTCAACTTCAATATTACTGTCTCTTCTGGCATAGAAGACAAAAGAGGAGGTCAGCGCCATATAAGCGGGATCGACAAAATCTATTACTTTGTCTCGCTGTGGTGTTTTGATCAGCCCCCCCATCACATCCACCTCTCCTTGCGCTAGCAAACGCATACATCGTGAAAATGGGCAAGGAACTGTGTTTATCTGATAATCAATATTGGACTGTGCGCGAATAATTTCTAGAATGTCTAAGATTAAACCGTGTACTTTGCCATTTTCCGCAATAATGCTGTATGGCGGGGCGTGATCAACAGCAACATTTATTTGCTGGCTATAAACAGAAAAACTTGCCAGTAAAGCAAACAAATACCGCAATAAACTCATTTGCATAATCATTGTCCAATTGTAGCTGTTACACCAGTTGGCTAGCTGGTACTAAACACACCAAAGTCATAAAATTGTCATATAAAACTGTAAGGATACAAGGTTAACAATATCACAAGGTATACTATGTTTTTGAAAATATTTTATCAGTTTTTTTTACTAGGCTGCACAAGTTTTGGAGGTCCTGCTGCCCATTTAGGATTTTTTAAAAAACACTTTGTCGATAACTTGAAATGGCTCAGTAATGAACGCTATGCCAGCATGATCAGTCTATCTCAGGTTCTCCCAGGACCTGGCTCTAGCCAAGTGGGGTTTGCCATTGGCCTTGAACGAGCAGGGATAATAGGTGGAATAGCCGCTTTTTTAGGTTTTACGCTCCCCTCCTTCTTGCTAATGCTGCTACTGGCATTAACAGCAGGTCAGCTTTCAGGTTCTGCACTTGCGATTATTGACGGCCTTAAGCTGTTTGCAGTAGTGATTGTCGCCGATGCGGTACTCAGTATGGCTAAAAGCTTCTGTAAAACCATGGCACTTAAAATTGTCACGTTTATTGCAACATTGATATTACTATTTTTGCCAAGTTTAAACGCTCAAGTAGGGCTACTCGCAGTGCTCGCCGTTGTCGGTTATTTTTACGCTTTTAGTAATGTACCGAGTCAACAAAGTAGCCAACACACTTACCCTAACTGGCCCGTGCTTGCAGTATTCATCGGTTTATTCTTACTGACCTTTGCGGCACTACCAACTCAGATCTTCGCCGAGTTTTATCAGGCAGGTGCATTGGTATTTGGCGGTGGACATGTTGTTTTACCATTACTACAAAGCAGTGTTGAGAACATCCAGCAAGAAACCTTTTTAACCGCCTATGCAGCTGCACAAGCAATCCCAGGACCAATGTTTACCATAGCAAGCTTTCTTGGTGCAATTGCCGAGCAGACAAACCCCGTTTTGGGCGCAGCAATAGCGACACTGGCCATTTTCTTGCCAGGTCTGCTATTAATGTGGGCGTTTCATCAGCAGTGGCAGTCACTCATCGCACTACCCCGCTTTGCTAGTATTAGCGCGGCATTAAACGCAGGAGTTGTTGGTATTTTAGCGGCGGCATTATATCAACCAATTTGGCAGTCTGCGGTACATAGCGTGCTGGATTTAGTGGCTGTGGTGGCGGGTTTTATCGCCTTGAAGTGGTTAAAGCCGGCGATCTGGCAATTACTCATCGCCTTTATCGTATTTGGGCTGATCTCAGGCAGTTTGTAATACCAATTAATTCAGGACTCTGTTTTGAGGAAAGTAAATCTTGTCGGTATGATTTACTTCCTCCCATTATGCAGACATTAACACAAGCTGGGGTCGCTTATGCCTTAATCGCTTCTCAGATTAACTACCTCTCACCTTGACGCGATGCGAACCAAAATAGTCACTGACACTTTGATATGGGCGAAGACCGAACACAGGCATTACACTGAGCATATAGTCAAGAATATCCGCCTGTAAGTGCTCATAAACCACCCAGCGCTTGTCACGGCTGAAGCAGTAAAACTCGAGAGGCAAGCCATGTTGAGTCGGCGCAAGCTCTCGTACCATACATAAACACTCTTGGTTTATCGCTTCATGTTGCTTTAAATAAGCTTCACTATAGCGCCTAAACAGCCCGAGGTTAGTAATATCACTGGGTATGTCTTCGAGTGATTCAATTAAAGGGTATTGTGTGGTTATCGCTGCTCGCTGCGCTTCGCTTAACAACTCGATACTAGTAAAGTCAATATGAATTGCGCGTTTAATACGACGTCCCGCAGACTCCTGCATTGCTCGCCAGTTTTTAAATGAATCAGAGATAAGCATATAGGTTGGTATTGTGGTCACGGTGTTATCCCAATTACGCACTCTGACTGTATTTAAACCGAGATCTATTACTTCTCCATCCGCGCCAAAGGCATCTACTTGGATCCAATCACCAGTAGTCACAAGCCGGTTAGCGGCGATTTGAATGCTGGCGACCAACCCTAAGATAGTATCTTTAAATACTAAAATAATTACAGCAGCGATCGCACCAAAACCTGACAGAATATAAGTCGGCGATTTATCGACAAGAATGCTCACCACCAAGATAGAGCAGACAATAAAAATCAGTAACTTAAGAACTTGTATAATGCCCTGAATTGGCACTTCCTTCGCAAATGGAAACAAGTTATAAACACCGTTGGCTAAGTTCACCAAACTGCTAAATAGAAAGCCCGACGCGACAACCAACAGTACGTAAACCAAGCTCTCCATAACCACAAACACCCAAGCTGGTGCAACAAACAAGCGCTCATGATAAGCAGAAAAAACCAAAAGGCATAAAACAAAGGCAAAACGCCCGCTAAACTTACTGAGTTGTGGTGCAAGGTGACCTATTTTTCGCGGTGAAATATGACGGGCAAGGTTCTCTACATTAGGCAGTACGAGGCGCCTCACAACCCAATATAAAAATAGTAAGCCAACTACCGCGATACCATTTGTGAACAAGGCACTGATCACAGTGCCTTGTGGTAATGCTTCTAACCATGGCTGGACAACATCATGGAGGTGGTCAAACTTCATAGTTGCTTTATCTCCTCACTAAGTGTGTCTTCAGGTGCTGCTCGGCGTAGCCAATGCGCTTCTAATTGGCTATCTTTGCGCTGCCATACTGTATTCATAAAAGCTTGAAACTGTACTCGGTAGGCCTTATCACTTTGATAGTTACCAAGGGGAATATCCGCCATTGCAATATAATCTATTTTTATATCTATCGTATCAACACGTCCAAGCATAAATGATCGGCAAATATGTTCACCGTCTAACTCATAGACCAACGTCGCATTAAGCATCCCATCAAGTTGATCAGAGAGCACCTCTAAAGCAAAAGCAACACCACCTGCTTTTGGTTTGAGCAAGTGTTTGAAAGGGCTTTGCTGTCGTTGATGTTTCGCTTTTGTATGGCGAGTACCTTCAACAAAATTGATCACCGTTGTTGGATGGTCACGAAAGTTACGACAGCTCGATTTGGTGCGCTCTACGTCCATGCCTTTTAGTTTAGGGTTTTTAGCGATCTGCGCTTTACTTGCCCGCTTCATAAAAGGCATACCCATTGCCCACGCGCCAGTACCAATAAAAGGAACATATTTTAGCTCATCCTTTAAAAAGAACTTAGGTGCGGGCAATACTTCCATGGCACTAAGCACAACAATGTCCAACCAGCTGAGATGATTAGAAATTAACAAATACCAACCTTGCGCATGCAGCTCTTTTGGCAAACGTACATGGATTTTATCGCTAGCAATACGCAGCCCAATGTGATTCCCTTTACACCACATTCCGTAAAAAAAGTGCAGAGCTGTTGAAATAAACTTTAAGGGTATCAGTAGCTTTACGATACCGAGCAACAACACAAGTAAACCGCACACAAAGGTGTTAACCAACAGCCAAGCGCTGGCTGAAAGTCCAAGAAACCACTTAGGTAGTATTTGTTTTAACATCACAACTTCCTTCTACTACTATTTTTCAGCAAGCTCGACCAGTTGCGCATCTTTAGCTTGCCACAGCGCGTTTAATTCAGATTGAAATCGCACTCTAAATTCAGGGTCATTGATATAATCACCAATTAAGTTTGCGCTTACTGGCATTACTTCTACCTGAACGTTTACTGACTTCACTTTACCACCAATAAAATCAGCGAAGGTTGGCACCCCGTCAGGGTAGTGAATGGTAACATTCACTACTTTGCTGATCTGCTCTCCCATCGCTTGCATTACGAATGCAATGCCACCGGCTTTAGGTTTTAGCAAATAGGTAAATGGACTTTTTTGCTTAGAATGCTTTTGCTCAGTGTAACGCGTACCCTCAACAAAGTTTACAATACTCACTGGCATTGTTTTAAACTTTTCACATGCTTTTCGCGTTGTTTCTATATCTTTACCCCGCAGTTTAGGGTTTTTCTTCAATTGAGATTTACTCGTTCTCGTCATGAATGGAAAATCTAAAGCCCACCAAGCAAGTCCCAACACGGGAACATATAATAATTCCTTTTTCAAAAAGAAATTTAAAAACGGAATTTTGCCATGTAACACTCGCTGTAATACTAATATATCCACCCAGCTTTGGTGATTCGCAATGACCAAGTACCAATCGTTACGTTTCAACTCACTCAACCCGCTCACATTTAATGTATATGGCGCGATAAGATTTTGACTCATTGAGTTACAAGCAACCCAGTTGCTCGCACAAGCTTTGGCAATATAACTCATCACTTTTTGCAAAGGTGAAATCGGAATTAGTTTTAACAGCCCACAGATAAAGATGGGGATAAACCAAAATATGGTGTTTAACGCATACAGTAACAAACTGAGCAATTTTCGAATAAACGACATTCATTCCCTCATTGTGTTTTACAGCTTGTGCGTATCATACCTTGAAAATTACGCACAATTAAGCCGACCAGTGGGTCGGCTATTTTTTATTCTTTATTATAGTTTGAGCTATTAATCCTCAAAATATGTGTACCCTTCAAGACCTGCGTTTAATTCTTGCAGATACTGAGTTTTAACGGATTCAGGGAGGGGTAGCGCCGCAATCTGTTGTGCATAATTGTTTGATAGTACGGTTTTGTCATAGTGTACAAAACGTAGTACATCTTCGACACTATCACCCTTAATCGCATTAGTTAGTGTGTAGCCATCTTCACTAAGCTCAACATGTACAGAGTCAGTATCACCGAACAAATTATGTAAATCACCCAAGATCTCTTGATAAGCACCGACTAAAAACATCGCCACATGGTATTGCTCGCCCGGAACATACTCAGGAATAGGTAAGCTTGACTCAATACCAGCCCCTTCAACATAGCTGTTTATCTGGCCATCAGAGTCGCAGGTAATATCCTGAATCACAGCCCTTTGTGTCAATGGCTGATTTAGCTTATCGATTGGCATGACTGGAAATAGTTGATCAATCCCCCACACATCAGGCAAAGACTGGAACAAAGAGAAATTCACAAATAGTTTATCTGCTAACTTTTCATTCAAGTCATCTAGCACTTCTCGGTGCGCACGCGCATTTTCACTTAAACACTCACGCACTTTATGCAGCGTGGTGAAGTATAATTGCTCAAGTTGCGCCCACTCTTGCATGCTGATCAACCCATGCACATATTGATCATGGGCGTCACTGAATAAGTGCATAGCATCATGATAGGTCTCTAGTGCCATCCTAGGAGTTAGTTGTGACAACGAGTGCCATAACTCTTGCAATACCAGAGGGCTTGTGTCTTTTGGCTCCACAGGCTCTATCTGGTTTGGCGCCTTCTCAACATCAATTACGTCGGTGATAAGTACAGCATGGTGCGCTGTTAATGCGCGACCAGATTCAGTGATAATATCAGGGTGTGGCAGGTTGTTAAGTTCAGCAATATCATGAAAAGCATGTACTACATTTTTTGCATATTCTGCCACGGTATAATTCATCGAACATGAGCTACGTGAGCCAGAACCTTCATAGTCAACGCCAAGACCACCACCGACATCAACAATACGCAATGGTACACCTAGCTGAACCAATTCTGCGTAATGGCGAGCACATTCTTTTAGTGCACGCTGAATATCGCGGATATTCGCTATCTGAGAGCCAATGTGAAAGTGTACTAGCTGCATCAAGTGCAGACGATTATGAGACTTTAATCGCTCTACCGCTTGTAGTACTTGACTTGCTGTTAGGCCAAACTTACCTTTTTCACCGCCTGTGTTTTGCCATTTTCCTTTGCCCACTGAGTTTAAACGGATCCGGATCCCAATGGCTGGCTCTACGCCTAAATCATCGATTTCTTGCAACAGCGTATCTAGCTCGGAGAGCTTCTCTACAACAATGTTAACTTGATGCCCCATAGCTTGGCCAATACAAGCTAAGCGCAAAAACTCACTGTCTTTATAGCCATTGCATACAATCGTAATTGGTTGCTGCGCGATACCTAAAATCGCCATTAATTCTGGCTTTGAGCCAGCTTCTAAGCCAACTAAACCACTTGGATGCGCCAGCAGCTTGCTCACAACTGAGCGCTGCTGATTCACTTTTATTGGGTAAACACAAGTATACTGGCCCTGATAGTCACGCTGCGCGCGAGCAGCAGTAAAGGCCTGCGTTAAGGTATCAACGCGGTGTTTTAGAATATCAGTAAAGCGCACTAGCACAGGTAAAGTAAGTCCTTGCGCCTTAAATTGTTCCGTTAATTCACACAGAAGAACAGGTGACTTAGTGCGGTCACCGTCAGGAAACGCCACTAATTGACCCTGTTCATTAATATCAAAATAGCCGTCACTCCAGTGCGTGACGTTATAGATAGAACGTGCTGTTTGCAGACCCCAAGTCATTACTGCTCTCAATTAACTCTTCATAAAACTTCATTCTAATACGCAAGACTGGTCAATGCGACCTAAAGTTGTGTTTTCACTACCTTACAAATTTTAAAAATAACCACAGTGAGATCAACACCAATATGAGGCAAAGTACAAAATGTTGGCTAAAATTGATTGAGCAAAGGCGCAACCACTGGCAGAATTGCGCTAATTTTTATCAAGTGTGAACACAATCATGGCAAACTTAGAAGCAAACCGTTGGTTTACTGAAATTAGCGACCGCGATGGCAGCGCATTTTCACTTAGAGTCAACAAAAAATTAGACGAAATCCAGTCTCCTTTTCAAAAAGTAGAAATGTTTGAGACCACGGATTTTGGTAACCTGATGATCATTGACGGTTGCACTATGGTGAGCACGCGTGAAAACTTTTTCTATCACGAGATGATGAGTCACCCGGCATTATTTTCACACCCTGCACCAAAAAATGTGGTGATCATTGGCGGCGGCGACTGTGGCACATTGCGTGAAGTATTAAAGCACCCTGGCGTTGAAACCGTAACTCAAATTGATATTGACGAAGTTGTGACCCAAATGTCACTGAAATACTTCCCAGAGCTTTGCGAGTCTAACAATGACCCTCGCGCAACCGTGATGTTTGATGACGGCATCAAATACATGCGAGAAGCACCAGCTGAGTCCATTGACGTAATCATTGTTGATGGTACTGACCCTGTTGGTCCTGGTGAAGGCTTATTCAACCACGCATTCTACAAAAGCTGTTTAGCAGCGCTTCGCACAGGCGGTATTATGATCCAGCAAAGCGAATCACCGCTAATGCACATGCCACTGCTATTAGAAATGCGCGATGCAATGCTAGAGGTCGGCTTTGTTGATCTGCAAACTCTGCCTTTCCCACAGCCAATCTACCCAAGCGGCCTGTGGTCAGCAACGATGGCACGTAAAGATGAAAAGTTTGCCGGATTCCGCGAGCAAGATGTTGACAACGCAACATTTGATACTGAGTACTACAACACGGGTATTCACAAGGGCGCATTAGCAACACCTAACTTTATGAAGCGTGCATTCGAAAAGTAAGCTAACCTCGCTTACTACTATTAATATTTATAAGGGCATTAATTGCCCTTTATTTTTTCCAAAAACAGCTGCTTTTGTTCAGGTGTAGCTTGCTGCCACCAATAATCCAACATGCCAACTACATCTGGATGAGCTGATTTAGGTGCTGCTGGCGCGGCAGGCTGTGTGGGATTACTAGGTGTCGAGTAACGTGGCGCAGTCACTTCTGCTGATTGGCTTGCTATCGCACTCACTACTCTAGGCCTTTTTTGAGTAACCACCAAGGTTGTGGCTAACGATTCATTAGGCGCTTGCAACATAATCAATGGCTGGGCGGCAAACGCTTTTGCTGCGACCACATTGTCAGGACGATTAAATTTCACATCATATTGCCCATCTGTATCGATACTGATTGTTGCCCAAAATGGCTTAGATTCAACGGTTTCGTGGTCGTCATAGCCCACCTCATACAGGTCGGTATAACGCATTTTCACTGCATATTCACCACTTGCTAAATCTAGCTCTCTGACTTTCGAAAAAAAAGAGTGCTCGATGGTTTTATCATTCACCTGCAATGGAATAATTTCTTCGGGAAAGCTGAGTAATGCAGCGTGGGAGAATGATGATAAGAACAGTCCCGCTGTTACAAGTGTAGATTTTAAACGCATCTATTCACTCCTTCGTTTATGGGTTTAATACCAGTTATCTTAATTGAGGTTACTGCATAGTCAGATATATCTCCAGCCTTTTTCTATGTACTCAATATACTATTGAGTATCTACAATAGTTGGTTATGCTAGGCATATCATTCACTAATTAAGGAAGAACGATGAGTTCAGAAACCATTTTCACCAAAATTAT
This sequence comes from Pseudoalteromonas sp. McH1-7, assembly GCF_013366255.1. NCBI lineage: Bacteria > Pseudomonadati > Pseudomonadota > Gammaproteobacteria > Alteromonadales > Pseudoalteromonadaceae > Pseudoalteromonas > Pseudoalteromonas sp. McH1-7. The sequence continues at coordinate 20,969 of NZ_JABWPQ010000033.1, read as the reverse complement.
TAACCGAGAAATACCTGCTGACATCGTATATGAAGATGAAAAGGCATTGGCATTTAGAGATATTAACCCGCAAGCCCCATTTCATGTTTTGGTTATCCCAAAAACAGCTATCGCAACCATTAACGATGTAACGGAAGAAAACTCACACCTCATCGGACACTTATACGTGGTAGCTGCAAAGCTAGCGCAAGAGCATGGCTTTGCCGAAGACGGTTATCGAGTCGTAATGAACTGTAATGAACATGGTGGACAAACGGTGTATCACCTTCATCTGCATGTTTTAGCAGGAAAAGAAATGGGTTGGCCTCCTTACCAAGATACGAAGAAAGGATTAGCCTAAATTATTCCATGTTAATTTATGTAAATAAGTAAGTTATTAATCAACATTATTAAAAACTTACTTATTTCAACAAATTACATTCTGATACATATTCTGCACATATTTTTGATCCATTATTTCACTTTCGTATATAGCGGATTTATCTATCTTGTACTAAAAATTCTAATACAAAAGGTCTGAATCCCATGTTAGCATTGATAAATTGGAAAAAATTAGAGTGTGTCCAAAATGAGCAGTACTGCTTTTTTGTTATTAGATAAAGAGCCTGTTAACACCATTGGTATCAATGTGTTACAGCCATTGTTAAAAACTCAGGGACTGGATGTAACAACAGGAACTGATATCTCAGAAGTGCCTGAAGGCACAAGATTACTTTTCATTGAAACCGCAGTGAATGATTCTTGGGGAAAACTAAAAGAACAACTTGTCAATCTCAAGGTAAAATGTGACATCGTGCTGTTTAACTTAGATGAAAACCCTGAATTAGCGAACCGCGCGCTACTCAGTGGTATTCGAGGTGTATTTTACACCACTGATAATGCCGATGTGCTAATGAAAGGGATCCGACTTTTACTCGAAGATCAACTTTGGTATCGCCGCGACGTAATGTGTAATGTTTTAAATCGCATGCTGCAATTTAATAAGGATGCTCTACATAAGCTTACAGAAGGCGATATAGAGCCAATCAAACTTACGAAGCGAGAGAAAGCGATTATTGCGTTAATGAGTAAAGGCGCGAAAAACAAAGAAATTGCTGAAGAGTTAAACATCAGTCCTCATACTGTAAAAACACACTTATATAGTGCATTTCGTAAAACTAAATGCCGTAACCGCATTGAGTTATTATCTTGGGCTCAGCAAAATATCCCGGACGAAATACGTTAACGATAGATTTCGTCAAATCCAGTACAATATATTTGATTAATTAACCTGAGGTTTGGATAAGGAATGTTCCAACTCATTGTTGCTAAAGCACAACTTAGTTTTTCCTTGTCTAGCCAGCAAGTTTTAGGGAAAACACCGCTCCCGCGTCCAGCTCTCGCTAAGGTACCTACATCCTGTAGGCAGGCGAATTTACGCAGTTAGCGCTAAAACGGGCTGCTAGAAAGACATTAATTATCCGCGGCTCAGGTTAAGTCAATGGCTATCGCGCAATAGCGTCCCCCTTGAGGCACTGCCTTTCTGATCTCAGTGCTTCATTACTTTACTGCCTCAATGAATACCTCTATGCTAAGTTTTTATCATTATCAAAAGCAATTTTAGGTACATGCTCGACCCAAAAACACTCTACCTCACAAGTATCGTGATGACGGCCATGATGGCGCTTCTCACTTTTTTGACATGGCGAGCAAATAAAAGCACACCAGGTACGCTACTATATATCTTCTACCCATTGGTATTACTTGCAGCAATTTCTTCTTTTGCATTACACGGATACTTTGAAAACTGGCAAACAATTCCGATTGCCAACACCCTCCTTTTCGCAGCATCCATTATCCACTGTATGGCTATCAAGCAGTTTTTGGAAGTACAAGGTCATGCGTTCAAAGTGTTTCTGGGGTTTACCGCAGTGCTCTTTCTTTTATTGCTTTATAACAGCCTTATCGACCCAAACTTGCGAAATCGGATCCTGATATCCGATTTACAACATCTAGTAGAAGCAGTCTTACTGCTCTATTTTTTTACTCGCTTTGCGCGCACAAAATATCCGAATGGGAGCATAGTCTATATCACTATATTGATTATCATCTTGTTCATCTTTACTGGTAGATCGCTGCTGATGGGAGAGGTGACTCACTTTTCTTTGTTTAAAGAAAACTGGTTCAGTATTACCATTTTCTTCAACGGGGTACTTGCTCCCATTTTTTATGCCACGGGAATGGCATTGCTGTGTAATGAGCAAAGAGAGAAAAACCTCAATAAGTTGGCACTCAAAGCGCAGCAAGATCTTGAACTTAGAGGCATGTTCTTATCAACTATTAGTCATGAAATTAGAACGCCGCTCAATGGTATATTGGGCAGCGCACAACTCGTGCTTGGCAGAACAAAAGACAATCGCAATAAAGCCTATTGCGAAGCCATCGTAAATTCAGCGGAATCTTTAAACCTACTTATTGATAAGGTGCTGGACTATGCCAGCTTAGAGCAAAGCGATGAAGCACTCTACGAGGAGGATGTGGAACTTAGAAGCTGGTTACAAAACCTTTGCTTGTTACTCAGCCCTTTAGCAGAGCAAAAAAAGCTGCATTTTGAATTAGTATATGAGCTACCTGATCAAGTTTGTTATTACTTCGATCAGCAAAAATTACGGCAAATCCTCATCAACCTTGTTGGTAACGCCATCAAATTTACCGACAAAGGAGAAGTGAAACTCAAAGTTGAGATCCTAAAAGACCAACAGATTGAACACAAGGTTCGCTTTAGTATCATAGATTCAGGGCCTGGTATTGAAAAGGAAGACATTAGTAAACTCACCGAGCCTTATGTCCAAAGCAGTGCTGGTAAAATAAAAGGAGGCACCGGTCTTGGCCTTGCCATTACAAGCCGGTTACTAAACCGCCTTGGCTCACAATTGAGTATTCAAAGTGAACTCAACAAGGGCAGTCAATTTAGTTTCGATTTACTTCTAAATATTGGGGAGCTTAGTTTGGTAGAGCAACGTCCTCAGCACGAAAACTGCATTACCGGTCTAACTATTTTATTGGTCGAAGATTTAGAACTTAATCAAAAAATTGCAATCGAGTTTATGGCTGAGGATGAACACAAAGTGAAGCTTGCCACTGATGGCCGCAGCGCTATTGATATGCTAGTGCAGTACCATTTTGATGTCGTGTTACTGGATATGAATTTACCTGATCTCTCAGGTCAAGATGTCTTAAAACAACTCAAAAGCTGTGAGCACAAAAATAAACGTACTCCATTTTTAGCGTTTACAGCCAGTTTAAGTCCGGATGAGGTCAAAGAGTATCTCGCACTTGGGATCCGAGACATTGTGGGTAAGCCAATTAAACAAGAAAAACTTCGTCAGGCTATCAGTGAATCTCAATCCCCCAAAAAAGCAGCAATCAGTGTTGAACTCCCAGACGTACTGTACGATGAAACTGCCGTGAATGCGTTACAGTCAGGCTTTAGTGAAGATGAAGTATCCTCTATTTATAATGAGTTTGTCCTCTCTGCTCGCAATAAGCTTATTCATATTCAACAATTGTTAGAACATGATGAAGAACAGTGCATCAGACTACTTCATCGTCAAGCAAGTACCGCTTTGCAACTAGGCTTTAATCGCTATGGCGCGAACTTAAAAAAAGCTGAGCGCCGACTACTAGACGGTAAGTCTTGCCATGACGAACTCACCGACGCTATGACGCTATGGCAAGAAAGTCTGGCCGCATATCTGCATTTTGTGCGTAAAGAAACGATGGGATGACACCATTAACCGCATGTTATTCGACATCCCCCATAAACTTGTTCATGCTAAATGCCAATCGATATAAACCACTATGTACTAAGACAAGTCAGTGGCTGACTTGTCTTAAACAAAAACGATAAAATAAAGGGAACATCTATGTCTTTTTTTAAGTCGCCAATAGCCGCAGCGATTAGTGCTGCTGTTATCGGGTTTAGCCAGCCAACTATCGCTGATGATAAAGCTGCCGCGACACCTACCGAAGAAAAATCAACAAAAGGCTGGGACGTACTTAACCCTCCTGGTGATAAACAAACGATTACCATTGATACCAATGAAACAACATGGAGTAATCTGGATGTGAGTCCAGATGGTAAACATATTGTTTTTGATATGCTTGGCGATCTGTATATCATGCCCATAAGCGGTGGAAAGGCCACTGCGCTCACCGCAGATATTGGCTGGAACATCCAACCAAAATTCTCACCTGATGGCAAAAAGATAGCGTTTATCTCCGACCGTGCCGGTGGCGACAATTTATGGGTAATGGATGTTGATGGTCAAAATCTACGTCAAGTATCTACAGAAGTGAACAATATTGTTCACAACCCAGCATGGTCGCCAGATGGCCAGTACATTGCGGTAAAACAAGGTCAAGTAACGGGCCGAACTATCCCCGGTGGTTCAATCCGCATGTATCATATTAGCGGTGGTAAAGGCGTGTTAGTACGCGAGCGCTTGCATGGCGCTAAATCACAGAAGAACGTTGCTGAGCCAACCTTTTCTAACGATGGTAAAAAAATCTATTACTCGGTAGATGCAACATCGGGAGTGCGTTGGGAATACAATAAAAATGCACTTAAACCTGTTTTTGAGATCCGCAGCTGGGACTTAGCGACAGGTGAAGAAGAAACCGTGATTAGCGGTGCCGGTGGTGCGATTCGCCCAACCGTCAGCCCTGATGGTAATTCAATCGCTTTTGTAAAACGAGAAGACAATGGCGATGAAATGGTCAGCGCACTTTATACAAAGAATTTGCATTCAGGTATTGAAACGCGTATTTACTCAGGGCTCGATCGTGACTTGCAAGAAGCCAATGGCGCACACGGTAATACCCCTTCATTTGCCTACACACCTGATGGCAAGTCTCTGGTATTTTGGGCTAAAGGTGTATTCCACCGTGTAGATATTGACTCAAAAGAAGCACAAGTGATCCCAACCAGAGTCATTGCTGAAAAACAAATGACTCCAGCACTTCGCTTTGCTGTCGATGTTGCACCAGATACTTTCAAAGTTAAGCTTGCTCGCTGGTCACAACTCTCTCCAGATGGTGAGACCGTCCTTTTTCAAGCGCTTGGTTATCTTTATCTGAAAGATATTGAGTCAGGTGAGATTAAGCGTCTAACCAAACAAACCGATCACTTTGAGTTCTACCCAAGTTATTCACGCGATGGTAAATCAATCGTATACACAACTTGGAATGATAAAGCGCTTGGTGACGTAAGAGTCGTTTCTGCAACCGGTGGTAAAGGTAAAGTGATCACTCAAGAGCCAGGACACTATATCTCAGCAAGCTTCTCTGCGAATGGCAAACAAGTACTATTTAAAAAAGTCACTGGGGGCTACTTACTCAATGGTGATTGGTCAATGCACCCAGGGATCTACCTAGTTGACACATCTGGCGGTGAAGCTAAGCTCGTTACCAAGCATGGTGACAACCCTCACTTTGGTGCTGATCCTGAGCGTATTTATTTTTCGATGATGAGTGATGAAACTCATAGAGAATTAAAAAGTGTTAATTTAAATGGCCAAGAAATGCGCAGCCACTTTAAAGGAGATTATGTCTTTGACTTTAAAGTGTCACCCGACGGTAACTACGTTGCATTTATCGAGCACTTCAATACATTCGTTGCGCCATTCACTAGTACAGGTAAAACCTTATCAATTAATAAAGGTGAAAAGGCTTTCCCGGTAAAGCAAGTATCAAAGTATTCCGGCGATTTCTTAAACTGGAAAGCTGATAGCAGCGCACTAACTTGGGCATTCGGCCCGACACTTTACCATCGTAAGCTTACTGACACATTTGCATTTATTGATGGTGCTTCAAATCAGCTAGATGAGCTCACCGCAGAGGGGATTGATTTAAGTTTTACGCATCCAGCAGATAAGCCTGAGGGTATACTTGCGCTAGTAGGTGGTAAAGTAGTTACCATGCGTAATGCCGAAAAAGAGCAAGAGGTCATCGAAGATGGGGTGGTTTTAATCAAAGAAAACCGCATTGTGGCCGTTGGTAAACGCAGCGAGGTAGAGCTCCCTAGCACAGCAAAGGTTATGGATATCAGTGGTAAAACGGTTATCCCTGGCTTAATTGATGCGCACGCACATGGCAGTTATGGAAGTCGTAATTTACAGCCTCAACAGAACTGGAACCAATACTCCAACTTAAGTTTTGGCGTAACAACTATCCATGACCCCTCAAATGACTCGTCAGAAGTATTCTCTATGGCAGAGTTGCAACGAGCTGGTTTAACCGTGGCACCTCGAACCTATTCCGTTGGTCGTATTTTGTATGCTGGACATGCACCAGGCTACAAAACACCAATTAGCAATTTAGAAGATGCACAGTTTCATGTTAAACGCTTAAAAGATGCCGGTGCTATCTCTGTTAAAAGCTATAACCACCCTCGCCGCGAAACTCGCCAACAAGTGTTAGAAGCTGCAAAAAACATGGAAATCATGGTAGTACCTGAGGGCGGCTCCAAGTTCCAGCACAATATGAACATGATTGTGGATGGTCATACTGGTGTCGAGCACGCGTTACCGGTTCCTAATATTTACTCTGATATTGAACAAATGTGGGGGCAAACAAACGTTGGCTTTACACCAACATTTGTTGTTGCCTATGGCGGTATCTCAGGTGAGGAATATTGGTATGAGCATACCAATGTTTGGGAAAACGAACGCCTAATGAGTTTTGTGCCTGAATATATTGTCAAACCAAGAGCTATCCGTTCAGGAAAGGCACCGGAGCGCCATTATAATCATATCAATGTTGCCAAAACAGCCAAGCAACTCCGCGACAAAGGGGTGACTGTACACATAGGTGCTCACGGTCAAAGAGAGGGCTTAGCTGCACACTGGGAACTATGGTCTATGGCACAAGGGGGCTTCACACCGTGGCAGGCACTGAGAAGTGGTACCATTGACGGCGCAAGATACCTTGGTATGGATCATGACCTTGGCACCATTGAGCAAGGTAAATTGGCAGACTTAGCGATTATTGATGGTGACGTGCTGTCAAACATTCGTGACTCAGAAAAAGTCGCCTATACCGTAATCAATGGCCGTATCTATGATGCTGCTACCATGAACGAAGTCGGTAACTATGACAAGCAGCGCCAACCTTTCTTCTTTGAAAGTGGCTCACAAACACAGATGCACCCTGCCACTGCCGAGTATATGGAAGAAAAAGCGCATACTTATCACTGGAAACACTAACGCCCTATTTGGTTAGCGGTTTGAATAAAAAATGAGCCTACTTATTGTTTAGCGCTCTGGTTATTTGATACCTAGAACAGCCCGGTGATTTACTCACTGGGCTTTTTTATATTTTGCCTAGATCTTAACCAATACTGTTCTATGCTGTTATAGATACCTCTATCACAACAGGGAATTAGGTTATGTCTGGATTTTCACAATTCTTTCGCTCGCTTAATCTAACTAAGAAACTCATCTTTGCTTTCTTAGTTGTTGCGCTGGTGCCACTAATCGTGATTATTTCTATTGCCCTGAACTCGGCATCGAATGCGATGACAGCACAGATATACTCGCAACTTGGTGCAGTTAGTGAAATAAAAAAAAGCGCAGTCTTACGCTACTTTGATACTGTTGAGAATAAACTCGATGCGTTTACTGCAAATCCTTTGATCCCCATTATGGCGCAGGAATTTGTAACCAGCTTTACAGCTCAGGAGAGCGGTCAAAATAGCACGAAATTGAGCCGTTTCTATGACGACGTATTTGTTCCTAAATTTAACCAAAGCAACTCCTCTGGTATTGCTACCACAAACTTGATAGACAACCTCTCAGGCACCGGGCTCGCATTGCAAACTAGATATTTAGCAGATAACCCCTACCCGATTGGTGAAAAGCATAAATTTATCGAAACAGGTCACTTGGACGACTATGACCTAGCCCACCGTAGCTATCATCCCTACTTACTGAACGTTGCTGAGATCAATGAATTTTATGACATTTTCATTATTGACCCTAATAGTGGCAACATTGTTTATTCTGTATTTAAGGAAGTGGACTTTGCGACCTCTCTTGAAACTGGGCCTTACTCAAACAGCAACTTAGCTACTCTATACCAAGAGTTGAAACAAGTAACAGACCCGAGCGTCAGCGCTTTTGCTGATTACAGCCAGTATTTACCTTCCTATAACGCCCCAGCTAGCTTTATCGGTAAACCTATAGTAATGGATGGTCAAATCGTTGCGATTATAGCGATTCAACTATCCATTGATGCAATTAACGCCATCATGACTGAGCGTGAAGGTCTAGGTGACAGTGGCGAAACTTACTTAGTAGGCCCTGAAGGGCTGATGCGCTCCGACTCTTTTTTAGATCCAGAGCATCATTCAGTGGTCAATTCTTTTCGCTATCCAGAGCGAGGAAAAGTCGACACTGTTGCCGTTTCACAAGCATTGAAAAATCAGTCTGGACAGCAAATCATTGAAGACTACAATGGCGAAAAGGTACTCTCTGCCTTCACGCCCGTTGATATATTTAATACACGCTGGGCATTACTTGCCGAAATCGATGAAACAGAAGCCTTTTCTTCAATCACTTCGCTGTCTCAATATCTTACACTCATACTCGCCATCACGATAATTCTAGTGCTGTTTGTCGCATACTGGTTTTCCAAAACACTTACCAAACCTGTTCGTGAGCTGGTTGATACGATGAAATCTGTCGAGCAAGAAGGTAACTTTTCTCTTCGAGCCCCAGTTCATAGTGTTGATGAAATAGGGTTAAGTGCACAGGCGTTTAATTCTTTGCTAGATGCGTTACAACTCTCCATTACAGAGGCTAATCGTGTGATGAACCAAATGGCTTCTGGTAAATTTGACGACCGAATTAAAGTGCCATGCCGAGGCGAATTAGAAACTCTCAAAGAAGCAACGAATCACTGCGCCAATACATTAAACCGCGCAATCTCAGAACTCAATGACATTTCTATTGATATGGCGCAGGGTCGCTTCGATACCAAGCTAAGCGTCCCCATGTCTGGTGATTTGGAAAAGCTCAAACATAATATCAACGACTCCCTCTCATCCATTAACTCAACCATGAGCGGAATTGTCCATGTAATGACAAATATTGAACAAGGTAACTTTAAAGAAAAAGTGACAGTTCCGGCAAAAGGAAAATTAGCGCAGCTTAAGGATGCAGTGAACAACTCGGTACAGAGTTTAAGCAGCGCAATTGACGGGATAAGTAATATCATGTCAGCAATGAAACAAGGCGACTTTTCAGTTCAGCTAGATGCACCTTTAGCAGGGCAACTCGATACGCTCAAACAAGATATCAACTCCAGCATGGCAAACTTAGACAAGGTGATGAAAGAGATAGGCACCGTGATGGCAGGGGTCAGTAATGGTGATTTTAAGCGACAAGTGAATGTGGCAGCGACAGGACAGCTTGCGCAGCTCAAAGATGACATTAACGCCTCAATTACCTCTGTCGATGTCGCTATATCTGAAATATCGACCGTAATGATGGCCATCAGTCATGGCCGCTTCGACAGAACGATTCAGTCTGGAATGTCTGGTCAACTAGACAACCTGAAAACCGACATAAACCGCTCTGTAAATAACCTCAATCAAGTAGTCGAAGAGTTGGGTAGCGTGATGGGAGCGATGTCTGAAGGTGACTTTAGCCAAAAAATAGCGCTACCGCTACAAGGGCAATTGCAGCAGCTTAAGGACGACGTAAATGACTCAACACAACAAATCTCTGATGCAATTACCGAGGTGAGCAGCGTGTTGGCCAATATTGCTAAGGGAGACTTAAGCAATAAAGTCGAGGGAGATTATCTTGGTGTGTTTGCCGCATTGCAACACGATACGAATACCACTATACAGAAGCTGACGAGCGTAATTGAAGGGATCCAAACCGCAGCCAATTATGTTGCCCAAAGTGCAGGTGAGATAGCGGCAAGCAATACAGAGATTAGTCAACGTACCGAAGAGCAAGCCGCAAACTTAGAGGAGGCGAGCGCCAGTACAGGCAATATGTTAGACGAACTGACAAAAGTTTCGAATCAATCTGGAGATGCCGTAACCCTTGCAAGAAATGCAGAAAATATTGCAAAAGAAGGTGGTAGCCTGTCGTCTCAAACCGTCGCAGCAATCAACGAAGTAAATAAAGCCAGTAAAGACATCAATGAAATTGTTTCTGTTATTGATGGCTTAGCATTTCAAACCAACTTACTTGCATTAAATGCTGCGGTAGAAGCGGCTCGTGCAGGTGAAAATGGCAGAGGGTTTGCTGTTGTCGCAAATGAAGTGAGAGAATTGGCTGGTAGAAGTGCAGCATCGGCAAAACAGATAAAAGAAATCATTGCCAACAGCAACCAAAAAGTAGAGCAAGGCACAGAGCTTGCCAACGATTCAGGAGAAAAACTGGAGCAAATAGTAGGCGCAGTGAGTGATGTTAATCATAATATCATTAAGATTAATGAGTCGACTTCGATGCAGCAGCAGGCCATAAAAGAGGTTGATTTAGTGGTTCAGCGATTAACTGACCTTATTCAAGAAAATTCAGCGATAACGGAAGAAACCATGGCTGCGGCTCGGCAAATGGCTGAACAAGCCCATGAAATGCGTACACAATTGAGCTACTTCCACCTATCAAAAGATGAATACCGTGCAGAGCGTGAGGATGGAGAGCTATTGGTGCACCAATACAATGCCTCATAGTAGCAGTTTGTGACGAATTCACCCAGCATGGCTGGGTGAAGCGTCTGATCTTCGCTTTGCTTTAAACCAGTGGCAGCATTACGTCAAAGCAAATGCGTCGGCATCCAGATACGCTGGAAAGCGGCTTTTGTATTCGGCTAGTTTGTTTGTATCGATCAGAACAGTAATAATCCCAGACCTTTCATCAGCAACAGAGTCAAGAGTATTACCATTAAAATCAATAACCTTGGTACCGCCATCATGCTCAGTCCCATAACCGTCCTGACCGACTCGATTTACTGCCAGAACAAAGCATTGATTTTCAATAGCTCTAGCTGCGAGCAAAGTATCCCAGTGCGAGCGCCGTGCTGCGGGCCAATTCGCGATATTAATCATCACGTCATAATCATTGTGGTTGCGTTGAAAAACAGGAAAACGCAAGTCATAGCAGATCTGCGGTAAAAATTTAACTCCGTTTAATTCGAACACTTCACGGCACTTCCCAGCCACCACAAAATCCCCCTCATTGCCTAAACAGAATAAGTGCCTTTTGTCATAGTGGCATATCTCTCCATTTGGCTGGCACCACACCATACGATTGGCTTTTTTCTCTTCATGCGGAATCAATATACTAGCAGCCACCACAGCCTGAAAACGCTGAGCACACTGCTGTAAAAACGCGATGGCTGCTTCAGCATGATGCTCAACACCCTGCTCTTTTACCGCAAACCCAGTAGCAAACGTTTCTGGTAGCAAGATTAAATCACTGTCCTCCAGACCTTCGAGTAACTGTTCTATCTGGGCAAAGTTAGCTTCTGGCGACAGCCATTGGATATCTGTTTGAACAAGAGAAACGGTTAAAGTTGACATAAACGTTTTGCAGCCTCTTCTAATGTCTGGTTTTCCTTAGCAAAGCATAATCTAATCACTTTGTCTTTAGGCGCTTGCTGATAGAACACACTAAGAGGTACAGCTGCAACCCCCACCTCGGTCACCAAATAGCGACAAAATGCAACATCATCAAGTTCAGAAATGGCACTGTAGTCCAACAATAAGAAATAAGTACCTTCACTTGGTAACAACTCAAATCGACTCGATGCCAATGCGTTAACGAGCACGTCTCGCTTGTGTTGGTAAAATGCACTTAATTCATCAACATGTTCAGGCTGCTCAGCTAACATGTCTGCTAGCGCAAGCTGTGCTGGAGTAAAGCTCGAAAACGTTACATACTGGTGGATCTTTCTAAACTCCATAGCCATCTGTTTTGGCGCCACACAGTAGCCCATTTTCCAGCCTGTGCTGTGGAACGTTTTACCAAAGCTGGAAACCACAAAGGCACGTGCAAATAGCTCAGGATCCGACAGCACACTTCGGTGAGCAAAGCCATCAAACGTGATGTGCTCATATACCTCATCACTAATAAGTAGGAGGTCATGCTGCTCTAGTAATTGCTTCAACTGTGCTAAATCGTCGCTTTTTAGGGTTTTTGCGGAAGGGTTATGAGGAGTGTTAATAATAATAGCGCGAGTCTTGTCAGTGATACTTGCGGCGACTTGCTGCCAATCAATTTGGTAATTCGGCGCAGTTAACGCAATGTGTACTGCTTTACCTCCAGCAAGTTCTATCGCAGGCTCATAAGAGTCATAAGCTGGGTCAAATACGATGACTTCATCTCCTTTTGATACAATAGCCTGAATAGCCACAAACAATGCCTCAGTCGCCCCTGACGTCACCGTGACTTGCTCTTGCCCTGACACATTCACCTGATAACGACGTGCAATTAATGCTGCGACTTGCGCCTGCAGGTTTGGTATTCCAGCCGAAGGCGCATATTGGTTCTGACCTGCATGAACATATTGATTCAGCTGTGACTTCAGATAATCAGGTGCATCAAACTCAGGAAAGCCCTGAGATAAGTTAATTGCACCATGCTCATTAGCTAATGCCGTCATTTGGCTAAATATACTGATCCCGACTTCAGGTAACTTACTTTTCACTGGCGACACTCTCTTTCTTATGGTGCTAATCATGAGTGGATGCTATCATTGCTCAAAATAGATGTATAGCCGTCCAAACACATTTAATTTATAGGTGTAAGATATGCACACACAAGCCGCAAAACTCGCGCTTATCGAAGCAGGAGCTTGGGTTGCTCAGCAAGGCTGGGTTCCCGCGACTGGTGGTAATTTTTCTATCAAAACAGACTCTGGCTTTGTTGTCACGGCCAGCGGCTTTGATAAAGGCAAATTAACCCCTGAACAATTTTTAGAATTAAACTCTGAGGGTGCCATAGTTGCGGGCAGTGGTAAACCTTCCGCCGAGACGGCTTTGCACCTTAAGTTATATGCACTATGCGACCACGCACAGTGTATTCTGCATACTCACTCAGTCGCTGCAACAGTATTATCACGCTACATAAAAGGCGAGCAACTACAGATCTGCGGTTATGAAATGCAAAAGTCACTGTCCGGTATTCAATCGCATGAAGAAACCTTATCTATTGCTATTTTTGACAACGACCAGGACATCGAGCGACTGGCACAACACGTGGCTCAACGTCATCAGACTACACCGATAAGACATGGTGTATTAATACGAGGGCATGGATTGTATGCAGTTGGACAATCAGTACAAGAAGCCCGCCGTCATATTGAAGGCCTAGAATTTTTGTTTGCCTGCGAACTAGAACGCATAAAATTGGAGGGGCGCCAATGATCAAAGCAATACTAACGGATATCGAAGGAACCATTACCCGCATCTCTTTTGTCAAAGAGATACTATTCCCGTATGCCACGGCGCATTTACCACAATTTATTCGCGACCATCAACACGACGCCGACGTTGCCGAGCAAATTAGTGCTGTAAGAGCGGAGTTGGATAATGCTAACGCCGATATTGATACCGTGATCACAGCACTACTTGAATGGATTGCTGCTGATAAGAAAATCACGCCATTAAAACAACTACAAGGTCTTGTTTGGCAGTTTGGTTATAAAAATGGTGACTTTACCGGACACCTGTATGAAGACGCCTACCAGTTTTTGACCCAACAAAAAGCTAATGGCCGAAGCTTATATGTATACTCCTCAGGCTCAGTAAAAGCCCAACAGCTCCTTTTTGCACACTCTGACTACGGTGACATCCGTGCACTTTTCAGCGATTATTTTGATACTAAAGTGGGCGCTAAGCAGGAAATTTCAGCATATCTGAACATTATTGCCATCTTGCCGTACGAGGCAGAGCATATTCTCTTTTTAAGCGATATTGTCGCAGAACTGGATGCTGCAAAGGCAGCAGGTATGAAGACGTTGCAGCTATTTAGAGATGCTCAATCAACATCAGCAGAGCATCCAGTCATATCAAATTTTGATCATTTTGATGAAGGGGCATTTTCATGAGTCAACTCACCATTTTCTCCGCAAACAACCCAAATCAAGCGCTACAGCAAGTGCAGGATGCAAACACAATCGCATCTTTACTTGCAGAGCAAGGCGTGCGCTTTGAACAGTGGCAGGCCACAAAAGACATCCACTCGGACATGTCGCAAACCGAGATTATTGATGCCTATCAACACGATGTTGAAAGGCTAAAGGCTCAGGGTGGCTATCAAACTGTTGACGTCATTTCACTTGCAAGGGGCAACCCAAGCGCCCCAGAGTTACGACAAAAGTTTCTTTTTGAGCATACTCATAGTGAAGACGAAGTGCGCTTTTTTGTTAAAGGACAAGGGTTATTTTGCCTACACTTAAACAACAAGGTATACCAAGTACTGTGCCAGCAGGGCGACCTTATCTCAGTGCCAGAAAACACACCACACTGGTTCGATATGGGCAGTGATCCAGAGTTTACGGCAATTCGCCTATTCAATAATCAAGAGGGATGGGTAGCAAGCAGTACCGGCTCTGAGATTGCAAAACAATTTCCACTACTTGATTGATCCCAAACTGAAAACTCGGAGCAAGGAAGCAACTGCTGAGTCTAGATTGCTTCCTTACATTAAACCCCAACCACTAAAGTACTTACCTCAACAATATCACTGCTTTTTTAACCGTAACCAACTCTTGCAGCGGTTAATTCCCAAAGATATAAGTAATAACTGCTGAATATTATTTTAAAATCTTTGATAATATCGGCATTAGGATCTGTGTACCTTTCAAGTTTGTTGTTGCAATAGTTTGAGTGGTATTTATACAAGGTAGCGCCTACGTAGCATAGTGTGTCTATGTAAATCAGGCGATAAAGACTATGTGCTACTACAAAGTCACCTTACCCTACTCCTATGTTGAGCAACGCAGCAGAAGTGCTAATAGAGCTCAGCGTTTTGGATTTACCTGAGTGCGTGTTGTTCATTGTTGCCCAACTTTTACTCAGATTACTTGGCGGCAAGTCGAGCGCAGTGAACAAGACACACTCAGAGGAACAAAAATCAAACAGCAAAGGTCAACAGACCCCAAACAAATTGATATTACTGGTCACTAATTTGGTATTTTCATGGATCTCGAAACAACACACCCGAACTATATTGATATTGGATGCTGGCAACTGAATACAGCCACGCAAACCATCAGTAATGCCCAAGAAAGTAAAGAGCTAGAACCATTACTTTTCAAAGCACTGATGTATTTTATTCAAAATCAAAACCGGATCATTACTCGCCAAGAGCTTGCGCAAAACGTATGGCATCTTAGCTTTGTTGATGATAATACAATTAACCGTGTCATATTCGAGCTAAGAAAGCAGCTGACTTCTGATCTGCAACCAAAACCAGTGATTAAAACGCACTACCGAAAAGGCTATAGCTTTACTGTACCGCTAGCAGATGCAGCGGAGTTGCCCCCTGAAGCAGAGACAGCTGTTTGCAAAAAAAGCAAAGCATCAAAGCCTTATAAATATTATCTTATTGCATTTACCTGTTTTGTCTTGGCAGCTATTGCCATCACCCTGTATGTAGAAATGCCCCGTCAAACTACTGAGCGTAACCATCAGCCACCGCTAGCTGCAACATTTAACAATCAAATACTCTCGTGGTATCGAGGCCATCATGGCAAATTATACAACTCTCCAGATCAGCGCTACCTCGCTTATAGCTTTAAATCCGCGACCAATGAAGCGAATACACTAGGAGAGATAAGACTGATGGATCTCACTACCCAACATGAGAAGGCGCTAAGCATACCGACAAACAGTTCCATTTTAGGGTGGTCCGCTGACAGTAATTGGATTTATTATCTACACCAAGCCGAGCGCGACTCAGAGCAACCGGTATGCGAATATCGCAAACATCGCCTATCTCCAAACACCGTTAACCGCGATCAAGCTTTATTCCCATGCTCTGGCGGCGCTATCAACGCAATATTTGATTTCGGCCAAGCACAAATAGTGTATAGCCGACGGGGTTATTTAGGGATACCTAGCCTCGGAGCCATTTATCGTTATGACCTTAATACACAACAAGAAACTCGGATCACAACACCCAGCAATCATGGTTTTGGTGATCGCCTGCTTGCAATCATCCCCGACACACAACAGTTGATTTTTACACGTAACATTGGTGATAAGGTTGAGCTATTAGTCACCACACTCAATGGCCATAAAACCTTGAAATTAGCTGAATATCCACATTTGTTATGGGCTGCAAATTGGGATCCTAAGCAAAAAACAGTGTTGTGGTTTGACCATAACAGCAGCGAAATTAAGCGTTATTCAATGCAAACTTTAACTGAGCTACCACCTGTTAGGGTAGCAGTAGAACCAACATCTTACGTTTTGCCTATGTCAAAGAGCCAACTACTCATGACCACTTATGGCTATGATCATGACAGTTATGTCATTGATTTAAAAACGGGCGAGTCAACAACTTTTGCTAAACCCAAGATCTACGAAGTGATTATGGCCTACCTTGGAGAAGGAGAGTTTGCCTACACAGATTCGGTCTTTAAGGACACCGAGTCATATACTGTAATGCGAATCGACCAACATCATAGATATAGCCCTATCACACAGCTGAGTGCTGGATATTCAATCATTGACTCCGATCCTGCCGAGCAGCAAATATTGGTTAAGCAGACAGTGAATAAAGTCGCCCAAGTAAGAGCTTTAGGCTCGCTCGATATACTATATACGATGCCAGATAACGAAAAAAATGGCGACACCCGCTTACACAATAATCGAGTGGCTCAGCTGCGCGCCCATGAAATAACGGATGATAAAATAATTGAAGTGATCTCTATCAGAGATCAAAAGAGCACAACTCTTCCTGCTCGCAATATTGTCGGTATTGACTGGTATGACGATACCCAGCTTGTCACGCTATCAAGCAATCGAGACATCGCACTATTGAACGTTGTAACCACCGAAGTCACCCCATTAATATCGGGTGAAGCCCTGCACCATAACTTGAAAGGTGAAAAGGTCAGACCCATGATAACGGCAGCTAACGGTGATATATACCTTTATAATCGACAGTCTGTATTTAAGCTTAATGACGATAACACCCTTGAAACCGTTCTGGATATAAAGTCCGTTGTCAATGCCGACTCTAGCATCTACTATTTAGATGCACATGGTAACAAACTGCTGATTTCTTACATCTCTCGATACCATAATGAAATTAAGTTATATCAACGCTAGGGCATGCCAGCACAAATAATAGATGGCATCGTATTGGTACTCAGTTACCACGTGTTTGCCATCCTCCTAGTAACTAGCGAAAATACAACTTGGATATGCGCTTATTTGTCAAAAGTCGAGTTAAAAAAATGGCGAGCACAGAGTGCCCGCCACGGTTGGGATCAATTTGGTTAACTTATTGAACGGTTAATGTTTTAACTTTAAAGCCCTTAGCCTCTAGTTGCGTTGTCAATGAAGGCGCATCCCCCACTACAATGTAAGTCATATTTGTTGGTGCAAGGTGCTTAGCAGCTAATTGGTTTAGTTCTTTTTTAGTCACCTTTTCGATAATGTTAGCCTGTGTTTCTACAATACTTGAATCAACATTATGTGCGTGCATCATCGCAAAGAAACTTAATTTCGCAGCTGGTGTTTCATATTTCAGTGCATCTCGCTGGGCAATGGCATTTTTTGTAAACTCCACTTCTTTGTCTGTCAGTCCCGATGTACTAACCAATTTTAATTCATGTTGAATCTCGTTTAGTGCATCTGCCACATTTTCAGCATTAATTCCTGAAGAAATCACATAATGTCCTGTGTCTCGATTTCCTGAGAAGGTGCCACGGATACCATAGGTGAAGCCTTTATCTTCTCGCAAGTTTTGCGTAATACGGCTGTTAAAACTATTTGAGAATGCAAAGTTCATAATTTGACTTTTAAAATGCTCACCTGATAAGTCTGCAGCCACAGTATGCGTTGCCACCCTGATCTGCGCCTGAGGTGCATTTTCTTTGTGTACAAGGTAAATCGTATTGCTGTCTAACTGCGCAGGTGTTGCCTCAACCATAGTAAGCTCACCTTTACCCTGCCACTTAGATAGTGCACCTTCCAATGCCGCAATGAGTTTAGGCTGTGCCATATCAGATA
Source organism: Pseudoalteromonas sp. McH1-7 (assembly GCF_013366255.1). Taxonomy (NCBI): domain Bacteria; kingdom Pseudomonadati; phylum Pseudomonadota; class Gammaproteobacteria; order Alteromonadales; family Pseudoalteromonadaceae; genus Pseudoalteromonas; species Pseudoalteromonas sp. McH1-7. The sequence goes on along the minus strand of NZ_JABWPQ010000033.1, from coordinate 2,725 downwards.
CTACCGACAATTTACTACCTTGCGGGCGAACTTGCTTGGCGTAATAGGATTTAATATCGGTAAGCTCTAGCTTTGCAAGCTCGTCAACAGTAGGTAACCAAGGTTTACTGTAGTTTCCTTTTGCATACATCACTTCATTTAATGCACTATCCGCTAAAAAGTCAGCACTATCTCGCTCTGTTTTACTGTACTCCATGACAAGGCCTTTCACTCGATCAAAATCTGATTCAGCAAATTTAGGCTGCAATAACTTCTCAGCCAACACCGCTAATGTTTGCGTTAAATTCTTCGTTAAAGTCGACACCTCAATTTCAATATGCTCAGGCTTAGCATCAAATGATATTTCCGCACCGAGTTTAGCTAACTGCTGAGCGAGTTCTGATTTTGTATGTTGAGTTGTGGCTTCTGTTAGCATTTCCACCGTTAATAATGCAACACCTGGTAATTGCTCTGGGTCATATAAGCGACCTGCTGGAATTTGCAATAGTAAGGTTGTAGTAGGCGTTTCAGCATCTTCTGCACCTAACACTTCAATACCATTCATCGTTTTTGTTTTCCAAAGCTTGGGTAACGTAATCGTTTTTGCAGCACCAGAGGTAGGCTTTATACTGCGGTCAAAAGTATCTACGATAATAGGTAACTCTACCTCAGCTTTTGCCGTTTCAGTGCCTGCTGGTTCGAAAAATGTTGGTGTATAGTTGTCCGGTTGCGCCACTGCCTCCGGCTTACCTTTAGGTACAATGCTGAGCACAGTATGCGGTTTGTTAGCAACATATTGAGCATATACTCGCTTAATATCATCTACTTTCAGCGCTCTGATACTCGCTAGCTGCTGACGCAAGTAGTCAGGACTGTTATAGAAAGTCTCAAATTCGGCAAGCATTGACACTTTACCTTGCACACTTTGCAGCGCCCTAACAATTTCTGCTTCTCGTTTGGTAATAAATAGCTCAATGTCATTTTGAGTCAGGTCATTTTCAATGTAGTCACTCACTAAGGTTTCAATATCTTGGTTTAGCGCCATCAACGTTTTACCACTTACAGGGTGTGGCAGTGCGATAATAATCATCTGACAAGATAATTCAAAACACTTATGCGTAGAGCTTGCATGAACAGCTTGCTGAGTATCAACTAATTTCTGACGCAGCATCGAACTCTCACCTTGGCCAATAAAATAACCTAGCGCATCTAATGCGGCTTCATCTTGGTGCCCCATATAGGCCGTCGGATAAGTTTTTCTGATCATTGGCAGTGACACATTATCTTCGTACGACACAAAACGAGTTTCACTCAATGTACCAGGCTGTTTTGCAGCGCTGGTCACGGCCTCGCCTCGTGGTATTGAACCAAAGTATTTTTGTACCAATGGCAACACGTCATCGCGACTAATTGCTCCACCAATCGTTAGTGTCGCGTTATTTGGGCCATACCAACGTTTAAAGAAGGCTTTTAAATCGTTGGCATCAGCTCTATTTAGATCCGACATATATCCAATTGGCATCCAAGAATAAGGATGCCCATAGCCATACAGAGCTTGATGCGACTTTTCGGTACCCTGCCCATAAGGCACATTGTCATAACGCATCATGCGTTCATTTTTTACCGCAGCACGCTGAACTTCAAACTTTTCTTGAGTAATACCTTGAGCAAAAAACCCCATACGGTCTGACTCTAACCACAGCATCTTCTCCAACTGATTTACAGGGACGGTTTGGAAGTAGTTAGTTCTATCTAAATTCGTTGTGGCATTTAGCTTTCCACCCGCTTCAGTCACCATTTTAATATGTTCTTCATCTGCCACATGTTTTGAGCCTTGAAACATCATGTGTTCAAATAAATGAGCAAACCCTGACTTACCCAGCTCTTCTCGTGCAGAGCCGACATGATAAGTCACATCAACATGCACTAATGGATCAGAGTGGTCTTCATGTAGAATAACGGTTAGGCCATTTTCTAATTCAAACTTTTCATATGCGATACCAATATCACCGCGTTCAATATGCTTTTGCTCAACAAATTCTGCACCTACATATTTTTCGCTTTCAGACGATTGAAACTGACTACAGCCATTTAATGTTGCAGCCATAATTACTGCCATTGCTACTTTGTTTAAAAGCATAAGAAAATCCTTACATCAACTTTATTATTTTATCTGTTTAGAGGAGCTCGCAGGCTGTCCCCTGCTGTTGACGACAAGATTAACTATCTCTGATCGGTGAGTCGCTTATGAAGTTATCATGAATTCATTTTTATTTTATTAGCAATATAATCAATAGCTTAAAATTATTATAGAAATATTCCACACGGGCTTTTCGTTATTTCGAGGCTTTTACAAGCAGTATCCGGGTGTAATGTTAGCGCAAGTGGCTAAGTAGTCTTTAGCAATCAGTGTCTATTAGTAATGCGTGAAGTGTGGGCAGTTACAATAGCTTGGTTTATACCAATTATCTTTATTAAGTGGTCTAGAGCAAATCTTGTCGATAACACCGCTTCCGCGCCCTGCTCACACCGAGGTATCTACCTCCAGTAGGCAAGACAAAAATTTGTTTTGTCTAATCGAACAAGCATTAAGGCAAATTGGCATAAACCTGAGCCGAATATATATAAGGCCATAAAAAAAAGCCTGACTTCAATACAGTATTAAAGTCATACCAATTTGCTTAATTAAGTGGTCTATTTTGAGGCGAGAAAATCTTGTCGATAACTAGGCAAAAATTTTGCTATT
>NZ_JABWPQ010000032.1:0-68512 GCF_013366255.1 Pseudoalteromonas sp. McH1-7 | reverse complement strand
AGGTAAACTCACTCCCACCACAACATCAACATAGTGCAGCACTGGTAGGAGGCGGTTTACCCGCCGAGCTGTTGGGTTTGCCAAACAAAAAGAATAAAACATCCTAGTTTGTAACATCGCGAGGTAAACTCGCTCCCACCACAATATCAACAAAGTGCAGCACTGGTAGGAAGCGGTTTACCCGTCGAGCTGTGCATCTGTACGACGTAAGAAATAGTAGGCTGTTCTTATTGTATTTTTGCTGGTGTGATCAACTATTCGGTTTTATGTAATAAGGGCTACATGGAAGGGCTAATTAACGATATGATTGACTAAAAACAGAGGGACTTAGTGTGTCATTTCATTTAATTGCGCTATTAGTTATATTTGCACTGTTTGGTACTTCAGCCACTTACCTAATTCGTTTTATGTACAGCTACTGGGTGAAAAAGCGGCTCGAAGTAAAGTACATTATCAATGCGAGTATTTGTGGACTTTTAGTCATGCTTGTTTCTGTGATCAGTGAACTTGCACGATGATTTAAGCACTTGTCAGTTTAAAGTGGTACTGCTTGGCAAGTGTTGGCAATACATAGTGTTTGCACTGGCATCACTGGCTCACAACTCACCGCTGGTGCTTTTTCTTCGTTATCCAGCTTTTCTTGTCTGGTAATATTGGCGACGACTTTTTCAATTTCTTGTTCATTGGTATGTTTGGTCGAATAAATTATATATTCTCTTGGACCCCCACATGTCAATCGCTCACCTATACCAACCACTTTACATTGGTAGCTTGCGTCACACTCAATACTAGCTCTGATATCTGAGAGCGTATATTGGCTATCTAGGCTACTTGTTACACTAGTTGATGTCATTTCACAGCCAGGTAGCACTATAAGGAGTGCACTGATGCAAGTGAGAGAGATAGCTAACTTCATTAATTGCCTCTAGTATGCAGAATGGTTCTTTTGGAGTTTAACACATTTATTTTCAACGCATTGTGTTGCCGGTTCAATTAAATGCTGACAGATACTCATCATTTGATTTTGCTTATTAAAAGCACGCTCAAGCTTTGTGATTTGATCCGCTAACTGCATTACTTGTTTTTCATTCGCAGACTTTGTTGAGTACACCAAATAAGAAGAAGGGCCGCCGCAGGCTCGAGCGCCAACTGCGATCACTTTGCATTGTGTATTGGTATCGCAACTTTTGTCAGCACTTACGTCTTCTAGTGATTGTTTGTAGGCGGCAATATCTGAACTATCTAGTTTTTGGCTGTCTACTTGGATGGCTAAGTTTGTCTCTTTGGGTTTTTTATCTTCAGCTTGTAGCCCGCTCTGCGGCTGTGCGTTAGTGGTATTTTGCGTTGTTACATCTTTTTTAATTGCTTCTCCCTGGCAGCCAAATAATAAAAATGTAACCAGTAAGGTGGGGATCATTTTGTTCATTATATGCTCTCCTCATGTTTGCTAATTAAACTACGCAAGTCCTTGAGGAATAGCAAGCTCAACAGCCTGTATCCTTACAGGCTGAAAAGGATTTATTTATAAACCGCCTTTGGTAAGTTTGTTCGGGTCAAGTAATGACTTGAGCTCAGCTTCACTCAGATCGGTTTGCTCCGCAGCCACCTCGATGATAGGGCGACCTTCTTTGTATGCTAGTTTGGCTATTTGTGCTGCTTTTTCATACCCGATCACAGGGTTCAGTGCAGTCACAAGGATCGGATTTTTTGCCAGAGCTTTTTGAATATTTACTTCATTAACTGTGAAGCTGGCAACGGCTTTATCAGCTAGAAGTCGTGCTGTGTTTGAGAGAATTTCGATACTCTGTAATACATTCAATGCAATCACTGGCAGCATCACATTTAGCTCAAAGTTACCAGATTGCCCAGCAACACTGATTGTGGCGTCATTACCTATCACTTGAGCACTGGCCATTGCTGCTGCTTCTGGAATAACGGGGTTTACTTTTCCTGGCATAATGGAAGAGCCGGGTTGGAGCGCCTCAAGCTCAATTTCACCTAATCCAGCAAGGGGACCAGAATTCATCCAACGTAAATCGTTAGCGATTTTCATTTGCGCCACGGCAAAAGTTTTAAGTTGTCCAGAAAGTCCCACAATCGCGTCTTGTGAACCGATATGGTAAAAAAAGTTACTGCCTTGGCTAAATCGGATCCCGATGTTAGTGCTCAGGTTTTGGCTAAATAATTTCGCGAACTGTGGATCGGCATTAATACCTGTGCCTACCGCCGTTCCACCTTGACCTAACTCGTACACTTTTTCTAATGAATGAACAATTCCCTGACAAGCGTTGTCTACTTGCGCTTGCCAGCCACTTAATGCCTGTGCGAATGTCACAGGCATAGCGTCCATTAGATGAGTTCGGCCGGTTTTGACATGATGACCGACTTGTTCTGCTTTTTGTTCAATACTACGAGATAAGTGTTTTAGTGCGGGTAATAGGTCATATACAGCAGTAATTGCACTACTGACATGAATGGCTGTTGGTATCACATCATTCGAGCTTTGACCCATATTAACATCGTCATTAGGGTGTACAGTCAGTCCGCTAAGTTGTGAGGCTAATGTGGCTATCACCTCATTGGCATTCATATTTGAACTGGTGCCAGAACCAGTCTGAAAGACATCAACAGGGAATTGATCTAAGTGTTTGCCATCAATTAGCTGTTGGCAGGCAGTCACTATTGCTTTTGCTTTGTCACTTGGTAGATGGCCAAGGGATTGGTTGGTTTCAGCTGCAGCTTGTTTGATGTAGGCCAGCGCTTTGATAAAGCTACTTGGCATGGTGATGCCACTAATAGGAAAGTTGTTTACTGCACGCTGTGTTTGCGCCTTGTAGAGCGCATGCTCTGGAACATCTAGTGTTCCCATACTATCGGATTCTTGACGAAAAGTAGTCATCGTTGCTCCTAATAAAAAGGGTTAAACTGCTGGCAGGTTTGGCACGCATCTCGCTGGAGCTTAAGAAATTGCTGCGACGAAGTATGGTGATGTTTATAAAACCGTTTTAATGCCAGCAAAGGCTTGAATAATTGATCCATACATTGCTTACGTATGGCTGTATCAACGAGAGGATCGGCAATCTGCTCTAATAGCTCAGATAATGTACTTCTGAGATAAAACTCTTGCAGCAGCGGGTTATTGTGGCGCTCATACCATTTAGCCATGTCTATTCCTGCTGAGATATATTCAGCAACTAAGAGCGGGGCCTCTAGTTGTGGCCGCTGGCAGTGGCGATTAAGCTTCGCACGGTAAGTCTGTAATAAAGTAGCAAGCTGCATAGATACAAAACCAAACGATGTAATGATAACAATTATCATTACATCGTTTGGTTAGCAATTCAAGCTTTTGTATTTACCCTACCAAACTTGAGTTTGGTATTCACCATCGCAGCTCACTATGGGTCTGAAATGAATTTAAAAAGTGAGTGTTAATTATAACCAAGGAGATACTGCTGTTCGGAATGTTCTTTTTCTTGCTCTTCAAGCTGCATAAGATTAGCGACTTCTTGCCGATAGGCGCGGCTTTTGGTGAACGCGTTTTTTCGCTGCTTCAGGACAAGTCCTTCGCTTTTTAGTTGGCTAGGCATTTGGGTGATCTCTGAAATTTTCATGCTCGCTTCTCCTCTTAGTACTCTTTAAACTTAGCAGAAGTCGTACCAAAATAAATTTCTTTCTGAATTTTAATCATTTAGTGAAACTTTGGGCTATTTACCTTGCAATTAATATAAAAGCTTGCCTCAATGAGGCGCATAATTTGATCAAAATAGTGCAAACGAGATGATAAAACCTTACTCTCAAGCGTGTGAAAACAATAAACATCCGATTTTAGAAAAGCTTACTCCTTATCTAAACAAGCCTTTGGAAGTCCTAGAGATAGGCTCCGGTACGGGTCAGCATGCGGTGCACTTTGCTGCGGCATTACCGCATTTAATATGGCAAACAGCAGATAGAGAGGTCAATCACGCTGGTATTTATGCGTGGCTGGATGACGCTGAGCTTGAAAATGTTTTACCACCATTGGCGCTAGACTTACACCATGGGTGGCCTATTAATCAGCGTTATGATGTGATTTATACCGCTAATACCTTGCACATTGTGTCATCAACCCTCGTGGAACGTTTAATTGCAGGAGTTGGACGGCACCTTAAAGAAAGCGGCTACCTGATAGTTTATGGGCCGTTTAATTATCAAGGCGAATTTACCAGCGAAAGTAATCGAGAGTTTGATACCTATCTAAAGTCGCAAGACCAGGATAGTGGTATTCGCGATCAAGAATGGGTATTGGCGCTTGCTAAAGAGCAAGGCCTTACACTACAGCAAGACTATGCGATGCCGGCTAATAATCGCTTATTGGTGTTTAAACGGTAGCTTTGCTTGGCACTCGATAAAGTAATGCTCGAGTGCATCAGCTTCGCGCTTGGTAAAATCTTCAAGCGCCTGCTGAAAGTCAGGTTGAAATAAGCGGTGATACGATTGCCTCCACACCGGCTCAAAGCCCCTCACCAGCTTATGCTCACCCTGAGCACCGGCATCAAAGACTGCAAGTTGGTTAGCAATGGCGTACTCTATACCTTGATAGTAACACAGCTCAAAGTGCAAAAAGTCGTAACTATCCTCAATCGCGCCCCAATAGCGACCATACAAGGTGTCACCATCCACAAGGTATAAACTAGTGGCAATAATGTCGTGGTTTAAGTAGGCACAGCAAAGGCGAAACTTATCTGGCATTAAGATGATAACTTGCTGGAAAAAGTCGCGCGAGAGATAGCCTTGGTGTCGTGAGCGTTTAAGGTAGGTAAGTTGGTAGCTGAGAAAAAAGGCATCGAGCTGTGCTGTGCTTATTTCTTTGCCATCAATCCAACTGATATTAATACCTTGGGCAGTCACGGCTTGGCGTTCTTTTGTGACCATTTTACGCTTTCTTGACGTGAGTCGCGCGAGAAAATCTTCGAACCCTGCGTAACCTTTATTGTGCCAATGGAATTGTACATTGCGGCGCATCGTTAAATGACTTTGAGTGAGTAAGTCGCTTTGTTGACAAAAATTAATATGGACGCCACTAATACCCAGTGGAGCGAGGCTCGTGAGCGTCGCGTTAATATATTCAAGTAGATCAGCAGAGGGTGCTTTAGTTAAGATCCTTGGTCCCTGCGTGGGCGTAAAGGGGACGCCACACAGCCATTTAGGATAATAATCTACTCCATGACGCTCGTAGGCTTCAGCAAAAGCCCAATCAAAAACGTACTCGCCATAAGAGTGCGATTTAATATAACCTGGCAAAATCGCAATTAACTCACCTTGGCGTTCAATCATTAGATGATGAGGTATCCAGCCCGTTTCTTTACTGGTGCAGCCGCTTAACTCTAATGCAAGCAGCCACTCGTAACTTGTAAATACATGTGGTGGTGAAACACGTTCCCACTGCGCTTCTGTCACTTCTGTCAGAGAATGAATAAATCTGTGTTGGTACTCAGTCATTGTGGCCGTCAAAAAATGCGAGCAGTGCTTGCTCAAAGTTGCTGTAATCAGGATTAAATGTGATCCGTGCCAAAGGTTTGTGTTGCTTCATGTTTTCTTCGTGACGCTCACCAAAATAGATAGTTTTACCAGTGCGGCAGTTAACGAAGGCTTGGTCTTTTAAGTGGTAACTGGTGCAGTTACGATAAGGGCCTTTTTGGCCATAAAAAATATGATCAGTTGGCTGTAAAATACCAATATGAGACATATCGACAATGTTGTCGGCTCTCACGCTCCGATAATTCACACCCTGCTTAGTCGATGGCGTTTCCGAGTAGATAAATTGGGTCAATGCTGACTTAGGTTGCCACTTTTCGAGTAACTTTGCCGTTGCATGATTGTCTATGGTGGTATCAACATCGCTATAGCTGATAAACATCGGTACATTTGGCAAAGTAGAGAGTGATTTGAGTGGTGCCATAGCCTGATGGGCCAACGTTGCGCCATGCCACGGGAAAGATTCATATTTGGCGAAATCCAAATCAGCGTCTTCATCTATCCAATTGACAAATGGCACGTAATCAATCCATTTGGCGAGCCAACCATTCTTATTATGTGGCTCTGTAGCGGGAGAGATCAGTGCAACAGCTTCTAAATTATTGGGCTTATGCTTCGCTATGCTACTAAGCATCAAAGCGGCACCTGTAGAATAGCCAAGTACGGAAAAATGCGTAAAATCTTTGCTCGTCTGTGAAATGGCATAATCTGTATGTGCTTGCCAATCGTCGATATCGACTTCGGTTAAATCACTCGCTGCGGTGGCGTGACCTGGCAATAACATGGTTCTGACATTGTATCCTGCTTCATAGAGCGCTGCTGCGAGATAGTGAAAAGTAAAAGGAGAGTCAGTTAGCCCATGGATAAGCAGCACAGCCTTATCTTTGTTGTCATGGTCAAGTGTAAATGGCGCAATCAGATCACTTACCTTCGGGTTTGTAAGATTCAGCAATCTTGCTGTCGGTGTCATTAACGGGCATGGTAGTGCGGCGCGAGGATTGCGATTTTCAATAACTGTTTTGGTCGAGCGAATATAATCGTCAAAGCTAGTTATATTCGTTATATCAATAGTGACAGGACCTTTATCAATTGCTTCACGAAATAACCCTGATGCTTTGCTTTTGGTGAATAGCGACATATCACTTACTTGGGTTGTGCAATCTTGGGCAATGGCCAAAGGTGAAACAAGCAAGCTACAAGCTAGTACTGTGGAGGTGAAGTAGTGACGCATATTCAATCCTTTTAAGCTATAGGTTTGAAGCAGTATAGCGAGATCACGTGACAATAAAAACGCTCAACGGATCGGTAATATGCGTTTTGCAAAAGTTTGCTTTAGGACAATCGTTGATTCAATCCCGCTAATGACCTTACAGGCGCCCAGTTGATGTTTGGCAAATTGCTCATAACTAGGTAAATCCTTTGCTACGATTTCCAATAAATAATCATAACTGCCAGAGATCACAGAACAGCTGATCACCTGATCTTCAGATTCTACGTGTTGTTCAAATAACTGAGCAGCAGCTGCGGTATTTTCACTGAGTTTTATAAACGCATAAACCAAGATACTCAAATTAACCTGCGTTCTATCTAGTGCAGCATGATAACCAGAAATCACCCCCGTCTCTTGTAACCGCTTTACGCGTCGTAGACAAGGGGTATCAGAAAGGTTGGCTTTTTCAGCGAGTGAGGCATTACTCAAACGGGCATTATGTTGTAATGCGGCCAGGAGCAGTTTGTCCTTAGCATCAAGATTTTCTGACATAAGCGAAATAAAAGAGTGATTATTGCTAATCAGTATTAAACTTTTAGAGAAAATTGGCAAATTATGCTCTTGGTGATTTGTTAGCCTTAATAATGGAATAATCACGAGAAGTAATCATGAGTTCATTAGCCGTACAATTTGATGCTTGGATCAGAGGGCAGTTTGTTGACATAAACGATAAGCTTGAGCACCTTTACTGGCAGCAACAAGATAAAGCGAACGTTGAAGGCGTTGGCGAAGCACTAAAAATACAGTTACAAGAAGAAGGTAATCGACTGATCCAAGCCTTATTGGAGGAAGGCAATACCGATGAAGGATTTGATCAGGCTTTTGATTTATTAGGCAATGTTGGGCTTTTTATGGCCGCATGTCGGCGTCATGAAATTACCGAACCAAGTCGCGAACAGGTTTCGCCATTAAAACAAGCTTCTGCACTGGCTATGCACATTGGTGCCTCTTTGGGGGTTACACCAAGGTTTGCTACCGCACATCTCACTACCCATAATCGCGCAGTGAATGGGGTATATAAACGCTTTACCTCACACCCCGCAGAGCGCTTATTTATTGACTACAATACTCAGGCTATTCTTGCCTATAAACGAGCGTCCGAATCGTTAATGAAGGTACATCATTTGGGCATTTCTCATCCCATGTCATTGGTGCTACTCAAACAAGTTAAGCAAGCGCTGCTTGAAGTAATAGAGTCTAATCGAGCATTGTTTAATGCCTTAGACGCTGAAGCGTTCTTCTATGTGGTGCGCCCTTACTACAAACCATACCGAGTTGGTAAAGAAGTCTATCGTGGCGCTAACGCTGGAGATTTTGCGGGTATCAATGTTATCGATATGATGTTGGGATTGTGTCCAGCTAATGATATTAGTTATGGTCAAATGCTGGTGGAAAAATTCTTATTTATGATGCCTGAAGATCAAGCTACATTACGAGAGTGTATGCGTACACCTAATCTTATGGATGCTTTTTTGGCAGCATTGAATACACCAAAGCGTGAGTGGTTTGCGCCTGCTGCTAATTTGTTTGTGCAAGTATGTAAACTCCATGGCGATACAGCTATTCAGCATCATAATCAACTGGTGGAAAAGTATATTGCCAAACCTTCGCAGGCGATGCAGCAACAGCATTTGAGTAAGGTGACAGCCAGTGGTCCACCTTTAGAAGTCCTATTGCAGCAGCTTGCGGACTTGCGCGATCGTAGGGCAGCGGCTAACCGCGACGATATCTTCACACGATACAATGACTTGAAACGACTGCGTGAGGCGCTAGGAGAACAGAATGACAACCTTTAAAGATGATTTTCACTTAGCGCCTGGCCACTATTTATTAAGTCACTCAGTTGGTCGTATGTTGAAATCAGCCGAGGCTGATTTTCAACAGCAGTTTATTTTGCCATGGCAGCAGCTGAATCAAGAGCCTTGGCAGCAATGGCTCGGTAGTATCGAGCGATTTACCAGTGCACTGGCTGAATTGCTGAGCTCAGAAGCTAGGCTATTTTGTCCACAAACCAATTTGTCTAGCGGCTTAACAAAGTGGGCGATGAGCTTGCCTGAGAGTGGTATTCGCAAAGTTCGTGTATTGATGAGTGAACAAGATTTCCCGAGCATGGGATTTGCGCTACAAAATGCGTTGGATAATGTCGAGATTGTGTATATTCCAGAGTCATTTGATATGTATGATCTTGCGGTATGGCAGCAATATATCGATGAGCAAATTGATTGGGTTTTTGTGAGCCATGTATACTCCAATAGTGGCCAGCAGGCACCGGTGGCTGAAATTATTCAATATGCAAAACAACAGGGTTGTCGCACCATTATTGATATCGCTCAGTCACTTTGTGTGCTGCCTATAAACTTAAATAAATGGGATGCTGACTGTGTCGTAGGATCTTGTGTTAAATGGAGTTGTGCAGGTCCCGGGGCTGGTTTTATGTGGGTGAATAAAAGTATCCTACCTTATTGCGAACCAAAAGATGTTGGCTGGTTTTCTCATCAAAACCCATTCGAGTTTAATATCCATCATTTTGAACCTAATGAGAGTGCACTACGCTTTTGGGGAGGCACACCAAGCGTTGCGCCATATATCTATGCAGGTCATAGCCTGAATTATTTTGCAAACGTAGGTATTAACACGGTGCGTGAACACAACGTTACCTTGTTGGCAAAACTCCAAAAGGCATTACCTGAATTTTATTACTCTCCGATAGATCAGAGTATGTGTTCTGGAACCGCTATTCTAGATTTTGGGCCATATCATGAACAAGTCAGGTCGCGTCTTAAGCAAGCCAACATTGCTGTTGATAATAGACGTTACGGTATCCGTATTTCCCCTCACATTTATAACGATCAGGCAGATATTGAGGCGCTGCTTCATGTTGTTAATTAGCGACCGAGACCCAAAGCGCGCTTTGTTTTCTTTTTCACAGAGCGCCAATGGGTCATTGGTTGTTTAGGTGCATTTGCGATTAACGCATCGAAATCAATGTCGCTTGCAGGCACTTCTCCTTGATGTGCCAATATCAAGGAGTGAGGCTTTAATGCTTTTACTTTGGCTAGCGACAATCGATATAATCGAGGATAGAAGACTGGAAAGGGTGCAACAAACTGCCCTTTTACCTTGACGGTCAAATCTGCAACATACATACGCCCGCTAGGTTGATGTAGTAAGCTAATGTCTCTGTCGGTATGGCCTGGGGTATGAATAGCTTGCCACTGCTCGAAATAAGGCAGCTTATCACCATCGGCCAAGAAAAAGTCTGGTGCAAGGCGTCTTGGGTACCACAGGTTACGTTTCGCTTTACGCTTTCTTCCCGCAACCCATAGAGCCAACGCCATATCAGAAAGGTGCATCATGACACCATCGATACCACGATACCACTGACTGGGTGCATTTGCCGTCGCTATTTTAGCGCCAGTGAGTTTTCTGAGTTTGTGCGCACCACCGGCATGATCTGGGTGCATATGTGTGACGACAATAAGTTTGAGTGCACTAAGAGGTTTTTGTAGTTGCTGAATAAAATGACAGACCACGTCAACATCGGCACGACAGCAACCATCAAGTAACAGTAGCTCTGAGCCGTGCTCAACCAAATAAATATGTTGAATATAACCCTCTAAGGTATGGATTTTCATTAGTCATACTCATATCCCTAATCAGATATCAACATAGCATAGGTTAAAGACATCTGACCAGTTGTCATATGAACGTGATAAATTTCAGGCATAAAAAAACCGCAATTAAGCGGTTTTCTTATAAGTCATGGCGGAGGGGGAGGGATTCGAACCCTCGATAGGGCTACAAACCCTATACTCCCTTAGCAGGGGAGCGCCTTCAGCCACTCGGCCACCTCTCCGGCGCAATACTTTAAAAATGGCGGAGAGATAGGGATTTGAACCCTAGATACGCTATTAACGTATGCCGGTTTTCAAGACCGGTGCTTTCAACCACTCAGCCATCTCTCCATGGGCAAAGATAATACTTAGCGATTTAAGCGCTGTAAACCATTTTTAAACTGTTTGCTTAAAAAATGTTCTAAAAATAGGTTTTTTTTAAAATTGTGCCAGAAATTAGCGGTTTGACAGGGGGATTTTATCAAAAGTACTGGTTGAAGTGATGCTTTTGTGGTCTATTTAAACAAATGCTGACGAGAGCATGGCGGGTTGGGACGCCATGCTCTGTGCAGACTTACTTATACATAATCACGTCTTTTAACGCTAAGTGTTGACCACAGACTGCGAGCCACTTCGTCAAATTGAGTCGACGTTGTTTCGTTGCTTGCGTTTGGTTAAGCGTGTTTTGTGATGGGCTGCAAGGCGCAGCTGAATTAAGCATGTCTGGCTCCTAATTAAACTATGGTTGAAAACAAGGCTATTTTGCACGCAGTTTGTTCAAATTTAAAACGATAAAAATTACTGTTTTCGGATAAAAATAACTAATGTATTTTGTATTTTTCCCTGTTTGTAAAATTGTGATTTTGCATATTTATGCGAATGGGTATTTATCTTGTGTTCGATTAACTTCAATTAAATCATTTGTTTGGTTTTCTTTGTTTTGTGTGCCAATTGTTTTATTGGTTGTTTATTCATATAAGTTGATTTTTTGTATTTGAGAGGCTTTATGCTGGTGGTGGTTAACCCTTTATCGGGTGCTGAGGGAGATGCGCAGATCGCATGGTTAAAGCAACAATTAAAACAACAGCAGATAACGGCAACTTGGTTTAATACCACCGGCAACTTTGTATCAGACAGAGATGCAATAGTAAAAGCGACGACGACAGGGACGACAGTAGTAGTAATTGGTGGAGATGGCACCTTACACTTAGTTGCCAACGCCATCGCTCGGCGTAATAATCCACTCGCCTTGCTTCCTGCTGGTACGGGTAATGATTTTGCACGGCAGTTTAACTACTCCAAAGCACAGTGGCGAGCTGCCGTATTTTCAGATCAAGTTACCAATATTGACTTGGGTAAAGTAGATAGCCGCTGGTTTGTTAATGTTGCAGGCGTTGGGTTTAACGCGCATGTAATGAATAACTTGGGGCAAAAGAAGCGCTTGGGAAAGCTTAGCTATACCTATGCGGGATTAATTTCGCTATTTAGTGCAAAATCAATCTGCTATCACAGTAAAACATGGCCTGAGCACGGTATGATGCTGTTGCTCGCCAATGGTAAACACTTTGGTGCAGGGCTAACTCCTGCGCCTATGGCCAGCTTGAATGATGGGCAATTGGAGCTGTTGTGGTTTACACCGAAAACACATTGGCAGCGGGTGGTAGTATTTGCCAGTATGTTGCTTAAGCGCCATATTGGCGCGAAAAATGTGCATCACGACCGTATTACCGAACTTTGTATAGCACAAGCGGGATATGATATTGAGGCCGATGGTGAAATTGTTGGGCGCACACCAGCAACCATCACATGTTGCCGCCAAGCGTTGAGCATAAAAAAAGCGCCATCATAAAATGGCGCTAAAAAGTAAGAAGCCAAAGTATTGGTAAAACCTCAACTTCTAACTGGGGACCGAATGGACAACCATGTGTAAATGCGATCCAAAGGAGTTAATACAATTGCATTGCCAAGGATGACCAAAATAAATCCAATGAACGTATTTTGTTGCCATTCAAAGCCTTCAAACAAAGTGCTCAACGCTACAGCAACAAACGGAAATAACACAATTAAATAACTGGCTTTCTCTGGACCAATATTCTTGAGCAAAGAGAAATAACAACCAAAAGCAATGACGGTGCCAAATACACTAAGATAAATAAGTGACCACCAATAAGATGCAGGAGCTTGGTTGATAAATTGATGCTCACTGAAGGCCACATAAGTGGCCAGCATGATGGCGCTATATAGCATACCCCAAGCATTTCCTGCCATTACATCAATTTGCTGGTTTGAGTTACGCACGCTCACCATATTGCCAAGTGACGCGACTACTGTTCCCGATAGAGCTAATAATAACCCCATGAAGGCATCGCTTTGCAAATCAAATGCGACCAAATCGTGCCAAAATAAGCTGACTATACCAAGCGTGCCGAGCGACGCACCAAAGTAAATACGTTTGGCAATTGGCTTGGCAAAAAACAGCTTTGTATTAATGATATTGACGACTAGCAATAAAGAAAATGCAATCGAAGCCATTGCCGAATTTAAATGTGCTTGAGCCCAATACAGAAATAAATAGTTAGCACCAAAGTTACACAGAGCGAGTAAAATAAAAAAGCCATGATCGCGACGGCAAAAGCGCATCGGCACCCGTTTGTAAAAAACAAATACCCACATACAGATCGCCGCAAGACCAAAACGGTAAAATAGCGATACAAACTCATTAACGTTGCCTAGCTGATACTCGATGGCCAGCCAAGTTGAGCCCCATATCAACACGGTAATAGTATAGAGAAACAGATTTTTCATGATCGGCTCTAAATTAAAACAACAGTAGATGTGCGTAGTGTACGCTGCTATTCTGTATAAGCTATATACAGAATTTGTTATTTTAAACCTATACAGATTATTTTATTTATGAGTACAGTGATCGAGCGTCAGCAATCCGCTTTTTTATATCAACAAGTAATCCAAATGATTTTATTAATGGCGGAGCAAGCGTCTATTTTGCCGGGAGAAAAACTGCCATCACTTCGCGCAATGGCGCAAAATCTGAATGTCAGTATTCCAACAGTTAAGCAGGCCTACCAAACACTAGAGGCGCAAGGAAAGGTCATCGCGAAAGAAAAGTCAGGTTATTTCTTATGTGAAGATCCTCCTGTAAAACATTCACCGAAACGCGCAAGATTGCCAGCCAACCCTGTCGTTGTGAATAAACAGGCATTGATTGAGCAGGTGTACTGTGGCATTCATCAATCGCACGCTGTGCCACTGGGGATTGCAAATCCAATTGCGATCGCAGGTACGGAGCAGGTGCTCGCAAAAATCATGCGCCGAGTGATGAAAGAAGCTGGTAGTGAGTTGATTAATTATGGTCCGATGGATGGTTTGGATAGTTTAAAAAAACAAATAATAAGGCGTTATTTGGATATGGGGCTGGCAGTTAGCATGGATGAGCTGGTTATTACTAATGGTGCTCAAGAGGCGCTAGCAATTGCGCTACAGGCGGTAACAAACCCTGGTGATGTCATCGCTATTGAGTCGCCATGCTACTTCGGCATTGTTGAGCTAGTAGAAAACTTAGGGCTGAAAGCAATTGAAATACCTGTGTGCCCTGACGATGGTATTTGGCTTGATGATTTAGAGAAAGCTTTGGATAAACATGATATTCGTGCTTGCGTCTTTTCTACCAGTATAAGTAACCCGCTGGGAAGTTATATGCCAGATGCTCGACGTGCGCAATTAGTGGAGTTACTGGAGCAGCGAGAGGTGGTGCTGATAGAGGATGATGTATATGGCGATCTCTACTTTACCGAACAGCGTGGTATACCTGCGCAGGCATACAGTAAAAAGGGGTTAGTGATCACCTGTGCTTCTTTTTCAAAAACGGCAGCACCAAGCTACCGAGTTGGCTGGATGGTAGCGTCGCAATTTAGTGCAAAAGCGAAGCGTATCAAACGCGCATTGAGTTGTTCATCCTCTTTGATGAACCAATGGGCTTTAGCGGATTTTCTCAGCTCAGGAGGATACGAGCGCCATTTAAAGCTCGTTCGCAAACGGCTCATTGAAAATCGCGATCGCATGATCCTTGCGGTAAATTTTGCATTTGGGGATGAGGTTCGTGTTAGTCGCCCCAAAGGTGGGTGCGTGCTGTGGCTAGATTTGGGTAAGCAAGTAGATGGCGCTGTTTTATTCCAGCAAGCGTTAGCAGCAGGTATTAGCATTACACCTGGCACGCTTTTTAGCGCGAGTAAAAAATATCAAAACTGTATTCGTATAAGCTATGGCTTACCATGGTCAGATGAATTGGAACAAGCCATTGTGACATTGGGTAAACTGGCTGAAATACAAAGAAAAAGGGGGGATCTGACCCCCTTTAATGGTATTACTTAAATTTAAATAACTGATAGGCGGACATCTCAGGAATAGCGTTTGCAACAATGGCTTCGTGATGGGCTATCTGCTCAAACTCACCACATAAGCTGTCGGCTTTTTGCTCGATGGCTTTTGCTTGTTGTGTCACTTTGGTCTCTATTTGTGTCGCAAAGTCTTCCATACGTTGCTCAAAAGCACTCATATCACCATTTGAATTTGACATTTCAGTGCCAATCGTCACAAGTAAGCTGCCGATTGATTGCATCATCGCTCCTTTGATAACGGTTTCTACTTTTTCATTAAATTGCTCATCAAAGTTACTACCAAAGTCATCGAAGGTTTGTTTGCCCATGACGAATGCACCTTGCTGGTAAAATGTACCGTGTACTTGGGTTTCAAAATCGTTTATCACTGCATGAATATCATCGAGATTGGTAAGGTTGAATGTTGTGGCAACCTCGTTGAGCGCAACTCCTGCTAGTTTGATGCCCTCAAAGGCGATATTGGCGACTTGGGGCAGCCGACCCCTTAATTGTTCACTATATTGTGTTAGCATCGCTTGTTGTTGTTGATTGAGGGGGATGGTGTCGCCATTGAGCGTAAGGGTTCCTTGACTGGTGATCTCTGCTGTTGCATGGCTTGCTGTGGTGATAACTAAATTATCCGGTGTGATACGAACGTCATTTTGAAACTCGACTTCACAATTTTCATCGTTAAAGGTAACGGTATGCTGTTCATGCGCTGCAACCGTGGTGCTCATCATTGTTGCGGCGGTTAGTAAGATAATTTTATTCATAGTCAATCCTTATTGGCTCAGTGACAAATATGACATTACAAAAAAGGTGCCAATTAATAAGTTTAATATAATCAGAATGTTGTGGTTTTTAGGTGTGGAATGAAGTGTCTAAAAAATAATGGAATTGACTAAAATTTAGCTATTCTTATCACTTTCTACAATCCGATAAAAATTTTTTATTGTGAAGACAAAAAAGTCTCACTTTTCAGAATGCAAATTTAACGCTAAATAGTGATCTTGAGAGACGGTTCTCATTTTATTAATGACTATATTATTTGGAGTAAGTTGTGGGTAAGACATTCTCTTACGATGCGCTTGATGATGATTTTGCTGATGATGAATTTGAAAAGTTGGGTCGTAACCAACATGATAAGCAAAAACGTAAAGTCAAAAGAAAGCTAGACGACTACTTAGAGCAAAAACGCCTACGTAGAAATCTAGGCGACGATGATTTCGACTATATTGACGATTGATATTGTACGTCTATCACGAATAAAGTTGTGAATACTATTATCGCTAGATAATAGGGTGGTTGGATGAAGTAAGGCCAGAGGTATAAAGGCCTGAAACGGATTACACACCAGCTCACAGACCTCATAAGCAGCCGCATACGCGGCTGTTTTGTTTAGTCTTTGAATGACTGGTGACAGTCTTTGCAGCCCTTCGCCCAGTCTTTAAATGCTGAAGCGATGATCTTCTTATCACCTGATTCTGCAGCTACCGCTAGTGCTTGTGCATATTCGGCAAACTTTTTGGCTTTGCCATCAAACTCAGCACGATCTGACCAAATGGCCGGCAGTGCGTCAGTGTTTCCTTTATCTGAACCTTCGATAAAAGCTTCCCATGGCATTTTTGATAATTGTGCAGCATTTTGTGCGCGTTGCTTAAATGCTTCGGCATCGAAAGGTACTTTGCCCTTTAACATGTCCCCCATGTTACCGATTTGGAAGCGGATCAGCTGGAAAGATGCTTGACGGTATTGAATGGCATCTTCCGCAGATTCAAACATGGTGTTCGCCTGTGCGGTTGCCGCAAGGCAGCTTAATAGTGTGACGGTAAGTAGTTTCTTCATAGTCGTAAACCCCTAATTATTTTCCCTATTGTCAGTGTAACTTTTAAATACAAGCAAACAATTGCGATGAATGTCATCGATAATTTACCGATGTTAGCTCTCAATATCTTTGAATATCATACCTCGACGCATGCTACGGGTAGCAAGAAAAATTTCTGCTAGCAAGGAAACAAATGCACCAATCAGTAAAACCATTGCAGCGATAAAGCAAGCTGACAGCGTAATGCCAAGTGGCATACTGTACAAGTGTGACATGAACAGGAGCATAACCACGGCACAAACTAAAAGTGCACTAAGGACGCTCATACTAAATGCGATATGAATAAAGCGAGAGCGCTTTAATAAAGCTCGCATTTCACGACAAAAGTGCATTTTTAGCTCTTCGTCTTGTGTGCTATTGATTTTTCTATCTAGCAAGCGCGCTCTGTCAGTAATTCTCGCTAACCGATTTGACAGTACCCCTAGGGTCGCTGCAATCCCTGTTATTAAAAACACCGGTGCTACAGCGGTTTGAATCACTTTTGCCATGGTAAGAATGCTAACAACATCAGGCGTCATGGTAGTACCTCATTAATTCCAGCGTAGTTTTGATAATGTGTTTGGCTGCTCGCCAATAAGTGTCTGTAATACGTTATTTTGCTCATCGAGTAATATTAACCTGGGTATCCCTTTATTTGCATAGCTGTTGTAAATCGTACGGTTAGGATCAGCGACAAAGTGGATAGGTAGTGCTTGGGTATCATTGAACTGTTTCAGTGTAGTCTGATTTTGCTCGCGGCCAATGGCAATAATCGTTAAATTTGACATGTTGAGTAATGAAGACGCTTGCAACTCGTCCAATAGCCGCTGTGAGTCAGAACACCAAGTTGCAAATAATATCACCAGTTTTTTGTGCTCAGCTTCAAATGCGACTTTGTTATCGTTAATATCGGTTAGGTTTAGATGTTTAAAGCGCTCGCCCACTTGAATATAGGTTTGATACCCAGATGCAATCGGTGCTTCATGAGACGTGCTGCATCCGTTTAGCCCGGTTGTGAGCAAAGTAGCAAGCAGCAAGGGTTTTATTATTGTTTTCATGCTTTGTCCTATGAGCGTGTGAGTATTTTTGAAGTATGGCGTGTATTTAAGTATATTGCCCCACTTGAATAATTTCTTAAAGCCTAATTGCTAGCGCAGATTGGTATCACCTTCGTCACTATGATTTATCTTTCGTTATTTGGACTTGCGTTTATTGCTGCTACCTTACTTCCTGCCTCCTCTGAGCTAGCACTCAGCGGCTTGGTGACACAACAACAAGGTGAGTTGCTGTGGTTATGGGTTGCGGCAACAACTGGTAATTTGCTTGGGAGCTGTGTGAATTATTATTTAGGGTGGTTTATCGTCAAGTGGCGGGATAGACGGTGGTTTCCAATTTCTCAAAAGCAGTATGATGCCGCATGTGCCCACTTTAACCGCTATGGTAAGTTTTCATTGTTATTTGCGTGGTTGCCTATTATTGGCGATCCGTTGACCGTGGTGGCAGGTTCTTTAAGAACGTCATTTACTTGGTTCTTTTTATTAGTGGCGCTTGGAAAAGGAGTACGCTATGCGCTCGTGATATTCCTTGCCTTACAGGTGATGTCATAAGGCAAGGAAGGGCAACGTTATTTACCGCTTATTTCGGTGCCAATCGAGAGTCAAAGAAACCGAGTCTGCAAATCTGAGTGCATGAGGCTTATCCACAGTTACTTTTGCATAAGTAACATCTTCGTGACGATGGCACTCAGACAGAATGTCGGCAACCAACTTTTCAAGTAACAAAAAATGCCCTGCTTCAACCACGGAGATAACCGCTTTAGTCACGGTTTTATAGTTCAGCGCGTGGGTGACATTATCGTGGTCTAAGCATGCCGTATCCGCCGGATAGTGGATCTCAAGGTTGATAACGACATCTTGCTTTTTTTCTCGCTCTTCTGGGTTAAAGCCAATAAAAGTGCGAAGTCTTAGATTTGTTACTTTAATGATGGCATTGGACATACAGTACTTATCCTTTCACTAACTGTAAAAACTCGTTACGTGTTTTAGGGTCGCTTCTAAAGTTACCAAGCATGACCGAGGTGCGCATGCTGGAGTTTTGCTTTTCTACGCCACGCATCATCATGCACATGTGTTTAGCTTCAACAATGACACCGACCCCTTTGGCGCCTGTTACTTCTTCCACAGCTTTGGCAATTTGGTGGGTAAGTTGCTCTTGGATTTGAAAGCGTCGTGCAAACATGTCAACAATACGTGCAAACTTTGATAATCCAAGTACTTTGCCATTTGGAATATAAGCAATATGGCAACGCCCCACAAAAGGCAGAAGGTGGTGTTCACACATGGAGTACAGTTCAATATCTTGGATCAGTACCATGTCATCTGCATCTGAGGTAAACACAGCATTATTGGTGATTTCATCCAATGTTTGTCGGTAACCTTGAGTCAGATACTCCATTGCCTTTGCTGCTCGTTTGGGGGTATCTAGTAATCCCTCTCGACCCGTGTCTTCGCCAACGGCTGCTATGATTGATTTATAACTCTGTTGTAATTCGTCTTGCATAATGCGCTACCTCAAATGACGACCGCCGTCGATTTGTATCGTACGACCCGTCATGTAATTACTATTTAAGATCATTTCAACGCTGTTAATGACTTCTTTGCTCCCAGGCTCTATTCCCATGATAGACTTTTTCAATGTTTTTGCTTTGTATTGTTCACTATCATCTTGGTTAAAGATAATCAGTGAAGGTGCAATGCTATTAACTTTGACCTTAGGTGCAAATTTGGCGGCAAATGATCGCGTTAGATTATCTAGTGCTGCTTTGCTTGCGGCATAAGCAATATGTTTTGGGCTACCTTTTTCTACTACGTAATCAGTAATGTGGATCACATCACCAATGGCATCGTCGGCAGCCAATAACTCGCCTAATGCTTGATTAATCAAATAGGGTACTTTTGCATGTATTCGCATCATGTTGTCAAACAGGGTTGCGTAGTCAGGGTTATTGGCTTCACAATCCCAACTTGATGCGTTGTGAATAATGGCGCGTAGTGTGTTTGTGCGTGAGCGAATGTCCGTGGTCAGTTTGGTAATTGTATCTGGCTGATCAAAATCAGCATGAATACAAGTGACGCCTTGTGTCTCTAACTCATCGATCACTTGGTGCCTGGTTCTATAGGTTAATATGACCGGCTGTTGGCGCGTGATAAAATGATGCACCATAGCAAGTCCAATGCGCTGGGCGCCGCCAGTTATTAAGATAGGTGCAGCTGCTTGGCTCATAAATCAGTCACCTTGAGAGGTTAAGTAAAGTAAAGTAATGGCTGTGGTGCAATGCAAGCACTGCACCGTCAGAAATTGAGTTATAACTCGTCGTAAACCGTTGGGATAGGTTGGCGTTTGTGCTGTGTTCGCTGATAAATGGTAATGAGCTTTTCACTCACTTCATCACTGATAGGTTTGCCCTCAAGGAAGTCATCTATATCGTCATAACTCAAGCCCAACGCCTCTTCATCAGCAAGACCTGGGCGGTCACACTCAAGATCAGCCGTTGGCGTTTTGTGTACTAGGCCAGTTGGCGCGCTTAGGTATGCGGCTAACGAGCGAACTTGACGTTTCGATAGACCAAACAGCGGGGCGAGATCACATGCTCCGTCACCAAATTTAGTGTAAAAGCCGGTGATATTCTCTGCACTATGGTCAGTACCAACAACTAGGCCACGAGTAAGGCCGGCAATTTCATATTGCGCAACCATGCGCTGGCGTGCTTTGACATTGCCTTTGATAAAATCGACGCTGGTTTGAGATGGTAGAGTGAGCGCACTTCCTGCCATTGCGCCCAACGCTTGCTCGTGCATAGCGTCGGCACCAGGTTTAATATTCACGGTTAAGCGCTGGCTTGGCTGAATAAAATCAAGTGCAAGTTGAGCTTCATCTTCATCTGCTTGGATACCATAAGGTAGACGCATAGCGATAAATTGATAAGCACCCGTTTCATGCTCTGCGTTAAGTTCATTAATGGCTAACTGGCATAAGCGTCCGCAGGTTGAAGAGTCGACACCGCCACTGATCCCAAGTACGAGAGTGAAGCAGCCAGAGGCTTGTAACCGCGCTTTCAAAAAAGCGATCCGTCGTTTAACTTCAAATTCTGGGTCAATAACAGGCTGAACTTTCATTTCAGCCATGATTGCTTCACGCATACTGGTTCCTCAATACTTTCAGGGGCTATAAGCTTATATTATGTTGTGATGAGCGTGTTTTTTAAAGTCCTAAATGCTGTTTGATTGTAGCCAGCTCTTGTTTTAGCTGCTCTATCTCAGCCATTAAGCTCTCAAGCTCTGTCTGGCTTTGTACTGCTGGCTCTGAATCGCTGGCGATGGCGCTGGTTTGTTCTGCTTGATCGCCGAATAAATGTTGGTACCTACTCTCTCGCTTACCGGGTTCTCTAGCAAGTTTCATAACGTGTTCGTTTTGCTGCATAGTGGCAAGTGTGGACTCAACCTCTTGGACCGATGAAAATTCGGCTAAGCGATTACTACGAGTTCTCAATTCGCCAGGTGTTTGCGCGCCTCGCAACAGTAACAAGCAAACAATGGCCTTTTGCTTAGCGTCTACCTTCAAGTGGCCAAAGTCACTGTTACAAAAGCGTTGGCTATACTTATCTACGCGACCAGATAATGCCTCGTCACAGGTGATCAGGCGTTTCTCTTGCAAGCGCTTAAGGGTGTCTAAAACTTGATGTTGAGAAAGTTCCATCACCGGATCACGGTTGGACTTTTGGTTACATGCGTTGGTAAGGCCGTTAAGAGACATGGGATATTGTTCAGGAGTTGTGACTTGCTTTTCAATCAAACTACCTAGTACACGTTGTTCATGAGCATCGAGTTGCATCGCTTTCCTTATTATCATTATGGTTGCTAGCATCGCCTTGGTAAGGATTAATATAACGCTAATCAATCAGGTAGCAAAGTAGGTGAGCTAATTTTGTTGTGTAATAGAAGAGTCAAATCGGCTGTCTTCTGGTGGCAGCATCTGCCATATTTTCGCTTTCAGGTCATCAAAATTAATTGGCTTACTGAGATAGTCATCCATGCCGGCATTTAGGCACTTTTCTCTATCACCTTGCATCGCATTGGCGGTGAGTGCAACAATCACACAACCTTGATGTACTTTTCCAGCAACGCCTTGGCGTATTTGTTGGGCAGCTTGGTAACCATCCATAATAGGCATTTGGCAGTCCATAAATATCAGATCATAAGGTACTTTTATTGACTGTAGGTGGGTAAGTGCCAACTCGCCATTTTCTGCGCATACCACAGTGATACCTAGGCGTTCTAACATAGTGGTAGCAACAGTTTGATTGATTTTATTGTCTTCAACCAGTAATACGGTGCGACCGAGCAGCGGTTCTTCATCATTGGAGGTATGGTTACTACTGGACTGCGTCGGATCGGTAAATGTTGCATTGAATACACTGAGTGCGGCATGGGGAGTTATTGGATAGTAAACGCGCTCACAGTAACTAAAAAGATCGATGGCAAGATTATGTTGCTCCTCAACTGCAACCGCATGCACCACCTTGAGTTCGAGCAATGCTGTTTTTAGTGTTTGTTGTTGTGTGAGTGGTGCTGCACATAGCTGTTCGGCATCTAAAATGACGGCTAGATGTGATGGAGGGCTGTGAAGCTGAGTGAGCAGGGTCTCTATTTGATCAACGCGAAGACAAGTAATGTTCCATGGTTTAAGTAGTTTATTATAGTCTTCAGCTGCTTGAGTTAATACATACAAGGTCGCGTCGTCAGCATGTGTCTGTACAGGGATAGGTTGCGCTTGATTCAACAGTACATGACAAGAAAAAGTACTGCCAATACCTTCTTTACTGAATGCTTGCAAGTCGCCACCGAGTAATTGACTAAGTTGCTTTGCGATGGTCAGTCCAAGTCCGGTACCACCATATTGGCGCGTTGTTGAAAGATCTGCTTGTGTAAATGAGTCAAACACCTTATTAAGTTTTTCTTTAGAGATGCCTATCCCAGTGTCTTCAACACTACACCACAAGTGTGTTTGCTCACCAATTTGTTCAGTGTGGCAGCTGAGCGTAACCGACCCATTATGAGTGAATTTGATGGCGTTACTGAGTAAATTATTGAGTATCTGTTTAAGCCGGTTTGGATCAGTTTGCGCCTTTCCTACCTTCATTCCCGACAAGTCGATATGTAATTTGTTGTTATTGGCATCCGCCGTGCGCACAAAGCTGCACAGCATATTGCTTAGCATTTCTATTAAATCAAACTCAACCAGCTCAATTGTGAGTTTTCCCGCTTCGATTTTGGAAAAGTCGAGAATATCATTAATGATTGTGAGGAGTGATTTTGCAGAGCTATGCGCCAGAGTAAGCTGGTGGTGCTGAGTTGCTGTTAGCTCTGAATGCATGGCAAGTTCTATCATGCCCATTACCCCATTCAGTGGGGTGCGGATTTCGTGGCTCATACTAGCTAAAAACTCTGCTTTCATCTTTGCTGATTGTTCAGCAAGATCTTTATCTATAATGGCTTGGTTTCTTGCTCGTTGATGCGCCTTGTTGATAAATAAGCTACCGAGCATCGCGGCAATAGATTTGGTGAGCCGAATATCACTTTGCCCCCATGCTGGATTGTCAATTTCATACTCTGAACACAGCACACCTAAGGTATTATTTTTATGGCTTATGGGACAGCAAAGCATGGCTTTAATCTCAAATGGCTCAAGGTAAGTTGCAGATAATGCCAGTGTTGCTGGATGATTTTCAGCTTGTTGCGCGACGATCAGCTGTCCAGTTTCTATTTCATTAAAAAAAGCAGGTGCAATGGCTTTTCGCCATGGTGGGAAGTGCACTAGATTATCTACCGTAGCATTAGAGAAGCACACAGGAATAAGAAGCGTTTTATCATCATTAAACTGCCAGATACTGACTTTATTTGCCTCTACCCCTTTTTTACATGTTTCAGCGCATAGCGAAAAGGCCTTATTTAGCTGGTTATTCAGTAGTGCCTCGTGAGAACTTAAATAAGCCAGTAGTTCATTATTTTTAGCAAATTTGTCATGCTCCATTTCCATTAACTTGCGCTTGTTGATATTTTGGATTGAACCAAAAATATGGGTCGTGCGCTTGCCTTTTCGTACTGAGCGCGCTTTTACTAAGACCCATAATTCGTCCGCATTCAGGGTGTGAATGATGAACTCTCCTTCAAACTCGGTACCGGTTTTGATGATGCTATCAATACACTCTTGCAGACGTCTTCGATGCAATCCAGCTTTAAAAAACTCTGTGGTATTCATCCATGTTGGTTGAAAGTGCCTAGGCACACAGAAAATGCTTCGCGTTACATCTGACCAAATAATATCACGCGTACTCACATTGATTTCCCATGCGCCTACTTCAGCTAATATGCCCATGTTAGTGAGTGCTGCGCTGTTTCGTTGCAACTGGGTTAGTAATCGGGTGATAAAGACAAACGCAGCGATAAAAATGATAATAAGTACGATGATGGCGAGCCGAAAAGGCCATATTGAAGCGGCTTCTGGCTGCCAGCCTATCCTCGGGGCTGCATATAATTCCCACTGCCCTGATGGCACATTGACGCTAAAAGCGATAGGCGACAAAGAATGAATATTGCTGTTGCCGTAAAAATACTCGCCTTCTTGGCCTTTACCATCAACGCCTTGAATCGCAACAAGGTATCGGCTTTCCAGTGCCATTAAGTTGGTTTGTTGATATAAACTCTCCATATCCAGCACGACGGATAACAATCCCCAAAACTGTGTTTTATCCTTGAACACAGGGATTCTAGCAATGAGCCCAGTCCCACCTTGTAATAGCTCTAAAGGTCCAGCCATTACTATTTCGCGACTTTCTTTTGCGAGTAAAGCGCCATATTTTTGTGTGGGATGAGTGCGGTAGTCCAGGCCTATGGCTTTTTCATTACCCTGTAGTGGATAGACATAATCAAGCCGCATATCTGGGGCTGCACCAATATTTCTGAGTACTTGACTGGTCTCGAATAGGGGTCTTGCCAGTTGCTCAAAGCGAAGTTGTGAAAGCGTGGTTTGGTCGGCAAGTGCAATTCCAAGCCCTCTAACCAGTTGCACATTTTTGGTGAGCACACCTTCTATCTTGGTACGATATACATTCACTTCTTCGGTAGCTCGGCTCTTTTCCATAGCAACAAGACGGCGATAATTAACCTGATCAACATACCATGCTACGGCTATGATCAAGACGAGCAATAGCCAGAAGCTAGACTTGATAAAGCGAAACTTAAGCGGTGAAGTTGATAGTTCTGAAGTCATGGGGCTATTGTGTTTAAGACGATGCTTTAACTATAGTTCAGTACACGCAAAGCGAAATCTAATTGAAAAATAAAATGCTTTAACTTGATTGTCTTATGGTTATGGCAGAGTTGGTCTATCAGTTGATGACGTGCTATATCTTCTAAGCCTAAATTGCGTAGCTGAAAAAGTTAAGGATATTCATGTTTACTTGGATTAAACGATTTACTGTTGTTGTACTCTTGTTATTGCTAATTGGAACGGCAGGCATTTATGGTGCTTTGGCGCTAAGCCTTCCTGCGCTAGATGGAAAGGGAAGTGCTGTGGGGATTGATGCGCCTGTGGTGTTAGCTAGAGATGCGCTAGGCCAGGCTGTCGTGTCTGCAAGCTCCCGAGCTGATGCGGCTTATGGACTTGGCTTTGCGCATGGACAGGATCGTTATTTTCAGATGGATTTATTAAGGCGTAATGCTGCAGGTGAGCTTAGTGAGTTATTTGGTGCTGCAGCAATCAAGCGCGATGAAAAGATGCGCTTTCATCAGTTTAGAAAACGGGCAAGACAAATTGTGATGTCTTTACCACAATCACATAAGCAAATCCTAACTCGGTATACGCAAGGTGTGAATGATGGCCGTATACAGTCGGGGTTTACCAGCTTTGAATACCTGTTATTGGGCGCCGAGCCACAAGCTTGGCGGCCTGAAGATAGCCTGTTGACTATCTTTGGTATGTACTTGGATTTACAGGCTGGCACCTATGAACGTGACGAAGCACTCATCGTATTAGAGCAAAAATTTGGCCATGAGATGCTTGACTTTATTCTACAGCCAAGTCGGTATCAAGCCGCATTAGATAACAGTGTAATAGACTCAGCAGTTGCGACTATTCCAACGTTACCGCAGCCGCTGAGCACTTACCTTCCCAGCGCAATCGCAGATCAGCCGTTGTATGGCAGTAACAATTGGGCAGTGACGGGCGCGTTAACAAAAACTGGCGCTGCTATGCTCTCTGATGATATGCACTTGGGCCTGAATGTACCTTCAATCTGGTATCGTGCACAATTAAACTATCAACATCAAGGGCAGGCTGTGCAGGTAACCGGAATTTCTTTACCTGGTGCACCTGCCATTGTCGTTGGTAGTAATAATAGTATTGCTTGGGGGTTTACCAATAGTTATGTCGATATGGCTGATTGGGTAGCGTTAGCTGCTGATACTAAAACCCAGCTTATTTCTGAAGTAATTAAACTGCCTGATGGTAGTGAGCATATTTATCAATTAGAAATGAGTGCCTTTGGCCCTGTGAAGCAAATCGGTGATGATAAGTATGCACTTAGCTGGGTTGCACATCAGCCTTATGCCGTTAACTTGGAATTAGTGGGAATGGAGCTACTGGCAGATGCAGCGGCGGCGGCGACTCATGCAGTAAAGGTCGGTATTCCAGTGCAAAACTTGATGGTTGTGGATAAGAAAGGCGCTGCCGCATGGACATTAATGGGGGCGGTACCTGCTAGAAAAATAACCCACGATACTGCTGCTGCAATGCGTTCATATGAGCAAGCATGGCAAGAGAACGAAGTGAATCGTCCTGTCGTGCAAAATCCATCTAACGGTAAATTATGGACTGCTAACTCTCGAGTTGTCTCTGTAGAGGATGATCAGCGCTTTGGTGACGGTGGCTATGCTCTGGGTGCACGAGCGGTACAGATCCGTGATGGCCTTATGGCAAAACAAGCCTTCACTGAAAACGACTTTTATCAATTACAATTAGATAACCAAGCTTTATTTTTAGCACCATGGCATGAGTCACTTGTTGACTTGTTACGTCACCATGAGCCATCACAATACCAACAAGACTTGGCAAAGCTCGACGCATGGCAAGCTTGTGCTTGTGCTGACTCTGTCGGGTATACACTAGTTAAGTATTACCGTAGTGCACTAATTGACACCTTGTACGCACCGATAGAAGCTGGGCTGCAACAAGAGCAACTGTCATTAAAGCCGGTGAAGCGTTACCTAGAGCCTGGGCTGTGGCAGTTGTTAACGCATCAGCCTGATGATTGGCTTGGTCAATATGACTCTTGGCAAGATTTACAGCTTGCGGCCTATGAGTTGGCGAAGCAAAGACTGCGAGATGCTTATGGCAGTAATATGGCTGCATGGCGCTGGGGAGAGGTGAATGCACTGCGGGTGCAACATCCATTTTCGCAGCAGATCCCCATGCTCAGTGGACTATTGGATATGCCGACCGTACCAGCATTTGGTGATACGTTTATGCCAGCTGTACAAGTTTCAGCCTTTGGTGCCTCACAGCGCTTTATCGCACAGCCAGGACATCTTAAAAACGCGATTTTAACAGTCGCTGGTGGGCAAAGTGGGCACCCACTCTCGCCTTTTTATCGTTCAGGCTTTGCTGAATACAGCGCTGGAAGTAATACGCCTTTGTTACCGCAGCCTTTGACTCACGAAATACGTATTTCACCGCAATAACCTTATTTTAGTCATGTTCAGCAAGGGTGGGGTGCAGTTAACTCGTTTGGGTGGTAGATATCGAGGGCGCAGTTGTAATGCAGTTGCGCCCTAATTCTTTGCTGCGATAAAGCGCAGCATCTGCATGATGAATAGCCTGCTCAAAAGACTCGCTGTGATCCCAGTTGGTGATACCGAAACTCATGGTGATTTTGATTATGTTATTCTCAAACTTGATACTTTCAATGGCTTGGCGTAATTGCTCGATGCGTCGCATTGCTTCATCGCCAGAACAAGGCGCCAATACAATCAAAAACTCCTCACCGCCCCACCTCACAGCGATATCTGCTGGCAGCATATGTGATTGTATTGTCTTTGCGACAGTCTTTAAAATCTTATCCCCCTTACCATGACCAAAGGTATCGTTAATTTTTTTGAAGTGGTCAATGTCAGCCATCACTAAACATAATGGTGAGTGTGTGGATATGCAGCTTTCTTTCGCATGGGTGATAAGCTCTTTGGCATAGCGGCGGTTAAACATTTTGGTAAGCGGGTCATGCGCAGCCAGCTCTGCTAGCTCATCGCGTTGCTGTACGGTCATTTTACGAATATGGCTAATGGTATAAATCATTGGAATACCACATATCAGTACATTAGCAAAGTGCACATACGGCACCAACTCTTGGTATCGGTAATGGTAGATGACATCGTCAAATAACAATTTTAGCGTGGCAAAAAGCGTGATAAGCACGACAGAGTAAATAACCGCGTGCCTGAGCTTGAGCTGATAGTCCAGCAGCATCAAACAAGAAACAGTCCACAAGTAATATTGAAACCCAAGAGACATTCCTAAGTAGGCACATACTAAGGTGGCGTGCAATGCGACCTCTAAGCAGAATACACGTAGTGCGAGAGAAGGTTTGTTGTTATCGATGAGTTTAATACCGATATACCACATAGTGACGCTACCAATATTGACAATAGCAAGCGTCTCCACTTGAAGATGCCAAAATGCCCCGATCAGCACGACATGCAGCCACATACAGTACAGCGCGACACGACGCAATAAGGCAAATTTCAGTGCCTCGACTTGATCTGGCCTGCTGTAAGGGTGGTGTTTAGTCAAACCTAAGCTCTTGAGTTATACACAATAAAACAAGTATAGAAGGTTAGTTTTGATTTGCTGCTTATTTATCCTAAGCTCAGGTTAATCTACTCAGTATCGAGTAAGGTTAACTGTGATAGAGTAGAGATAGGAAGGTAACCTAAGCTTTGGAGTTGACATGTCTATAGAAAAAGCGCGGATCACGCTATGTAACCTAGAAAAGTCCGATTATGACCAGGTGAAGCAGTTAATGGATGAAGCCTACCCTGATCTTGGAGGCGCATGGCCAAGCCACACAATCTTTAGGTTAATTGACCAATTCCCTGAAGGTCAAATTGGCGTGAAGGATGGTGAGCGAATTGTTGGTATCGCGCTGAGTGTGCAAGTCGATTATCAAACATTCTCGAATCCACATACTTACGAGGATATTGTGGATGCACATAGTCGAATTTTTAGTGATAGTAATGCAGATGCGTTGTACGGTCTAGATGTCGTTATCGCCAAAAGTCATCGCGGGCTGCGGTTAGGACGCCGGTTGTACGATGCCCGAAAAGAGCTGTGTCGTCAGTATAACTTGCGGGCGATCCTCGCTGGTGGTCGAATCCCATTATACAAGCAATATCGCCGCAGCATGTCGCCGATGGAATATATCAATAAAGTAGATCACAAAGAACTTCATGATCCTATTTTGAGCTTTCAGCTGGCTAACGACTTTCAAGTCAAACGTCTACTCAAGCAATATTTGCCGGAAGATCAAGATTCAGAAGGTTACGCGACGTTATTAGAGTGGAACAACATATTGTTTGAGCCGACAGATACAGTTATCGAGAGCAAAAAAACCATTGTGAGAGTTGGTGCGGTACAGTGGCAAATGCGTCGTGTGGAGTCGGTAGAGGAGTTGATGCAGCAAGTGGAGTACTTTGTTGATACGGTGTCAGATTACCAAAGTGATTTTATCCTTTTTCCAGAGTTTTTTAATGCTCCCCTGATGGGACTTGGCCAATACAAAAATCAAACTGAAGCTATTCGTGCTTTAGCCACTTATACCGAGCGATTTCGTGAAGCAATGTCGCAAATGGCAATCGAATATAATGCCAATATTATCACCGGCTCAATGCCATTGCTCGAAGGCGATAAGCTTTACAACGTCAGTTATCTTTGTCACCGCTCGGGTAAGGTCGATGAGCAACGTAAAATTCATATCACCCCACATGAAGACTATGATTGGGTGATAAAGGGTGGTGATAAAATAGAGGTGTTTGATACCGATGCCGGTCGTGTCGGGATCCAGGTTTGTTATGACGTCGAGTTTCCAGAGCTTTCTCGCATTATGGCTGAGAAGGGTTTAGACATCTTGTTTGTGCCATTTTGGACTGATACCAAAAATAGTTACCTGCGCGTTAGGCATTGTGCGCAAGCTCGAGCAATAGAAAATGAATGTTATGTGGTAATCGCGGGGAGTGTTGGTAACTTACCACAAGTGGAGAGTTTAGATGTACAGTATGCGCAATCGGCAGTACTCACACCATCAGATTTTGCTTTTCCACACGATGCTGCGCTTAACGAAGCCACTCCCAATACCGAGATGCTGCTATTCAGTGATTTGGATTTAGATAAGCTCAAAATATTGCATAGTGAAGGAACTGTGCGTAACTTACGAGATCGCAGAAAAGATCTATATTCGGTGGAGTTGAAAGCGCAGTAACGATGGCATGGATTTACTTAATTATGGCTGGCTTATTTGAGATAGGCTGGCCGGTTGGTTTGAAAATGGCGCAGCAAGCAGAGACGAGATGGCTAGGAATTTGTATCGCTGTCGGCTTTATGGCGCTCAGTGGATGGATGTTATGGATGGCACAAAAACAGATCCCGCTTGGTACGTCTTATGCTGTTTGGACAGGCATTGGTGCTGCGGGGACATTTTTGGTCGGGATCGCCTTTTACGGAGATCCCAGTACCTTTATGCGTTATTTGGGTGTGTTGCTGATTATCAGTGGCGTCGTGGTACTTAAGTTAGCATAACCAAAACTGCGGCGATGGCGATCAGCACCAGTCCCGCTGAATCACGCTTTTTTATCGGTGCCTTGAGCCACAAAACAGAGATAAGTAATGTAAAAAAGACCTCTACTTGGCCGAGTGTTTTTACATAAGCAACATGCTCAAGGCTCATGGCGCTAAACCAACCAATAGAACCAATACAGCTACTGACGCTAATTGCAGTGGTCAGCTTTCGGTGCCGCCAAAGTATCAACCATGACTGAGGCTCTCGCAGTGTCATATAAATACTCAACATCAGTGTTTGGCATAATAACACCAGCAGTAACGCCCAAGCTGCACTATGAGGAAAAGGTAAACCGGCGGCAATACTGGCCTCACGTACCCACAATGAAGTAAGCGCAAAGCAAGTGCCGCAAGCAAGCCCGATAAGTGCGGTTTTACATTCTACAGTGCGTAAACTAAAGCCACTGAGTAGCATCACAGCAATCGCGCCAATAAAAACGCCAAACCACCCGAGTAAAGTTAAGCTAGAACCAAAAAACAGCACACCTAACATAGCCGCAACCAACGCTTCGCTTTTTGCCAGTCCAGCACCGATGGCATAGTTATTTTGCTTGAAAAGCACGACCATCAATCCCGTTGCTAAGATTTGCATGACGCTGGCACCAAAGACATAAAAGAGAAAATGTGTGGAAATGGCAAGCGGTGCTACTGGGTTGAATTGGTAGAGTAGCCACAAATATAACAGGGCTAGGGGACTTGCAAGAATAAATCGCGCGAGGGTAACACTGGCCGTTGAGGCACTGGCGCTCAACTGGCTTTGAAAAGCATTTCGCCAAGCTTGCGAGAAAGCGGCTAACAGCGTGAATACGATCCACATTATACTTGAGCTCTAACAGTCGATGATGCAGCTCAGCATACAATAAAGACTCAATTAAGCATAAATGAATTATAATAATAGTGAAAATAATTTATTTTACTATCAATGGACTAGCCCAATTTTACTTGTGCAGTCTGACGACAAAATAGCGCTGCGACAATTTGCCACATTTTAAATCTGAAAAATCGAGCTAAGATTAATATCGATGCTACGAGATTTGGCCATAGGTAAGAACCGTTGTTCTAGCTTATGGCTTTTCTTTTTTTAACTATTCTGCTCTACTGAGAGTCGCGATATTAATAGTTGAAGGAGTATCTTTTGAACATCTTAATTATCTGTGCAATTCTTGCCATCTTATTACCTTACTTTGCCAAAATTCCAGTCGCAGTGGCAATGAATAAAGAAGGTGGTTACGACAATAAACACCCTCGAGAGCAACAAAAAAGATTAACGGGGCTTGGTGCCAGAGCGCTTGCGGCACATCAAAATTGTTTTGAGTCATTAGCCGTTTTTGCAGTGGCCATGGCGGTTGCATTTGGCACCCAAACTTATACTCCTTTGATTGAGTGGTTAGCCATCGGGCATGTTACGGCTCGGGCGCTGTATTGTGTGCTTTACTGGCTGAATATCGATGTACTTCGCTCTATTGTATGGGCACTTGGTATGGGATGTGCTGTTGCAATCATTGTTGTGTGTGGGTTGTAGTTTGGGCAAAGAAGTCAGCTGCAATTTCTTTTATTTCACCACTATCAATCTGTAATTGTGTCAATTGTAGTGCTGCAATCCGGACGCGATGCAAATCAATAACGTGGTAGCCACAATAATGCGCCATTTTTCTTATTTGCCGATTGAGGCCTTGGCGCAAAATAATCTTAAATCGATCGGGGGCAATTTGCTCTACCACACACGGTAAGGTGACTTGTCCTTTGATTGGTATGCCTGCTGCCATTTTGGCGCAAAATGCAGTATCAATAGGCTTGTCGACTTGTACTTCATATTCCTTTTCCTGATGTTGATCCGGATGGATCAGGCGTTGGCATAGCTCACCATCATTGGTAAGTAGTAATAGCCCTCGGCTATCTTTATCTAGTCGGCCAATTGGGTAAACACGACAGGACTGAGGTAAAACATGATAAATACTGTGCGGGTCGTGTGGCTTTACTTTACAGTCAATACCGACCGGTTTGTAATACGCAAATAGTCGTCTAGGTTCGGGCTTAGTAACAGCAATATTATCGACAGTAATATGGTCTTCAGGTGTGATGTGGTCGATATGATTGGCTAGGCGACCATTGACCATCACGCGTTGACTATCAATTAGACGCGAAGCCTGTCGCCGTGAGCAGACACCACAATGGCCGAGATATTTTGCTAAACGCATTGGGTAGGACATAAACTGAATTGAACTGTTATTGAGCACCATGCGTATTGTAATGTATCTACTTGTAAATTTGGATCTCTTTGCTGAGCATGGCGATATTATTTTCAAAACTAAAACACCATCAACCACTACAAAAAGTCATTGTTCATTCGATAGATTTGGCGCTTTATCAGGTGAGTGTAGTTGTAAACAACGTAGAGTATTATGTCAAAGAGGAAAATGGTGAGTTTTTAAAAGCACATAACCCACTGCAAATTCAAAAACGTCTGTCTGATATTAGCTACGTGGAAATGGTGATAAGGCATCAAAGTGCCTACGATGAAATGATAGGGCATCCCGTCTCGGCTAGCGATAACACCTTGGAAGTTCCCTTCGGTCGAAATGGGCTGTTTTAGCCCACCGTCAGGTTATGCCTCATTGACAACGAGGCATATGAGTAGACAGTACGTCTGCAACAGCCGTTGCAAAGTCACGCTGGTGATTGATCCCATACTGTAACAACCTAGTGTCTTTGAGCGCACAGTTTTTTGGCCGCTTGGCGTCACCACTCGGTGTCGCTCGTGAAGTCACAAGATGGCTTGGCACATCTAGTATTTGCGCCATGATCGTCGCCATCTCGTATTTAGTGAATGCTTGATTGCCACTAATATGGATGATTCCTGTCACGTCTGGGTTGGCGATAACATCATTGAGCGTTAATGCAATATCATCGACATGTGTTGGATAACGGATAGCCCAGTGGTCATGGCTAGCACTTGGGGAATCAAGTAGCTGCTGGGCAATAATAGTGACCGCAGACTCTTCCAATGTCGTCACTTCTCCATATAACACCGGCACCCTAACAATGGTATGTAACTCACTGTCCGCTATAATTGCTCGTTCTGCAGCCTGCTTTGTTTCACCATAAAAATTAATCGGGTGCGTTGGGTCTGACTCAAGGTATGGGGGGGATGTACCGTCAAAAACATAATCGGTACTGATAAAGAAAAAGCGGATCCCCCGTTGGCGGCATGTTTTAGCTAGAAACTCTGTTGCAGCCACATTGAGTGCCAACGTCCCTTGGTGGTCACGCTCACAGTACTCGGGTCTTCTTTCGGCAGCGGCGTGGATCAAGTAGTCAGGCTGGTGTGTGTCTAAAAAGCTTAGCACCGCTGTTTGATCTCCTAAGTCTAATTGGTGTAACGGGGCCACTGCACGGCTAAAACCACACCCAATAACTGTGTGGTGGTGGCTTATTTTTTGGCACAGTGCGCGACCAAGTAAACCTGTTGCACCTGTGATCATAACAGTCGACATGATGATGCTATCCTTCATGAAAAAAGAGTTTGTACAGTAGCAAAATCGCAATAAAAACTACAGGTTCATATTGGTTTGCGTTAAGTTAATGTCAGGACAAAGAACAAGGAAAAAAATGAATAAAAAAGTTTTGTTGGCAAGCCTAGTCATATTCTCCTCGCACGTACCTGCTGCACAAATATGGATGAAAGGCAGTGACTGTGACATTAACGAGAGTGCAACGGTTATCAATATTTTTCGGCAGCACTTTGATTCAATCACAACGTTAATGGGAAAAGAACCCCGTAGAGAGCAAATAGAAACAGTCGCCACTGACTTGCTAGATGGAGTAAAACGGTCACTATTTGAGGCGCTGATCGAGAAATCTGAAGAGCAAGGTCGCGACTTAATCATAGACAAAGTGGTACTAAAAGAGAGGTTAAAAGATAATGGAAAACTTGTCGCTGTATCAGGGCGCATATTTGCTTATCCTGTGATAGCATGCCGCACAAAAACAGCCATCACGGCTGATAATTATGAAATGATTACCGCGACTGCTTTTTCCAAAAAGACACACACAGTTTCATCTCAAATTACAATTGATCTTAACGCCAAGCGTGCTGAGCAAAAGGTGACCCAAGTTAAAGATACCGCAATTACACCCACAGAGGTATTTGGGGTAGCCTTGGGTGATACCTTTGCTACCGCAGAGCAGCAAATAGGGCGCTTTACACTCGTATGGCCGGTTAACAGTCACCAAAAACTAGCCACGATTGGCCGTAACCACGCATTCTTGTTTGAACACGACAAGCTGGTAGGTTATCAATATGCGTTTACCTTATTGCCCGTAGCATTGGCAAACTTAATTAATATCCACGATATTGATGCCAAGGTGCAAGTCGAAGATGAGTCTCTTGCTATTATCAATCGACCTTTGAGCCAACATCATGTCTCTGTGCTAACTGCACGCTATGCTAATGTCGCTTTCTTTCAAGAGGGGAGATATACCAAAACTCCAAACACTAAGTTGTCTGAGTTAACGATAGGTCGCTTTCACATTGATGAGCCGACTACGCCACCCTGTTATCAAGGTAAAACAGATATAGACTTGTTTATCGAGCAGCAGCAATCTCATCTTATTCAATGGCAAGATGTTGAACGCAAAACAATATTGTATACGGGGTGCCATCAGCTTATGGAGTTGAACAAGTTAGGTAAAGTAACCTCAGTAAAACTACAAGAAGCATGGTCTTTGCGTAATGCCAACTTGATTGGTTTGGCATCAATATCTCAGGTGCTATTACCATGGCAGTTTTATGGTATTAGTTATCTTGATCCACAAAGTGCGGCGTCAAAACTAGGTAAAGTTGAACGTTTTTATGACACCATAGAGGTGGCTGCACCCAAGTGGGTGGGTCACTTTAAGGCATACGAAGGGCAGTTGGTTTCAGCTGAATTTGAGAAGATGTAGGAGCATGACGCCCCTACACTTACATCATGGCGGTTAAGCCGTTTGCTCAGTGAGCGGCTTTTCAGATTGTTTCTCCCAATGCTTGGTTTTTAATCCAAGCACACCTACAAAAACACCAATACCGATTGTGAATAGTGCAATTTGCAGATAGAGGTTTGGAAGATCAGCGATATTATTAGGGTCGAAGCTGCCTGCTAGTAGACCTGAGAAAATATTGCCAATAGAGTAAGTTAGTACGAATACCCCCATCATCTGTCCAGCAAAGCGCTTTGGAGATAACTTACTGACTGCACTAAGTGCAACCGGACTTAGACATAGCTCGCCAACCGTATGAAGAAAATAAGTTGTGATCAGCCACATAGGTGCTACTTTCAAGCCCTGTGCAGCATATTGAGAAGCGAAAAACATGACAATAAAGCCACTTGCCATAATAAGTAATCCGATTGCACATTTAATACTGTAGGTCGGCGTTATCATGCGCTTAGCTAAGTTAATCCAAAGGGCGGCAAAAAACGGTGATAGGATAATGATGAAAAAAGCGTTAGTTGACTGAAACCAAGCTGTAGGAATACTGAAGCTGCCGATCAGGCGGTCTGTATAATCTCGGGCGAATAAGTTCAGCGATGAACCTGCTTGTTCAAAGCCAGACCAAAAGCACGTTGAGGCTACGCAAACCAAAAATAATGCCCACATACGGCGCTTTTCATTGTCATCTAAGTTACCAGCAAAGTAAATGTAGCCATAGTACAAGAAAAAGGTGATCGTAAAGGCGATAGCGACATATTTTGCCAGTATAACGGGGTCGATGATCAGTACACCGGTAAAGGTGGCAATTGTCACAGCAGCAACAGTCGCAACGGCAAGGGCGATTGCACCCCATGCTTTAGTACTTTGGCTGGCTGACATAGGGTTGGTTGGAACATGGCCAACAGTTGCAATGTGACGACCTGTTAAGCGGTAAGTGATAAGGCCAATAGCCATACCAACAGCCGCAGCGCCAAACGCCCAATGCCATCCGATATTTTCCATAAAATAGCCACAGACCATATAGCCAATCACAGAGCCTAAGTTGATACCCATATAGTAAATGGCATAGCCACTATCTCGACGGTTGTCTTCATCACTATAAAGTTGGCCAACCATTGCGCTGATGTTTGGCTTTAATAATCCAGTCCCACAGGCAACAAAAATGAGCCCGACAAAAAAAGAAAATTGGCTGGGTATGGCAAGAATAATATGGCCGATCATAATGATAATACCGCCATACCAAACGGCACGTTGGCCACCGAGCAAGCGGTCAGCTATCCAGCCTCCAGGCAACCCTAAAAAATAGACTGAGCCGGTATAGAGACCATAAATTGCAGCAGCTGATGCAACTGTAAAACCAAGTCCTTCTTGTTGTAAGGTGGCGGTCATAAAAAGAACGAGCATGGCGCGCATGCCATAGTAACTCATGCGCTCCCACATCTCAGTGAGAAAAAGAGTGAGTAGGCCTTTGGGATGGCCAAAAAAGCCCACATCACTTGTGGTGTCCTGTGATGACATAATTTACTTCCATTATTATCGTTTTTTGGAAGTCAATATTAGTACGTTATTCGAGCACTGAATGCAACCACAGTAGAGAAACATTACATCATGTTTTTTAACATCTGTATGTTATCTATTTCTATATTTGCTAATCCTTGATAGCGGTATTGAGTAAAGTTATTGCGCAGCCAGACGCTTGATGCACCTGCGCGATGTGCACCTTGGACGTCCGTATCTAGGCTATCACCTACATGGAGTAACTGTTCTGGTGTAATATTAAAATGCTGACAAGCAAGGTGATAAAGTTCAGGGTGAGGTTTAGCACGACCATCAATGCCAGCGCGAAGCACTAAGTCAAAGCTATTCCTTAGGTTAAATTTCTCTACCTCTACATTACCGTTTGTGATGGCGATAATATGAAACTTACGACGTAATTGTGTGAGTAAGTCGATAACGGAGTCGCTGACGACAATATTGCTACGGGCATCTGCAAACGCTTGGTAAGCACGTTGAGTAGCATCTGCTGCTGCATCATGTTCATATCCCAGTATGGTGAAACCGAGATGGAGAGCAGCTTGACGCCATCGAGTGGCGTTTTCCGCCAGCGTCCGGTCTTGTTTGAGCGCTTGATCACGACACTGTAACCAAAATGTTTCCCCTTTGGCACGCCATTTTGGGATAGCGTTGAGGTGATCGGTCATTGCTTGAACCGCAGCAATAATAATTGGGCGGTTATCGTATAGCGTGTCGTCTAAATCAAAACTAATCGCGCGGATAGTTGAAATAGGCTTATTAAATCGCATGATTACTCGTCTTTTTGTTTTTTCGCTCTAGGGTGAGCACTATCATACACTTTTGCTAGATGTTGAAAATCTAAATGGGTATAGACCTGCGTGGCTGACAAACTAGCGTGACCAAGCATTTCTTGGACTGCTCGCAAGTCGCCACTAGACTCAAGTAAATGGGTGGCAAAAGAGTGTCGCAGTTTATGTGGATGAATAGGTGTACTTATCCCTTGCTTCAGCCCCCATTCTTTCATCCTTGCGCGCACATGCCGTGGACTTATCCGGCGCTTTAATTTGCTGACAAAAAGCGCAGGCTCTTCTGGCGGAGCATACTGTGAACGGATATTCAGCCAGTCGTCTAATGCGTTGAGCGCTTTGCCCCCAACGGGAACAATACGGGTTTTACCACCTTTACCTAACACTCGGATCTCGCCATCTTTCACATCTAATAGGTTTGCACCAACTAACTCGCTCAGCCGTAACCCACTGGAGTACATTAATTCCATCATGGCTTTATCACGAACAGCTAAAGCATCATCTGATGGAATTTCTAATAATTGCCCCATTTGGTCGACATCAAGGTTTTTTGGTAATGGCTTTTGAAATTTAGGGCCTCGGATCCCTTGTGCCGGGTTTACGACAGCTTGCTTTGATTGCGATTTTAGTTTTAGAAACTTGTATAAACTGCGGATACAACTGAGTTTAAGGTTGATGGTTCTGGGGTTGTAATTTTGGCTTCGCAGTTTCATGCTGTAGCGACGGATCTGTTCGCCACTAACTTGTTGCCAAGCACTGGCGTACTGGCAAAAATATAAGGCTGCTTGAGTGAGTTGCGTCCGATACTGGTTCAAGGTGTGCTCAGAGTAGTGCTTTTCATGGCGAAGGTGTGCCATAAAGGCGGTGATTGGCTCTGCCCATTCATCGGTTAGCGGCGTTTGGGTCATGCCAGCGCTTCGAGTTTTAGCGTTAACGTTTGGATAAATGCTGCGATCAACATATTATCATGCTGTGGTGAGAAGTGTTCAGCTGAGCGGCTAGCAAACGCGAGAATGTAGTTCCCTTGTTCCGATGCCGAAATGCGATATAGTGCAACGGAGCCAACCTCAAAGTCGCTAAATAGTTGTGCTGCAAATTGCTGGCTGATACGACCGAGATAGCAGTTACTGCTGGTTAGCTTCGCTGTAACCAATTCAGACACTGAGTCGTCAATACTGATAAGCTTACATTGAATGTCGCTGTAGGCATCAAAGCGTTGTGCCAATGTGTCATTAATCGCGTTTAGCTCCGTACAGCGCATGATGGCCAGCTGGCATTGCGTAAGCTGCTTGAAGATCAGCTCATTGGCCGTTGCATGTTCAATCATGTCGCGGATCTGCTGTTTTAGCGTGTCGACTTCCTGTCGCAACAGGCGCTGTTGATGCAAGGAAAGGTCAGGTAATCCTTGCTGTTGGTGGTGTAATTTCAACTCCAACATAAGATAGGGATGGCGCAATAAAAAGTCAGGGTGCGCGCGTAGGTATTCTACAACGTGTTGCTCTGTCACCTCGCTTTCTTTTTGGGTCATATCGCTATTTGTCCGTCAAAAACGTGTTCCGCCGGTCCGGTCATTTTCACCACTTGGCCTTGACCTGCCCAGCGCACCTGCAAGCTGCCGCCAGGTAGGTCAACCCTAACCGTTTCATCCAGCTTTCCTTGCATAATACCGGTAACTACAGCAGCGCAAGCGCCAGTGCCACATGCCAAGGTTTCACCCGCACCGCGTTCCCACACCCGTAACTTTATATACTCTCTAGATACGACTTCCATAAAGCCGATGTTGGCTTTTTGTGGAAATCGTTCATGGTGTTCTAGTAAAGGACCAAGCGTGTGAACATCTGCGGTGTCAATACTGTCCACAATGATTACACCATGTGGGTTGCCCATCGATACGGCACTACAGAACACGGTATGTTCATCAGCTCTTAAAATATAGGTGTTTTCTTGCTTATTTGCACGAAACGGAATGGCTTGTGGATTCGAATTTGGCTTGCCCATATTGACTGTCACTTGACCGTCTTTCTCGATGTACAGAGTAATATTGCCCCCTTTGGTGGATACATTCACCTTGTGCTTATTGGTGAGTCCCTTCATCCGTACGAAACGGGCAAAGCAACGAGCACCATTACCGCATTGTTCAACTTCATTACCGTCAGCATTAAAAATACGATAATGAAAGTCCAAGTCGGGAGAGTAAGGCGCCTCGACCATTAATAACTGGTCAAAGCCAATGCCAAAATGGCGATCTGCAAGCTTTTTTATTTGGTCTCGAGACAAGAATACATTTTGAGTGACATTATCTATCACCACAAAGTCATTGCCTAAACCGTGCATTTTTGAAAAGTTTATAAACATAGAGTGGTTATCTTTTGGTATAAAACCATGTCCTCACTTTGCTAATACTTTGCCATGGATACATCGACTAGGGAAGCGGCTTAATGTAAAGCTTTATGCTGCCCCCTAGGTTATGTACTAAGTTGGGTTATTGTGGCAGTAGTTGTTCATATTGCCACAGAGACTCTAGTGGTTCTCTTTGGCGAATTAAGTGATGCTGGTCGTTATCCACCATAACTTCTGCACAACGAGGGCGAGAGTTATAATTTGAGCTCATGGTAAAGCCATAGGCACCAGCACTGCGTTGTGCTAATAG
This sequence comes from Pseudoalteromonas sp. McH1-7, assembly GCF_013366255.1. Lineage (NCBI taxonomy): Bacteria > Pseudomonadati > Pseudomonadota > Gammaproteobacteria > Alteromonadales > Pseudoalteromonadaceae > Pseudoalteromonas > Pseudoalteromonas sp. McH1-7. Next base: position 27,973 of record NZ_JABWPQ010000032.1, on the reverse strand, counting down.
ATCACCTGCTTTTAGTTTTAGTACTCGGTCTTTACCTAAAAAGTCACCTGTTTCGCATACAGGGCCAACCACGTCATAATTTATCGACTCTACATCGTCTCGCGGCGTGACTGGCACAATATTTTGCCAAGCTTGATATAGCGACGGGCGCAGCATATCGTTCATGCCGGCATCAACAATTGCAAAGTGCTTGTGTGCAGTTGGCTTAATAAATTCGACTTTAGTGACTAGAACCCCCGCATTTGCCGCGATGGCACGACCGGGTTCAAAAATAAGTTCTAGATCAGTAAATTGCTCCAGTCTGGCTTTAATTTCTGCAGCGTATGCACTCGGGTGCGGTGGTTTTTCACCATCATATGGTACACCAAGGCCGCCACCAATATCCAAGTGATGTAAGTAAATCCCCGCTTTTTCCAGCTGTGTGATTAGCGCAAGCACTTTATCTAAAGCGGCTAAAAATGGATTAACCTCAACTAACTGAGACCCGATGTGGAAGTCGATCCCAACTACTTTTAAGCCAGGTAGGGCATAGGCGAGCTGGTACACATCAAATGCAGCCTTGATATCAATACCAAACTTATTTTCTTTCAAGCCCGTCGAAATGTAAGGGTGAGTCTTCGCGTCAATATCCGGGTTTACGCGCAATGAAATAGGCGCGATTTTATCTAGCCTAGTCGCTACTTCACTGATCCGGTGAAGCTCTGCAATCGATTCAACATTAAAACACTTTATACCAGTATCAAGCGCAAACGCGATTTCATCTTCTGTTTTTGCGACACCAGAAAAGACGACTTTTTGTGGATCTCCACCGGCTTTAAGTACACGAGCAAGTTCACCCTTTGACACAATATCAAAACCAGAACCAAGCTGAGCTAAGACATTCAAGACGGCAATATTGGAGTTTGCTTTTACTGCATAGCACACTAAGTGGGGATGACCGGCTGCGGCATCCGTAAAAGCGTGATAATGCCTAGCGAGGGTTTTTTTCGAATAGACATAACAGGGAGTACCATATTGCTTGGCTATATCGCTAATCGAGACATCCTCTGCAAATAACTTACCATCTCGGTAATTGAAATAATCCATTTTAACGCTCCTGTTGTTCTGCTGCAGGCTGGTTTGCTTGTTCTACTTTCGATTGGTTTGATTTTTTAGCCTGTTGCTCAGGCAAATAAAGCGGACCGCTTTGACCGCAACCCGATAATCCGATTAAAGTAGTAAAAACAAGTGCCGTTACGCTAAATTTATAAGGTGTCGCTTTCATTAGATAATTCGTGTCAGTGCCTTTATAATCGCAGAGTAACAGAATTGATAAAAAAAGCAGCTTTTCGCTATTGAAATTTCGTCTTCATCAAATTGCTCAAATAGCGAGTTAAGCTTAGGCACCATGCCGCAGTGCGTCAGTAAGAGGAAATCACGATGACAGAAAGTGAATATCATGAGTTAGCCGATGCGCTAATGTTGACTATTGAAGAGCAGATCGATGATTGTGACGCTGATTTAGATTACGAATCAGCAGCGGGAATTCTAGAGATTATTTTCCCTGACAAGAGCAAAATTGTTATCAACAAACAAGCACCATTGCACCAAGTATGGGTGGCGACTAAGTTTAATGGTCATCACTTTGAATTGCGTGGTGATCAGTGGATTGATAATCGCTCCGGTGCTGAGTTTTGGCAATTTATGAGCGACGCAGCCACGAAGCAAGCAAACACCCCTATAGAGTGGCAGCACGATTGATGTTGGAGTTTGTAGAACACCCCGCCGTGGGAGAGCATAAAGCGAGCATCATTTGGTTACATGGCTTGGGCGACTCAGGTAATGGCTTCTTACCGATTGCACCTGAGCTAAACTTACCAGGTGAATTAGGCGTAAAATTTATTTTTCCACATGCACCAGAGCAGCCGGTCACCATAAATGGTGGTATGGTCATGCGTGCTTGGTATGATATTAAATCATTTGATCTGGATAAAAGAGCGGATGAGCAAGGTGTGCGAGACTCTTCAGCTCAGGTTGAAGCGTTAATTCAGGCACAGTTAGATAAAGGTATTCCAGCTAACCGTATTATTCTTGCTGGGTTTTCTCAAGGTGGCGTGATTGCGCTTCATCTTGCACCGCGTTTGGCTGTAAAACTAGCTGGTGTCATGGCACTATCCACTTATATGTGTGTGCCTGAAAAACTGAGTGCAGAAGCGAAGCAAACTGAACTTGCGATTTTTATGGCACACGGTAGTGCAGATCCAGTGGTTCCAATGTTTGCTGGTGAACAAGCCTTTAATACATTAAAGCAGCAAGGTTATGAGGTAAGCTGGCAAGACTATCCCATGGAGCATCAGGTTTGTCTTGAAGAATTAAAAGCCATTCGTGCTTGGCTTATTGAAAGACTGAGTGATTAATATCACTTAGTATCACATGCAGGTGACAGATACAGGAGCAAAGCAATGTCACAAAAAATTGTCATAAAAACGTCGGTGAGTAAGCAGCCTTCAAAGCCCTCAGCGGTGACCTATCAATGGCACTGGAAGCGCATTTTTATGGCAACGGTGGCATTTGCTGGCATTGCAACTGCGGGTGTCTACGGTGTCGTCAACAGTGTGAATGCTGACGAAGATGATGGCCAAGTTGTCGCCGCCACGATTGATATCGACAGCGCTGATGATATGGCTGTAGCGTTAGACACGAGTGAGGCTCTACCTAGTGTAGCGCAAGGAACAGCTGACAATGAATCGCCTGTTACAGCTGTGCTTACCACGAATACCGCTTCAGATCTTGCATTGAATGAAGTGGTGCAGCAACCTGTTGGAGAAACAGAAACAGAAACAGAAACAGAAACAGAAACAGAAACAGAAACAGAAACAGAAACAGAAACAGAAACAGAAACAGGGCAGATAAAGCGATTTAACCCAGATGCGCAGGTAGCAAGCGTAGCGCTGGGAGCAAAGATTGATACACAATTTATTAGTCGAGCGGTGTTAACCACGATGGTTGATAATCGCGAGCCGACTAATGTACTCAAAGACATTATCTCCGCAGCGCAAATCAAAGAGAAACTTTACTTTTTCACTGAAGTACATGCTCTCAAGGGGGAGCTTGTATCGCACTTGTGGTTTCATCAAGATGAATTAATGGCTGAAGTTGAACTACCTATTGAAGCGATGCGTTATCGAACCTACTCGAGTAAAAATATTATGCCGAGTCAAACTGGCGACTGGCGAGTTGAAGTAGTAACGAATGCTGGACAGTTATTAGCACAGAAGTCATTTCGCATCGTTGATAATACACAGCAATGATCTGACCCACTCATGCTGAGGCCGTTCATTTGTGCGGCCAAGTTACCAAATATAAGAATATACAGCGACGCTTTGAGTTGCTGTACTAACGCAAAAGGCAAATCATGACAGAACAAGTTTCCGTATTACGTATTGCGACTCGTAAAAGCGCGTTAGCGCTTTGGCAAGCTGAGTTTGTAAAAGCTGAACTTGAAAAACACCATGCAAACTTAAAAGTAGAGCTTGTGCCAATGTCGACGAAAGGCGACAAAATCTTAGATACACCTTTGGCCAAGATCGGCGGTAAAGGGCTTTTTGTAAAAGAGCTGGAGCAGGCAATGTTAGAGGGCAGAGCTGACATTGCTGTGCACTCAATGAAGGACGTGCCTGTTGATTTTCCTGAAGGGCTAGAACTGCACACTATTTGTGAGCGAGAAGACCCAAGGGATGCGTTTGTATCTAATACTTATGCGTCACTGGCAGAGCTACCAAAAGGTGCAATAGTGGGCACTTCTAGTTTACGACGCCAGTGTCAAATTCGAGCGGCACGTCCTGATCTGGTAATTAAGGACTTGAGGGGGAATGTGAACACCCGCCTAGCCAAGTTGGACGCCGGTGAGTTTGATGCCATTATTTTGGCCGCAGCGGGACTTATCCGTTTAGAAATGATTGATAGAATCGCAAGCTATATTGAGCCTGAAGCTTCGTTACCGGCAAATGGTCAAGGCGCGGTGGGCATTGAGTGTCGTAGCAATGATGCACAGACCAAAGCCTTTTTAGCACCACTTGAACATACTGACACGCGCATTCGTGTACTTGCTGAGCGAGCAATGAACCGTCGTTTAGAGGGGGGCTGTCAGGTTCCAATCGGTGCGTACGCTGAAGTTTCGGGTGATCAAGTACACTTACGAGGTCTAGTCGGTGCAATTGATGGTAGTGAAATCTTGCGTGGTGAGTGCCGTGGTACTGTCGCAGAGGCTGAGCAACTTGGCATTCAACTCGCCGAATCGTTACTTGCACAAGGAGCAGACAAGATTTTAGCTGAGGTTTATAAGGACGCTTAAATGAAAGTTGCGCTGACTCGACCTGTTGGAAAATCTGAGCCGTTATCTGAGTTATTGTCACAGCAGCAGATAAGCTCTGTGATTTGCCCTGTACTAAGGTTAAATGAAGTCGCGGTTAGTGACGCGGCTCAGGCGATGATACATGAAGCCGAGTTAGCCATTTTTGTATCACCAGATGCAGTGCGCTATTTTAGCCAATTAGCAGTACCATTAGCGGGGCATTGCGCAGCCTTTGCTGTTGGTGAAGGCACGGCCGATGCTATACAGCAAACTCTTAATATCAAGGCTAAATATCCTAAGCAACCAGACTCTGAAGGGTTGCTTGCACTTCGGCAGCTGTCGTCGGTTGAGGGTAAACGTGTATTGTTGGTTAAAGGCAAAAGTGGGCGTCCCGTTATTGCCCAAACCCTCAAAGCAAGAGGTGCCATCGTTGATAGCTTGGCGGTGTATGAGCGCACAGCGGTAAAGGATACCTCGGATAGCTGGTTAGACCACTGGCGAAGCCAGCAGATTGAAGGTATAGTCATTACCAGTAACAGTGCAGCGGATGCGATTTTTAATACGCAGTCGTCAGCAAGTAAAGATTGGTTGGCTCAGCGTACTTTCTTTGTTGTGAGCCAACGTATTGCTGAGCATGTACAGCAATCCTATAACATTGAACAGTCTCAAATTGTGGTATGTCATGGCCCTGATAATCGTGCCATCGCAGGGAGTATCATCGACTATACCAGGCAGCAAGGGCGCAAAATGACTCAGTCTGAATCGCAAACAAAGCATACAAATACTCAGCAAACACAAAGAGCAGTTGAGCAAACGGTCGCATCACATCAAGCAAAAACAGGAGTGAGTAAGGTTGCGCTCTTGGCGTTACTCGTCGCGCTTGGTAGTGGTACTGGTGCTGGCTATGTTTATCTACAGCAACAACAACAGTTGCAACAAACGTTATTGGCTAATCAAGCAATTAGCGCGGAAAATCAGCTCCTAAGTACACAATTGAATGGCGCTAAATCACAACTTCAGCGGGTAGAAAAAGTGCTCGACTCGCTGCAAGGTGATGTCACAAAGCGATTGGCTGAGCAACAGCAAAATGTGGATACACAGCTTATGCAGACGCTTGCTAAGGCGCAGCAGCAAGTAAGTGGTGCAGTTGCCTCAGAAGCTTTATATTTACAGCGCTTAGCTACGTTTAAGGTTGCAGCAGAACAAGATTACCTTGGTGCTGTTGCTATCCTTGAGCGGTTGTTAGAGAGCTTAGCGTCTGAGTCCAACACCGCAGTGGTGAAACAGGCGATTGCCACCGACATTGCTACCTTGAAAGCTTTGCCCAAACCACAAACAGAGTCGCTCTATTTCGAGCTTCATGGCTTGCTGTCTCAGGTTGACGTGCTAACGATTAAAACCAAACAGATCCCCCAAACGAGTGTGAGTGAAGACGCTGTGTTATCGCAACAGGTTGATGATTGGAAAGCAAACTTACAGCGCTCTTGGCAGAGATTAGTTGATGACTTTATTACCATACGCCATCATGACGAAGTGATCATCGACCCGCTCCTTGATAAGAATGAACAGCTACTTATTCGCGCTCAGCTACGTGCTTATTTGACTCAGGCGCAAACGGCACTAATGGATCAACAAGCAGGCATTTATTTTAGTGCCCTTGATGGTGCAGCCGAAACACTGGCGCGTTATTTTGACACCCAGCACCCCTCGGTGAATGCGATGCAACAGGCGCTGCACAAACTAAGCCGCAGCGAAGTGCAACGCCAAGATTCTGTTGAACTAGCAACGCCTGCGGCTGTGAAGGGGTGGCTCAAATGATGGCAAAAATCATTACTTTCGTACTCATTTTCATTGCCTTAGCTGCGAGCCACCTACTGATTGATGAAAAAGGCTATGTGCTTATCTCCTTCAATCAAACTACGATTGAAGGCAGCATAGTGTCTTTCACTATCTTGTTATTACTCGCTATCACAGCTTTAGTGTTGCTGGGTAAGATAGTGCGTTGGTCGTGGCGTCACCTAATAAATACCAAAGGTCACTTTTCAAGAAAGCGTAAATTAAAAGCGCAGCAAGCTTGGGATGAAAGCTTGTGGCTATTAATTAATGGTGAAGTAGAGCAAGCCGCAACGTTGTTAGCAAAAACGCCGCAGCCAGATGAGCGTCAAGACTATGTTCGCGCCATCGCTGCAAAAGCAGCTTTGAAGCAAGGGGATATTGTTAAAGCCAATACTGAGTTAGAAGCGATATCCGATGATAACCAAGGACAGCTTGCGACGCTGTGGCTTGAAGCCAATAATAGTGAGCAAGCGTTGGCTTTATTAGATGACAAAATGTCAGCGGCGAAGCCAACCGCTGCGGTGCTAAGTGGGTATATTGCAGCATGTGTTGAGGCGCAGCAGTCTGAACAAGCCACGACACAAATTGCAAAGTGGCATAAAAAGCTAAATTGGAGTGATGCACAGTGGCAAACTCTGTTTGAGCGCTTGTTTACAGCCACACCAGAACAAGCTGACACTTTGTTTAATATGCTACCTAAAGCTGTAAAGGCACATGCAGTACCTGCGCTAACCAAAGTTAAGTTACAACAGGGGCGTATTGCAGAAGTCACTGGAGACTTGAAGAAGTTATTGAAGCAGGGTCAATATCATCAATTGGCTGAATATCTGCAATACAATACACAGGCTAACGCAGAGCTTAAATTAGCCTTACAACAACAGTTGAAAAAGCACCCTGATGATAAAGAGCTATTGTTTGCACTTGCGTGCCTTTGTAACGCAGAAGCGGATTATGAACTCGCCGCTAAGATTTTTGACTCATTAAGTGCCCACCCATGGGAAGCGCGCTGGAGTAAACAAGCTCAGCTCGCCTACGAAAAAATACATACCTACGAAAAAGCGTATTTAATCGCAAAATCGTAACAAACAGCCTGCCCAGCGATGTGCAGGCTTTTTTGTATTAAAGTTAGCTATACTCAAGACTGACATTTGTCCTTGCTATCTTAGGTTAGGTGCGTATGATCCCAAAAATTTTAACTGCAAATCGAGCCTCTTATGATCAATAACACACTTCCGCTATTAGATTTACATCGCCACTTAGATGGTAACGTTCGTGCGACAACGATTTTAGAACTTGGCCAGCAGTTTAATATGGAACTCCCTGCTACAGATATTGAAAGCCTGCGCCCCCATGTGCAAGTGTTAGACAATGCCCCCAACCTCATGGCGTTTCTTGAAAAACTAGATTGGGGTGTAAAGGTACTAGGTGACTACGATGCTTGTCGCCGTATTGCGGTGGAAAATGTTGCCGACGCAGTTGCACAAGGTATTGATTACACTGAGTTAAGGTTTAGCCCTTACTACATGGCAAAAACCCATAATCTACACCCGCAGGGCGTGGTTGAAGCCGTAGTCGACGGAGTGCAAAGTGCAGTCAAGGGTCAAGACATTCAGGTTAACCTGATTGGCATTATGTCACGCACATTTGGTGTTGAGAAATGCCAATATGAGCTAGACGCGCTACTTGCCTTTAAGGAGCGGTTAGTTGCGATTGACCTCGCGGGTGACGAGCTGGGCTTCCCTGGCGAGCTGTTTATTGAACATTACAAACAGGTTCGTGATGCTTATCTTGGTGTGACCGTGCATGCTGGCGAAGCTGAGGGCGCGGTAAGTATCTGGCAAGCTATTAAGGAGCTTGGTGCAACACGTATCGGTCACGGAGTTAAAGCAATCCATGACCCTGCTCTGATGGACTATTTACGTGATAATCGTATCGGGATCGAGTCTTGCCTAACCAGTAACATCCAAACAAGCACTGTCGAAAGCTTAACCACGCATCCGTTAAAAGCATTTTTAGATCATGGCGTGTTGGCAACCATCAATACTGACGATCCTGCGGTTCAAGGTATTGAGCTAGATAACGAGTATAGCCATGCAGCTGCGGCGGCAGGTCTAGACTTGAGTGATATCCATAAAGCGCAGCGCAATGCAGTTGAGATTGCTTTTTTAAGTGAGGCCGATAAAAAAGCCTTACTTGCAAAGAAAGCCTAAATTGAACTAGCTGTGTGGGATTATCCCGCACAGCTAAGATAACTTTCTTTGAGTGCCGCAACCACTTGGCTACGCGTCACAATTCCTATGACTTTACCTTCGTTTATGACAGGATAAACCTTAGGGCTATTTTGCTGCATTCGCTGTGCTAGGTCGACAACGGTTGTTGCAGCTTCAACACTCAGGGCAGGCGTTGCCAGTAAATCTCCTACCTGCACTTTACCATCGCAAAAGTAGCTGGAATTAAGCAAAGGCTTGAGCATTTGCTGTTCTGATACAAATCCAACCAGATGACGCTGTGTATCTACCACAGGAGCACCAATTAAATGATGCTTTTGCAGCAAAGTAATGGCATCAGTAAGTTCAGTGTCAGCGGTTAGTGTTGGAAAATCGGGTGACATAATGTCACGAACATAGAGTTTACTCATCATACTTCTCGCGGTCTTTGTGTGTACGAAGAGAATAGCGGGCGAGTGACTTTTGGTAAAATGGATTGTTTTGATTGGTTTGTTCTGTTTTTTCAATGTGTGACTGACGACCAGTCACACATTGAATAAATTGCTATTAAATAACTTAGTTCTGGTTACTTAATAAACGCGAAGGCATCTGCGTACATAAACTCACGCTCTGCGCCATGGTTGATAAAATCATCACGCACGATGCCAATCATGTCAAAGCGCCCAGCCATATAGATGCTGTATGGCTCTAACGAAACAATATCTTTCATCACAGCTTGATGTACATAGCCGCGATGGCCTTGCCAAGCATCGCTGGCATTTTCTACTACAGGAATAAATTGAAAGTGTTTGTTGGATGATGCCCAAGCTTCCATTTCTGCTTTTGCATAAAGTGCTGACTCTTCTTTTACGCCCCAGTAAAACAGTACGGGTTGGTCGTATCCCGTTTCAGCCAGATAGTCAGCCATTGATTTTACGTAAGAAAATCCTGTGCCGCCCGCCAGTAATACTACTGGGCGGTTTTGATCCGTGCGTAACTGCGAGATGCCAAGACCCACCTCTAACTGTACGGTTTGCTTGGTATCAAATGCCTGACGTAGGTGCTCTAAAGATTGCATGGCATAAGAGTCTGCACCAGAGGCACCGATATGTAATTCCAGTTGATCTTGAGTCGATGGGCTACTGGCGATAGAAAAAGCGCGCTTGTCTTTTTCTCCAAGTACGACTTGCAGATAATGACCGGCTTCAAACTTGACTGTCTCTTCAGGTTTTAAAATAACTTTGTGAACAAATTCTGTAAGAGGTGTAATAGAAACAACCTCTGCTGCTAATACTTGCATACCTTACCTTTATTAAGCACGTGGCTAAAGTCTGTGCACTCTAGCATAGCTAAGTGAACAATGTTAGATGATATATGTCATTTGATGTCTATCCCGAGACTGTCCCAGATTTCATCAACACGTTGTTTTATCGTAGGATCCATCACAATAGGCTCCCCCCACTCGCGGTCAGTTTCTCCTGGCCACTTGTTTGTGGCATCCATGCCCATTTTGGAACCAAGTCCTGACACAGGCGAAGCAAAATCTAGGTAGTCAATAGGTGTGCTTTCAACTAGGGTGGTGTCTCTTGCAGGATCCATGCGGGTGGTAATAGCCCAGATCACATCATTCCAATCTCTTGCATTGACGTCATCATCACAAACAATCACAAACTTGGTGTACATAAACTGACGTAGGAAAGACCATACTCCCATCATGACGCGTTTAGCATGCCCCGGATACTGCTTTTTCATGGTGACGACCGCCATACGGTACGAGCAGCCTTCTGGTGGAAGATAAAAATCGACGATTTCTGGAAACTGCTTTTGTAGGATGGGAACAAATACCTCATTAAGGGCAACACCAAGAATCGCTGGTTCATCAGGTGGACGGCCAGTATACGTACTGTGGTAAATTGGATCTTTACGATGGGTAATATGAGTGACCGTCATCACAGGGAAGTCATCTACTTCATTATAGTAACCGGTGTGGTCGCCATACGGACCTTCTGGCGCGAGCTCGCCCGGTTGAATATATCCTTCTAAGACGATTTCGGCACTTGCTGGAACTTGAAGTTCGTTCGAGATAGATTTGACGACCTGAGTTTTGCTACCACGCAGCAACCCTGCGAATGCGTATTCACTCAGAGTATCCGGCACCGGCGTAACGGCGCCTAAAATAGTTGCTGGATCGGCGCCCAGTGCAACTGAGACCGGGTATGGTTCGCCCGGGTGCTCTTTACACCACTCTTGAAAGTCTAGTGCGCCACCTCGATGTGAGAGCCAGCGCATGATTATTTTATTTTTACCGAGTAGTTGCTGACGGTAAATTCCTAAGTTTTGGCGCTTTTTATAAGGGCCTCTGGTAACCGTTAAGCCCCAAGTAATCAAAGGTGCAGCATCACCGGGCCAACAGTGCTGGATAGGTAGCTTGGTTAAATCAACTTCATCACCACTAAGTACAACCTCCTGACATGGGGCTTTTTTTACCTCTTTGGCGGGCATATTTAACACTTGTTTAAATACCGGTATTTGACCCAGAGCTTCTTTAATCCCTTTGGGTGGCTCAGGCTCTTTTAAAAACGCGAGCAGTTTGCCAACCTCTCTTAGCTCGTTGACATCATTTTGCCCCATACCCATAGCAACACGTTTCGGGGTACCAAAAAGATTGGCTAAAACGGGAATATCGAAGCCGATAGGGTTTTCAAATAAAATGGCGGGGCCGCCGGCACGAAGCGTTCGGTCGGCAATCTCAGTCATTTCTAGTTTAGTAGAAATAGGTTGGGTGACGCGAACAAGTTCCCCTTGCTTTTCAAGCTGTTTTATAAAATCACGTAAGTCTTGGTATTTCATTGGCGCACTATGAGTTAAGTTTGGTTTAGTATATCAACTAAGTATATTTTTCCTAGCTGTACGAGTTGGAAGCGTAAATGGTTTAGCAAGCAAATTGACATTATTGCGAATTAGACCATATTTTCAGAATGCACCGTCTTGTCAGTTGGTTTGGTCAGGTGTATAAATTGTTATCTAAAGACGAGTGTGTTGAGTTTTTTTTCATGAAAAAAACAAAAGTCTACATGGCCTGAGGTTTGGATAAGGAATACGCTAAAACTGGCTGCTAAAAAAGCATCATTTATCCAAAGTATAGGATACTTAATGCCAAAGTTAACGCAGTCTGCGTTGGGTTTACTCCCTTACATGGAGCGAATTTTAAGCGCAGTTGGTGTAAGATGTCGCTCACATGCCCTTTGCTCTATAGCTGCTGCAGTTAGATAAATCGATATCCTAAGGGGTCAGAGTTTGAAGTTGTTGTCGAAAATGCTTGGATGTCTGCTGTCGCTTGTTTGCTTGGGCGCAGGTGCAACTGAGCTGCCATATTATACTTTTTCCAACCATAGTGCTGTGATGCTAATCATTGACCCTGCCACAGGTAAAATTGTAGATGCCAATAAATCAGCAGCAGCGTTTTATGGTTATAGTGAGGCAACGTTAGAGCGTAAAGCTATTCAAGACATCAACTTATTTACTGCCGAACAAGTTGCTAATGAGCGTCAAGCCGCATTAAATGAGGGGCGTAATTACTTTATCTTTCAGCATCAAGTCGCCGATGGCAGCATAAAAACGGTGAGCGTGCATTCCACACCTTTTGAAGACTTAAATGGCAACCCCAAGTTACTGTCAATCATTCAAGACATGAGCGAGCAGCGCAAATTACAACAAGACCTATGGCACTATCAAGCTAACCTTGAGCAACAAGTCCTGTTGCAGACGGAGAAGATCAAGCAAGCCAATATGGTACAAGTGGTGCTGCTAACAGCCGTAATTGCGGTTTTGATCCTCTCTATGGCGGTGTTGATGGCAGTATTGGTGAGGCTTAAGCGTTCTAATCAGCGCTCACAAGCGCAAGGGGCAAAGCTTAGTGCTATCTTCGATAGCATTAACGCCTACTTGGTTTTTACTGATGAAACCCATCACATAGAGGCCGTGAATGGCGCGGTACTAAAAGAGTTGGGAGAGTTTGATAGTTTAAAATCCCAATCTATCTATACCTTATTTGACGTGCTGGATTCAGAGCGCCTATTAGAAGAAGGCACGATAGAGTGTAAGTTAGATGAGCGCTTTGACTATTTAAACGTAAGGGTATTGTGTGCACCTGTTGTGAGTGAAAATCAGGCTAGGCTCGGGTTTATCTACGTTATACAAGATATTACCCTAGAGCTTGAGAATGAACGTGAGCAACGCTTAGCCAGCACAGTATTTGCCACAACATCAGAAGGTGTGCTGGTATCCGACAAACACAATCATATTCAGATGGTAAATCGTGCCTTTACTGAGATCACCGGCTACAGCGTAGACGAAGTTATCGGCCAGACACCGGCATTATTAAATTCAGGCAGGCATGATGATAGATTTTTCAACGGATTGTATGAAGACTTAATTCATAAAGGTCATTGGGAAGGGGAAATTTGGAACAAGCGTAAAAACGGCGAAATTTATCCAAGTTGGCTACAAGTGTCTTCTGTATTTAACGAAGCGCGAGAAATTGATATGTATGTTGCGCTTTTCAGTGATATTACGTCTAGAAAGCGCAATGAGCAGCTAATGTGGCAGCAGGCTAACTTTGATAGTTTGACGGGGCTGGCCAATCGTCATCATTTTCATGTGAAGTTTGACCTAGCGCTAAAGCGCGCTGCGCAATTAGACGAACGGATTGCGATTTGCTTTATCGATCTCGATCGATTCAAAGCAGTTAATGATACCCTTGGTCATCATATCGGTGATTTATTGCTAAAAGAAGCAGCAAGTCGTATCCATGAGTGCGTCCGCAGTTCTGACACGGTAGCGCGTCTCGGTGGCGATGAGTTTGCATTGCTACTGCAAGATGTCAGCTCAATTAGTGACTTGGAGCATATCGCGACAAAAATATTGCGGGCATTGGCAAACCCATTCCATTTGGAGGGACATGAGGCCTATGTGTCCGGCAGTATGGGGATCACTTTGTACCCTGATGACGGGGCTGATCGTAAAGTGCTATTGCGCAATGCCGACAGTGCGATGTATAAAGCAAAAGATCATGGTCGTGACTGCTTCCAATTTTATACCTCGGCTATGCACCAACATGCAAAGGCAAGAAGTGTGCTGGAAAGCGCCTTACACAAAGCGCTGTCAAACAGAGAGTTATCATTAGTATACCAACCGATTTTCGCCCAACTAGGCAGCGCAGAAGTAGTGGGCTGCGAGGTATTACTGAGGTGGAAAAGTGAATTATTAGGACATGTTTCTCCTGAGCAGTTTATTCCGGTATGCGAGGAATTAGGACTTATTTTACCCATCGGTGAATGGGTGCTTTATCATGCTTGTTCACAGGCTAAAGCATGGCAAGACAATTATGGCAATCCTCTTTTTATTGCGGTTAATGTGTCCAGCATTCAATTTAAACGTCAAGATATGGTTGAGCTTGTCAAAAAAGTATTGAGAGACACAAAACTGGAAGCAAAGTATCTGACATTAGAAATTACCGAATCGGTGTTAGTTGATAATTCAGATAAAATATTGGCACAGTTAAAGGCGCTGCGAGCGTTGGGAGTTGAGCTGGCCATTGACGACTTTGGAACGGGGTACTCCTCTTTGAGCTATTTAAAGCGATTCCCCTTATCTAAGTTGAAGATAGATAGAACTTTTATCCGCGATCTGCCTGAAGACGAAGAGGACAAAGCGTTAGTTAGTGCTATTATTTTGATGGCACATAAACTCAATCTGAAAGTCATCGCTGAAGGGGTCGAAACTCCAGCTCAGTGCATGTTCTTAAAAGGGTTGCTATGTGATATGACACAAGGATATTTTCACTCTAAGCCGTTAAACCAGTCGGACTTTGAAGAAAATATACTGACAACTGCCTATCATAAGCAAAACCACAACTAGTTATTCGTAGTCTGGCAGTGATGGGTTTTACACAGCGTATCTAACGCAGCTTTGGCCTTGTGATTTCCTTGCTTTGCGGAAAGCTGTAACCAATGGATTGCCGCTGGAATGTCTTTAACACCTCCTTCACCATCACGTAGCATAGTTGCGTAGTTATATTGTCCCCATGGATTGCCAGATTTAGCTGTATCGGCAAACCCCTGTCTTGCGGCTTCAAATTCTTCTCGATGATAAGCTCGAATCGCATCTTGGTTTTGTGCCGAAATGTTTGGCCCATGGTAAAGCGGTTTAGGCTTTTTAAATCTTGGCCTGACTACGCCGCCTAAAACATGAATACCAACAGGGCGATAGACTGACATTATCGTTTCATTATCTAGTAAATCCAGTAATTTACTTTTTTCTAGAGTCTGCTTTTGTGGTTTAAAGTAGCGGTCTGTCATTAGCATACTGACACGAATATCACGGGTAATATTGCGCATGGTACGGTAGGTAAATGCACCTGCTTTTACTTCTATATGGTCATCGGATAATGCGGTAACTTGCAGCACTTGGAAAGCTGGTTCATAAAGGTGCTTAGACCGTTTTGCAGTATCAAAGATAATAATATCATCCACCTCAGGTGCGTTTAATAAAGAACGATAACTAGAGATTTCCTGTTGCTGTCGGTGGTAAAAGTAAAGGCAAACAGTTAAAGCGATAAACACGGTGACAACCAGCTTATTGCGACTGATAAAGTCGAAGAGTGTGTCATAAACCGAAAATAATAAGTTTTTGATTTCCATATACTAATTATAATTGCATCAAAAGGTGTTGTTAAAATAGACAATAGATGAGAAAGGAACAAGCCTACTTGTCCCTTATAAGTGTAAAAATTTATTTCCCCGCCATCTTGGTTTTGGCATCTGCCGCCATCAAAGCAAAAACGGCGTAAGTCGCAGTATTCTGTTTCAACTTGGCTGGATCGACCTTATCAAGTGTGTCGTCTGCGGTATGATGGTAATCAAAATAATCTGTGCCATCTTGATGCAGTGCAAAAATAGGCGCCGAGGTGCTATTTTTTAGCGGGATAAGATCAGGCCCACCATGTGCGCTATTTTTACCTATGTATTTCACACCTAAAGGTGCTAGCTGCGCTGCGATTTCTCGTACCACTGGTAATGACGCTGCATTCACATTGGACTCAAACGCATACACCACATCCGCCCCAAAGTCGGACTCAGCTGCTGCAACAATGTTATCTAGGTCTGCTTTATGTTTTTTAAAGTATGCTTTTGCACCCCAAAGGCCTAGCTCTTCAGCGGCAAATAACACGACACGAATACTACGTTTTGGACGCTTAACATCGGCAATATGCTTGGCAGCAGCCATGGTAAGCGCAACACCTGCACCATCATCCAAAGCGCCAGTGCCCAAATCCCAAGAATCCAAGTGACCACCGATCAGCACATATTGTGCAGGAAATTCAGTCCCGGTAAACTCACCAATGACGTTGTAACTAGTACCTTGTCCCAGATCTTCAGTTTGAATATTCAGTGATACCTTCACGTCGTGACCGGCATTAATAAGTCGTGCTAATTGATCTGCATCTGGATTGGCAACAGCCGTTGCAGGGATCTTGGTTACCCCAGTCTTATAGTGGCTACCTCCGGTGTGAGCAAAGCGATGGTGGCTAGTACTTACGGAACGCATCATATACGCAATGGCACCTTTTTTTGCAGCTTCAACAGCACCACTATTACGGGCTCTGACAGCAGGGCCGTAACCGTTGCCATCTATATCGCGGTTCATACGGTAGTTAATGAAGGCTATTTTCCCATTTAGGCTGCCAGCGGGTGCTGCAATGAGTTCATCTAATGTTTCAAACAGTACCACCTCAGCGCTTAACCCCTCAGTTGGCGTGCTAATGCTATTTCCCAGTGCTGTAAGGTGTAGTGGTTGCTCACTTGGTAGAAGAATTTTTGCTGACTCATGGTAGCGACGCCACTCTGGGAAAGTGGCTTCTTCGACCCAAACCTTGTCAAAGCCTAGTTGCTCCAAATGTTTCTTTGCCCAGGCAACTGCTTTTTTATCGTTTTCAGTACCTGGTAATCTTGGTCCAACTTCCGTAGTCAGCGACGTTAACAGTTGCCAGCTCAGATTGCTTTGACTTGCCGCTTCTCTAACTTGCTTAACCTGCGCCAGTTGCTGTTCGCTGAACTCTTGGGCTTGAAGTGCCGAGCTTAAGCTCATCGTCAAGACAGCTACCAGTAGTGATCTAAACTTCATGATGATCCTTGATAAAATGAAATGTGCGCAAGAATTAAAGCATATATTGGCGTATAAATCCGATTATTACGGTGATGAAATTGGCAGCAATGGCAATAAGCGATTAGAGAATCTATGTAATTGGTATAAAATGCTAGATTAAGATAGCGAATAGGAAAGCACAGTGTCGATAACCTCTTTTTCTCAACTTCCTTTAAACCCAGCCTTAGCAAAACGCCTTATCGATCTTAACTATGTCATACCAACGGCCGTGCAATCTGCTAGCTTACAGCCGGTGCTTGAAGGGCAAGACTTGGTTGTTAAAGGGAAGACGGGTTCAGGTAAAACGTTGGTTTTTGCATTAGCTATATTAAATAAGCTACAGCTACAGACCAGTGATGTGCAAGCACTCGTTCTGTGCCCAACCAGAGAGCTGGCCGATCAGGTAGCACAAGAGATTAAAAGTGTGGCAGCAATGATCGGTAACGTGAAAGTACAAACGCTATGTGGTGGGGTGTCTATTGAACCACAAATGAGGTCACTGCAGCATGGTGCTCATATTATCGTTGGTACGCCTGGTCGAGTGGAAGAGCATGTACTGAACGGCTCACTCATACTGACAGAAGTGCAGACCCTAGTGTTTGATGAAGCTGACCAAATGCTGGATATGGGCTTTACTGAAACGTTAGAAAGCATAGCAATGTACCTGCCGCAAATGCGACAAACTCTGATGTTTAGTGCAACTTATCCAGATAAAATCATGAAGTTGGCGACGCAATATATGCGCTCGCCGGAGCTGGTTGAAGCACAAGAAGAACAGGTGCATCACAGTATTAAGCAAACCTTCTATCGATTAGATAATAATAAAATGCGCTTTAACGCCCTGAGAGTTTTATTGATGCAGCACCAACCTCAGAGCTGTATTGTGTTTTGTAATACTAAAGCTGAGACTAAGCGATTATTTGAAGAACTGCGTCAGACCGGGCTCGCATGTGTTGAATTACATGGAGACTTAGACCAAGGAGAACGAGAGTGGTCTTTGCTTACCTTTGCAAATAAAAGTGCCAATATACTGGTGGCAACGGATGTAGCAGCCAGAGGGCTAGATGTAGATGAAGTTGAACTGGTCATTAATTATCATTTGGCACTAGAACCTCAAACACATGTGCACCGAGTGGGGCGCACAGGTCGAGGAGAGCATAAAGGCGTCGCACTGTCACTGTATGGTGAAAAAGAGACGTTTAAAGTGGATCAGCTTATTGAGCTCTATGGTCAGGCACTAAAGCATGGCACTTTACCGAGTCATTCACTGTTAGAAAAATCAGCTTATAAATCTAATATGGTTACCTTAATGATTGAGGGGGGCAAGCAGCAGAAACTGAGAAAAGCAGATATTGTTGGTTGTTTAACTGGTGAAGACGGCATAAGCTTTAAGCAAATAGGTAAAATTAATATATATGACGTTCAGGCATTTGTCGCGGTAAAACGTGAAGCTGCAAAGCCTGCACTGCGCAAGCTTAATAACAGTAAGATCAAGAATAAGCGTTATAAGGCACTACGTGCTTAGGGCGTGCTTAAGTATTTCGTATTCATTCATTAAGCATTTAAACGTTTCCTCATCACCTGACTTATCTGGGTGGTGAGCAAATGCTAACTTTCTCCATGTTCTACTTAGTTGTTTACGGTCATAATCTTTTGGTAATTGCCACTTGATGATGATGCCTGCCAGTTCATGACTAGAGACTGCGTATGGCTGCCCAGCATTTGTAGATGCAAATTTGCGCCAGAAGCTATCTAGGAGTTGACTCACCTCTTCACTGCTTGTTTCATAGTGCTGCCAATCTAAATAGTAGCTCCTGAGAGGGTCATGTTGTGCGAGTTGATGGCTATCGCAAAGTGGTGAGAGGTGAATATTCAGCGCTTCAATATGCAAGTACTGGCCGTCCTTAATAAGCTCTTGCTGCAATTGATACAGTGCATTCATAATTAGGAAGTTTCGTTTAAACAAGTCTTTACTATCATCTTTATCCAAGCGAGGAAGTACCTGTTGTGATAACAGTTCTGCTGCAATGGTATGGACTTTCCAAGACCTCTTTTGACAAATTAGTCTAAAAATAACATCTGTAAGCGGATTGAACATTGTCGCCTCATGAGTCTTGGTGTATCTTCACACTACCACGCAGAGTAAATGATAAGCAATGGAGAGCAGCAATGAATTTATTGGGGCAGATTACGTCTTGGTCTGCGATCGCCTATTTCGTTTGTTTCTCCGCTACATTCAATGCACAAGCAACTTTAAATAATGCCAGCCTATCTGAGCGAATTATTGAAATGAAGCGCAGTGCAGATTGGCAACACATGCAAATATTAGGTATGGAGTTGCTTCGTGAGCCGACTTTAAATGGTGCGGCCAAAATAGACGTACTTTTAAGCTTAAGTAAAGCTGCTTATGATAGCAATCAATTTAAAGACGCTCTAAATTACTTATCTCAATTGGAACTTGCTACTAGAACAAAAGTACTGAGTGACAATCACTTCAAAGCGGTTAAGCTACAAGGTATCAGTAATTTTTACCTCGGCCATTACCAACAAGCTATTGATTTTTATACTCGTGCTTTGGCATTAGCAGAGCAAAGAGATATGCCAATAGAAACTGCTAACTTACACAGTAACCTTGGCTTAGCTTATTTCAAAAACTTTTCACTAGACTTGGCATTGCAGCACTATTTGAAAGCGGATGAGCTGTATCAAGAATTTGGAAGTGCACAAGATCATGCTGATATTTTGCTAAATATATCAGGTGTCTATATTCGCCAAGCTGCTTATGAAAAAGCTGAAAGCATGCTACTTACAGCACTTCAAGCCTTTAACCAATTAAACGATGAATATGGTGCAGCATTGGCTCATGCTGATTTGGGCGTGTTGTATACCGAAACTAAGCGGCCTGAAATGGCTCAAGCCTCCTATCTAGCAGCGATTGATTACTATGAGGCCAAGAATGATGTCAGACATTTATCCTATGAGTATGTCAATCTTGCATTGCTAAGTTATTCACTAGGGCAGCTGGAAGAGGGTGAAAAGAACGCCAATTTTGCGCTTTATTATGCGGAAAAAGCAAAAAATCCAGCAAACCTAATGGAAGCACAGTTTGTATTGGCGAAGATATTGTTTGCTCAAGGTAAGTTGGAAGATGCTTTCACGAATGCCGAGCAGAGTTTGATAGCAAGTCGAACCATGCATGAACAAGAAAAAGAACGCACAGCATTGCGACTACTCGCGTTAATTGAAGCTGCTAGAGGTAATATCGATAAGGCAAGAAACTATGACTCGCAAAATATAGAAGCACAAAAGCGTTTGATGAATGAAGATGTGCTCAAACGCTTAAATGACTATCGGGCTAAATATGAAGCCAGTGAACTGAGTCGTGAAGTCGAAGTGCTAAAACAAGAGCAAAGGCTACAACGACTTAAAGAAGAGCAGCGCAGTCAGTTGCTATTACTCGGTGGTATTATTGCTGTACTTACTCTGCTCACTGCTTTTGCACTATATCGTCGTAAAGTAGAACAAAAAGCAAAGTTGGAACTCAGTCAAAAAGTGGCGCTTAGGACGTCAGAGCTGCAACAAAAGGCAGATGAGCTTAGAGCTGCGAACCAAGTTAAAAGCCAGTTTTTAGCTAATATGAGTCATGAGATTAGAACGCCACTGACTACAGTGCTGGGTCACGCTGAAGACTTACTTGCAGAGCAGGATCTCGGTACTCAGGTGCAAGCATCCGTGCAAACTATCTACAATCAAGGCCTCCACTTAAGAGATTTAGTCAATGATATTTTAGATCTAAGCCGTATCGAGGCTGAACGGTTGGCGCTTGAGGCGACTGAATTTTCAGTCTCAAGCTTAGTGGCTGATTTATGTGATATGTTTCAACAGAACATCCACAGTAAGCAACTGGAGTTTATTGTCTGCGATCAAGTGAGAAGTAAGGCTTATGTCAGGCTGGATTATATTCGAGTAAAACAGATATTAATAAATCTGTTGAGCAATGCACTGAAATTTACAGAGCAAGGTCGCATAGAGTTTAGCGTTTCGGAAGTGCCGCATGGATTGCAGTTTAAGGTTGTAGATACTGGGATAGGCATGAGTGAGCAGCAAATAGCGCGAATTTTTGAGAGCTTTCAGCAAGCAGACAATAGTATAACTAGACGTTTTGGTGGTTCTGGCCTCGGATTGAGTTTATCTAGCCAGCTGGCCAACATGATGAATGGTGAAATCACAGTGCAAAGTGCACTAGAGCTTGGCAGTACCTTCTCATTCTTTGTCCCCTGTACTGTTTATCTTAACTCGACAGTCACTGATATTCAGCAGCCACAACAGGCACAACCTCTACTGTCAGGGAACGTGTTGGTAGTTGAAGATCATGCAGAAAATCGACAGTTATTTTCACGTATGATTGAGCGTACAGGTGCTACGGTGACGGTAGCAGAAAATGGCGCGAGGGCGGTTGAGCAGTGCTTAAGCGACTTTCCAGATCTTGTGCTAATGGATATTCAGATGCCGAGGATGGATGGGGTGGAAGCGTTAAATATTATTCGTTCAGCGGGATACTCAGGGCCCATTTATGCGCTAACGGCAAATGTGCTCACAGAGGAAGTAAAGTCATATATTGATTCGGGCTTTAACGGCCATATTGGCAAACCAATTAATAAAAACGAGCTATTAAGCATACTTAATATTCATCTAAGTAGCGATCATGCGAGCAGTACACAGCAATCGATTAATATTGATCTCACCGATCTGCGCGATAGCTTTGCCAGTACTTTTGAACAAGAGCGGTATTTATTGATTGATGCTTGGCAAAATAAAGACTTTGTTGCGCTGCAAGCGAGTTGCCATAAGTTAGCGGGAGCCGCTTCTATGTTCGAATTCCCAGAATTGGCAAGCATTGCAATTGAGTTTGAAAAGGCACTTAAGCACCAAAGTGAATCACAGTATCAATCCCTATTCTTGGCGCTGTGTGATCAGCTCAAGTCTCAAGAATCGTTAGCGTCTTAAAATAACTCAATGTCGCCAGAGTCATCTTCTGGTGTATCCTTGTTATGCTTGTCGCCAACTGTGGTGAGTCGAGAGGTATCTTTTCTTAGGTCAAGCTCGGGGGTAAAGTCAGAGATTTTAAAAATTGACAACTTTTCATGGATGCTTTGTGACAGAGCAATAAGATCTTGATTAGAAACTGCTTGTATCTTTGTGCTGGATAGTGCATCTGAGTTGAGTAACACAACGGACTCTATACTTTCTTGTGCGGCATCTGATGCTTGTTTTTGTTCACCTACTTGCTGATGAATATCGTGAGACATCTCATTGATAAACAACATCGCATTTTCGATTTCATCCACCTCTTTTGTCGAAGCTTCGCTGAGCTTGACGGTGTTGTCTGTCTCTTTGAGTGCGGCCTGCATTAAAGCATAGACAGAATCTGTCCCGGATTGGATTTTACTAATAACTTGGCTAACCTCCCTTGTAGAGTGGCTGGTTCTTGCTGCAAGATTTCTAACTTCATCAGCTACTACGGCAAAGCCTCGGCCAAGCTCGCCTGCCCGAGCAGCCTCTATTGCAGCGTTTAGGGCTAGCAGGTTTGTCTGCTCAGCAATACCATTTATGACTTCAAGAACAGAGCTTATTTCATTACTATCAGTTTTGAGGATCTCAATTTGTTCACTGGTTTTTTTTATATTTTCAGCGAGGATAAGCAAGCTATCTTGGCTTTTGTCTGTATCTACTCGGGTTTTCTTCACCGCTATAGTGGCATTTTCAACAGACGTATAAATTTGCTCTAAACTGGTATCTAAACGTGCCGATATCTCCAGCATGGACTGAATCGAAGTGGCTAAATATTCACCGTGCGTATGCTGTAAGGTGGCTTTTTGTGTCATCGACGCATACGTGTCTCGTAAACTATCTGCCATCGGGTGCAGTCGAGCTGAAGATGCGTAAACCTCACTGATAATGTGCTCAATTACAGCAAAGCAGTCATTCATTAACAAGCAGGACTTGGGCGTTTTTTGGCTTTTTTCATCAAATCGATAAGTTAAGTCAACGCAGTTGTCATGCATGAAATTGCTGACAAGGTGATCCATATGCTGCTCAGCCGAGGCAATGTTTTTGAGTAACTGAAGCTGGACAAAAGCACTGCACAGCAGCGCAGAAAATATCACCATAATTTGCATGATTGTAGAGGTGAGCAGTGTCATTGCCAGGCTGACAGAAACGAGATTAAACGCTGTTATAGCTGCAATAGTACGACCAAGCTTCATGTTTGTCCCTAGATAATACCAATTTGCTTAATTAAGTGGTTTGTTCTAAATGAGAAATTTTTAACGCTGTTAGCGTCAGATTTACTCCTTCAAATTGAGCAAGTATTAAGTCAAATTGGTATAGTCACGCCGATAAATTTTTATAGCATGTGGTAGGTATAGAACAAAAACAGGAAGTTGGCGAACCAGAAACGTAAAAAGCCAGCATAAGCTGGCTTTTCAAAAACAAGACTACGAGTCTACTTACTTACGACGCATTGAGTCAAAAAACTCATCGTTTGTTTTGCTCATGGAAAGTTTATCAATAAGGAATTCCATGGCATCGATCTCGCTCATTTCATGCACAATCTTACGCAAGATCCACATTTTTTGAAGCTCATCAGTTTTCGTCAGCAACTCTTCACGACGAGTACCAGAGCGGTTGAAGTCGATAGCTGGGAATACGCGCTTTTCCGCAATCTTACGGTTTAAGTGTAGTTCCATGTTACCTGTACCTTTAAACTCTTCGTAGATAACTTCATCCATCTTAGAGCCGGTATCGATAAGCGCTGTTGCGATGATGGTTAAGCTACCGCCTTCCTCAACATTACGCGCAGCACCAAAGAAACGCTTAGGTTTGTGTAGAGCATTGGCATCAACACCACCAGTTAATACTTTACCTGATGAAGGGATAACAGTGTTGTACGCGCGGGCAAGACGTGTAATTGAATCAAGTAGAATGATGACATCCTTCTTATGTTCAACTAAGCGTTTTGCTTTTTCGATTACCATTTCTGCTACTTGAACGTGACGGTTAGCAGGCTCATCGAAGGTAGAGGCAATAACTTCACCTTGAACAAGACGCTGCATCTCAGTAACTTCTTCTGGACGCTCATCAATGAGCAGTACCATCAATGTCGCATCAGGATTGTTGTATGTGATTGACTGTGCAATGTTTTGTAGCAACATTGTCTTACCCGCTTTCGGTGGAGCAACGATAAGTGCGCGCTGGCCTTTACCGATTGGAGACGCAAGGTCTAGTACTCGAGCGGTAATGTCTTCTGTACTACCATTACCTCTTTCCATCACCATACGCTCGTTGGCATGGATAGGGGTTAGGTTTTCGAACAGGATCTTAGTACGAGAGTTTTCAGGCTTATCGAAGTTAACTTCATTAACTTTCAATAATGCAAAATATCTTTCGCCATCTTTTGGTGGTCTGATTAAACCACTGATGGTGTCACCGGTACGCAGGCTGAAACGTCTAATCTGGCTTGGAGAAACATAAATATCATCAGGGCCAGCTAGGTAAGATGCTTCTGAAGAACGTAAAAAGCCGAAGCCATCTTGTAAAATTTCTAAAACACCGCCGCCGTATATATTTTCGCCGCTTTTCGCGTGCGCTTTCAAAATAGCAAAGATAATATCTTGTTTTCTTAAACGAGCTACGTTTTCAAGTCCCATGGACTCAGCAAGTTTTACAAGTTCATTGATTGACTTGTCTTTTAATTCGCGTAAATGCATATTGGTGGGTTCTTTATTACAGTTGTCATTCTCGTTAGTTTTACGAGAGAGGTTGATTTGATAAAGCTTAAAGGTTTGTGGCTTTATAAGTTAGCAGCTAGGCGTCGGGTCGTCCAGTGTTTATACAAATTTTATTCTATTTAAAATGATACAGATCAGGCCGACAACTGCGGCAGTTACGCCGCAGAATGTCTAACAACCTGAATTATAGGTTGTTTTCTAGGAACTCAATAAGTTGAGTCTTAGATAGAGCACCAACTTTAGTTGCAGCCACCGCACCATCTTTGAATAGTAATAACGTTGGAATACCACGAATACCAAACTTAGGTGGAGTCGTACCGTTTTGATCGATGTTTAGTTTACCAATCGCTACACGGTCGCCATGTGACTCTGCAACTTCATCAAGGATAGGCGCAATCATCTTACAAGGACCACACCATTCAGCCCAGAAATCTACCAGTACAGGTTTATCAGATTTGATTACGTCAGCCTCAAAGCTGTCATCAGTTAGTTGGATAATTTTGTCGCTCATTACGCTCTCCGTTAGAATTAGGCGAAATATTTAATGCGTATTTAAACACTCTTGTTTCTTATTGCAAGTTTAAACGTTATGCTTTATTGCTATGACTAAGACACATTTGACCAATAAAAAATTCAATGACTTTGCTTTAGCACCGGAAGTGGTCGCCGGTTTGCAGGAAAATGGCTTCGAATTTTGTACGCCAATCCAAGCAAAGTGTATACCTTACATCTGTGAAGGCCGCGATATAGCAGGCCAAGCACAAACTGGTACGGGCAAAACCCTTGCGTTTTTGACCGCGACCTGTCATCGCTTATTGCAGACCAAGAAGGATAAAAAAACGCAACCTCGTGCAATTATTATGGCACCAACACGAGAGTTGGCTATTCAAATACACAAGGACGCGCAAGTCATTGCGCCACGTTGTAATCTTAAACTCGCCCTTGTATATGGTGGCGAAGATTATGAAAAACAACGGGGGCAATTGGAAAAAGGCGCGGATATATTAATTGGAACAACAGGGCGTTTGATCGATTTTTATAAGCAAGGTGCTTATAACCTCAATGATATCGAAGTGGTTGTGCTCGATGAAGCAGACCGAATGTTTGATTTGGGCTTTATTAAAGACATTCGTTATTTGTTCAATCGCATGCCAGGTCGTGAAGAGCGATTAAACCTACTATTTTCAGCAACCCTGTCATATCGAGTGCAAGAGTTGGCATTCGAGCACATGACAAATCCCATCCATGTACAAATTGAACCGGATGTCAAAACGGGTAAACGTATTCAAGAAGAGTTATTCCATCCTTCAACTGAGGACAAAATACCTTTACTACTTACGCTGATTGAGGAAGAGTGGCCAGAGAAAGCGATTATTTTTGCTAATACTAAACACAGCTGCGAAAACGTATATGAATGGCTAAAAGCAGATGGTCATCGAGTGGGCTTGTTGACCGGTGATGTAAATCAAAAGAAACGTCAGTCAATCCTTGCGCAATTTACACGTGGTGATGTTGATCTTTTAGTTGCAACGGATGTTGCTGCTCGTGGATTACATATTCCAGAGGTTAGTCATGTTTTCAATTTTGACTTGCCAGATGATAGAGAAGACTATGTACACCGTATCGGTCGGACGGGTCGAGCAGGTGCATCTGGTCATGCTATCAGCTTCGCCTGTGAGCAGTATGCGTACAACTTACATGAGATAGAAGAATACATAGAGCATGCAATTCCTGTGTCTCATTATGACAAAACAGCACTATTGAGCGATTTACGAGCTCCGCAAGTAAATAAACGCCGCCACTCAGGGCACGGCAACAATGGTAATAAACAACGTGGTGGTCGCCGAAATGGTGGCTATAGAAAGCCACAAGCCAAGTAAACTTGGACGGTAAAGTAGTAAGCGCTTAAAGCGATTTATTGAGGTTTTAAAAGTGGCAAAGACTGCTTCGAAGGAAGATATTTACGCTGTAATAGACTTAGGCTCTAACAGCTTTCATATGTTGATAGCAAAGCATATGGCGGGCGGTATCCATACGATCGGTCGTGTGAAAAGGAAAGTACGGCTGGCATCAGGGCTGAATGACCAAAATGAATTATCGTTGGAAGCAATGCAAAGAGGGTGGGAATGTCTAGCCCTATTTGCAGAGCGTTTACAGGACATCCCAACAAAAAATGTGAGTATTGTCGCGACAGCGACGCTGCGTTTAGCTGTTAACGCTAATGTTTTTATCGAAAAAGCACAGCAGATCCTTAACCATCAGGTAAATGTGATAAGCGGTGAAGCAGAAGCTAAAACTATTTATAAAGGTGTAGCTCACACTTCAGCATGCCAAGGGAAGCAGTTGGTGATTGATATCGGTGGTGCGAGCACTGAAGTTGTCATTGGCAAAGGCTTCAATGCTTTACTTTATAAAAGCTTGAATATGGGGTGTGTGACATACCTTGATAGATACTTCAGTGACGGCTTATTAAGTATAGAAAACTTTGATGCAGCAGAGCGAGCTGCAAAGCAGGTAATACAACCAATTCAAGCAGAGTATAAGCAACTAGGTTGGGAGCTGGCTATCGGCGCCTCTGGTACTGTTCAAGCGATCCAAGAGATTTTCGCTGCTATGGGCGAAAATGAACAGTTGACTCTCAGTAAACTTGAAGAAGTAAAGCTCAAAGCGATTACATGTAAAACCGTTGCGGCGCTTAGCTTGCCAGGGTTAATCGAAGAGCGTCGCTTGGTCTTTGTCTCGGGCCTGGCAATTTTGATTGCACTATTCAAATCATTGGATATTCAATCAATGGGCCTTGCCGGTGGGGCGCTTCGTGAAGGAGTGCTTTATAGTATGATCCCTGACTTTCAGGCTGTTGATATCTGCCAACGTACATTAGATGGTTTTACTCAACGTTATCATGTTGACACCGAGCAGGCGCAGCGCGTTTACGAAGTGGTATCTGAGATCATTGCTCAAGTATCGTCGAGCTGGAAGCTCGATGAGCAAGCTTGCCTTCATTTAGCAAAGGCTATCGCATTCCTTCACGAAATAGGCTTGTTGATTGACTATAAACAGTATCATAGACATAGCGGTTATATTTTGGCCAATACCTCAATGCCTGGATACAGTAAAGCGCAAAAGGATATTATTGTGGCTATAGTCAAAAATCATAGAGCCGATCTGGTTGCTAAAGATTTTGAGCAGCTAAGTTGTCATCTTGAGTATACTAAGCTGCTATGTGTCATAGTGCGCTTGGGGGTTCTACTCTCTATGCGCAGAAAAGATGATGTGCTACCCAAGGTGACAGTGCAAGCCAGTAGTAAAGAGAAAAAGTCTTTGGTTATGCAAATGCCTGATCCATGGTTATCCCTTCACCCCTTGATGCTAGCAGAGCTTGTCCAAGAAGCAGCTTACCTATCCCAATTTGGCTGGGAATTAAAAATAGAGCGCGTTTAGCGCTCTTTTTGTATGTGAAACATACAAAAACAACAGTGATAGAGTGATTTTTGTGCGAACAACGTATTTTTTGCAATTTTCTTCAAAAAAAGGGTTGCACTTAAATCGGATCTCCCTATAATGCGCATCCACCGACACGGGGAGCGGCGCTGAAAAGCAAC
>NZ_JABWPQ010000031.1:0-69277 GCF_013366255.1 Pseudoalteromonas sp. McH1-7 | reverse complement strand
ATTTTTTAACGCTAATACCTTTAAGTGTTCGTCAATATTCATTAGTTACTTCCTATCTATAATGAAATTTTCACCAAGATGCTTTTCTAATCCGTAAGCTCAATTGGCTTATAACGCTGCCATAAACGGCAGAAAATAGCTGGCTAAACTTAGCGACGAAGGAGCACAAGCCAGCTGTTTTGTGTCCTATGTTTTATGGCCTTGTTATAAGTCGATTACCACAGACTCTAAAATTTGTTGTTCTAACGCTTGATTTTCAAGAGCTTGCATTATCTGCACAGTAACAATGTGACTACCTACCCTAAAGCATCCAATTAATGTATCCAAGCCCATATATTTCAGCTTTTGAAAACTAATTCCTTTTGACCCGATTGAACTTATTTCAGAGGTTATCTCCACAGTCCCTGTTTGTACTTCATTACTTTTTAGCAACATTTCAACAGTATCTTGAACGACTTCTGTTGGGGTACTCTCGGAGTCATTTAAAAGGCTAAGTGTTATTAGTTCAAGCTTGCTCTCTGTGACTTCCCCTGCTTCTAATAACATAACGAATTCACCTTCTTCTTTTGGGATGTAGCTTGGCGGAGCAAATTCGATTTCGGTTTCTTCAGCTGCTTTTGGTTCCCAACCACTTGGGTAAGAGAGTTTAAACCCTACACCAGAGTGATAGTAAGTAGAATTTGTTTCAGCTTTGATAGTAAATGACATTAAAATTCCAATAAATACAAACAGATTCTTCATAAGTTAGAAAGACTTATAACGCCTCGCTTAACTGGCGCAAAATAGCAGGCTAAAATTAGCGACGAAGGAGCGCAAGCCTGCTGTTTTGCGTCCTTTGGTTAAAGCGTTTGTTAGCACTATTTACCACCTAACTCTAAAAGCCCTTTGGCTAATAGTTCAACATAAACGATAACTTTAGTTGGGTGTATAATAACTGGCTTACCATCTACATATTTAACACTAATGACCTCTGTACTAGTGAACTCTCTTTTTAAATCAGGGTTATCTTCATCTGTAAGAATTTGCCTTACATTAAATACATAATGTTCTTTATTCGCTTTATCTTTTGCTACTGTTAGAAACTCAATTTCACCTAATACTTTTCCACCAAAAGAATCAGAGTTAATACGATACATTTCTACAAAAAAGTATGACAGTAAATCTTTGACAGTGCTCTCATCAAGATCTTCTTTAGTTAGACCTTGCTCAAACAGGTTTAACTCAAATTCATCTTTCTCAGCTTTTGATAATTTTCCGTCTGTAACCTTTTTAGATAAATACTTTGTAATTGTTAAGTGACTTTCATTGTTGAACTGCTCAACGTTTATATATTTATACAGGTTGTCATAATCTTTATTTAATAGAGTTATCAAGTAATTCTTTGCTAATTGCTCAGCAATTGGAGTTGCATGCACAAATGTACTTCCTACTAAAGTTAATAAAACAAAGATCAATTTAATCATCAAACTTCCAGATAGTGCTAACGCCGTTGTAATTGGCTAATAATAGTTGGCTAAAATTTGTGAGGCACGAACAAAGCCAACTGTTATTTTGTCCGCGTTTACAACCTTGTTATAACCCCCATACCTGAGATGCCGAAAGAGCAATCGACAAAACCATAACTACAAAGGAAAAGGAATTATAAAGTTTCCAGTGGCCCTTTTGTTTTTTTGAAACTTTATAAAAAGTGAAAATAAAGCTTACAATAGAACCAAGCACCAGAAATGCTAATTTTTGCATCATGGGTGACCATGTAACATTTCCAGCACTTATATGATGATTAAAGAAAGCAGCAAACCACAGTAATAAGAGTGCATTGAATAGAATATAGTTCTTTAAAGCCAAACCTACTTTGCGAAGCGCCGCAGAAAGGGCAAAAATAAGCTGTTGATTTACCAGCACTCACCATTTTAGGTAAAATTTTACTTTTACACTTTTTACAAGTAGTCATAGAACACTCTAACGTCTTCGGGGGTTATAACGCCCCAAGCTGCGGTGAGTAATATTGGCGAGCTTTTTGCCCGCGGAGCGGGTGAGAAAAAAGCGCGACAATGTTACGAATCCGACTGACTTGGCTTGTTAGCACTTTTCCAATTCGCTTCTACTAAACCGTATAGCATTATCTCTACATGTGCTTTTAAGCTGTTGGGTGGAACAATGACTGGCTTTCCCTTTATATTTTGGATAGTTACAGTCCGCAATTCAGTATATTTTTGTTTTAAGGGAAACTCTTCACCTATTTCAATACTTTGTTCTACATTAAACAGATAATGTGTAAGCTCACCTTCATTAACTTTATTTAGGAATTCTATATTTTCAGTTGTAGCGCCTTGCAATGAGTTGGAGTGTACTTGATAGAAATCAACATAAAAATACTTAACCAAATCTCCAATAGTCCACTCCGGAAGGTCTTCTTCAGGAATACCCATTTCAATGAATTTACGTTTGAAGTTTTTCTTCCCTTCTTCATCAAGTTGACCGTTTTTAAACCGATCTTCAATGAACGCCACTATCGTTAATTCGTGATATTTAGTAAAAGCAGAAGTATCAATAAAGCTTTCGATATTGTCATAACTTCTAACTAATACCTCCTCCAAATAGTCTTTGGCAAACTCTATCGACTTTTCATTCGCGTGCACGGAAATACTCCCAACTAAAAATAATACTAAAACCAAACTCCGAAACACGAGTTATCCTCTTGAGTGCTAACGCCGTAATAAACGGCACAAAATAGCAGGCTAAAATTAGCGACGAAGGAGCACAAGCCTGCTGTTTTGTGTCCTTTGTTTAATTACTTTGTTATGTATTACATACTGTTAGCTAAAATACCTTTTAAACAGCAGCGGACATAGAAACTTTGACTCTTTGGCCGAAGGCAAGCTGTTATTAGGATGAGAACAATAACTAAAAACTGTATTTACAAAGTAAGTTAATTCGACAAGATATTCATTAGCATTTTTAGCTTTCAAAGCTTTGCTTGCTCGCGCCATTTTTAGGTCTGCAAGATCATTTAAATCAACTCTAAGCCCGCCAAAGTATGGGTCATTAGTATAAAAATCTATTCGGAAAGCCTCGCCTTCTAAAACATACTCAATATCATGAAACTTCTTCCATGATATAAACCCTGAATTATATTTCTTAGCTAACATAATACCTTTCTCGAGGTTACCGCTTCTGCGATACTTCACCAACTTTTGACAGCAAGCTAACAAGTATTTTTTTATCTGCTTTTGCTTTTTAGGATCAGCATTTAATTGCTGAAGTTTTTCAGATACATCCATATTTCAAGTAATACATAACGCCTTGCTAATAGGCGCATAAATGCTTGGCTAAAATTAGCGACGAAGGAGCGCAAGCCAAGCGTTTTGCGTCCTTTTTAGTAACTTGTTATAAAGCCTTAACTTCCTTGCCAAAACTTATACCACCTCTCTGTTCAAAAGTTAAACATTGATATTTAGTTAACTTGGGTGGCATACGGACATACATTTTGAAACCAGTGGCTGTTACAACAATTTCACCTTCCTGACACTCAAACCTAAACTCATGCTGAGTAAACTTACCATTAGGAGTTAACTTAGGATTTTCCATGTGGAGGTCTGCTATTTCGATTAGACCTTGTTCTGATTTGATGTCTATTTTAACGGAGTGAGAATTCTCAAAAACCATTGTCACGGGCGCAACATAAAACTGATATGAGTCACCCTCGCTTTCAGGGTTTACCCATTTGAAGATGTAATCGAGATCTACGTACCATTCAAACGTTTCATCATTGGCATAGAACGAATATATTTGAGAGTCGTGCCAGCCCATGACCTTAAAGTCACTTTCAGTCCAAACATCCTTTTCTAATTTAAACACTGAACTTTCCTTGGCTTTATAACGCCCTGTTAACAGGCAAAATATAGTTGGCTAGAATAAGCGACGAAGGAGCAAAAGCCAACTGTATTTTGTCCTTGTTTAACAGCTTGTTAGAGTTTCATTACTCTGATTTTAAATATCTTTGGTAGTGCTTCTCTACTTCTTCCTTTGGTATAACTCGCCCCTCAGATTCTCTTTCCAGCAATGTGTTCATATAACTTAGAATATTGCCGTGAGTTAACTCTTTTTGATTTGGAAAGAAATCGCTAGGTGCAATTTTAAAATCGAGCCAACTATCATCATCGTCGAAAGCTATATGAGAGCCCCATTTTGAAATAAACAACTCACCATCGCGATCATCAAAGACAATGCTAATTTCATAGTAATATGATTCACCATCAAATGATTCTGAGTATGGGAACTCTTGACCATTTTCACTGACTATAATTTTATCGTATGGCATGGAAGAAACTCTAACGCTTGCCGTAAACGGCACAAAATAGCAGGCTAAAATTAGCGACGAAGGAGCACAAGCCTGCTGTTTTGTGTCCTTGGTTTTACGGCCTTGTTAGAAGCCGCTTCTCC
The DNA here is from genome assembly GCF_013366255.1 of Pseudoalteromonas sp. McH1-7. Classification (NCBI taxonomy): domain Bacteria; kingdom Pseudomonadati; phylum Pseudomonadota; class Gammaproteobacteria; order Alteromonadales; family Pseudoalteromonadaceae; genus Pseudoalteromonas; species Pseudoalteromonas sp. McH1-7. The sequence goes on along the minus strand of NZ_JABWPQ010000031.1, from coordinate 64,834 downwards.
GTTGTTCTTTTAAAGGATCGTGAGGCTTTACATTGCCCCCTTGAGTAGCCTTATTTACATACCCTAAGTCAGTTTCAATTTCTACTTGAACTAAGTAGGGTTTGCCTAAAGCTGAGCGCCAGTAATGATATTTTTCCTGATACTCTTGATTAAAGCTAAATTTAGCTGAAATTGATTTCACCCATTCATCGGGTAGCTTATGTGCTGTAAGTATTCGCGTAATTTCAGAGCTCATATACTGGCACATATCTTCTAATAAGGGTGACCTGATATCGCCTTTACAATTTATTAAATCAAGCGAGATCATATCTACTTCATGATCTTGAGCTAATAGAAATAGCTGACCTACAGCCCAATAGCCTAAGTAATCATTATTGCGGCCACTCAATAATTCAGCGAGGTTATTTGCGATTCCTTTAAATTCTCTACGACGAGGCATAAGTTTTCATCGGCTTCTAACGCTTGCCTAACCGGCGCAAAATAGCAGGCTAAACTGAGCGACGAAGGAGCACAAGCCTGCTGTTTTGCGTCCTTTTGGTTGAGGCACTTGTTAAACTGATTTCCATGAACTAGTGCAACCTATAACGTTTAGTGCCTTATTTTGGGCTAAATGAGCTACAGATTTGTTAAAGCAAATACAAAACACTCTAAAGTTTGTAGCGTGTAAGACTACATTAATCCTTTCTTTTTCACTCAACTCAACAACTAACTTAACCAATATGCAATCATTCGATTTAACTGGCAGCTTCACCGAAGGTTCAATAACTCGATTAAATATAGAAGCCCGATATAAGTTTAAACTTCGATTATCAGCTTCACGTTGAAACAGGTTATATTCGGATATTTGCTGTTCAGCAATGTTTTTTAAGTTTTCGGGCAAGTGACTTAAGCAAAGATCGAGACACTCTTGTTCAAAGAGAGTTTTTTCCACTCCACCTTTGAGCCACTGAACTAGATTATTAAACAAAAACTATCCTTAGCACCTAACGCCTCGCTTAACCGGCGCAAAATAGCAGGCTAAAATTAGCGACGAAGGAGCGCAAGCCTGCTGTTTTGCGTCCTTGGTTTAAGCGTTTGTTAGCTATATGCCGAAATCAGCCTGAAGCTTTTTAAGATCGCTCCACTCTTTATCCTGATAGAAATTAACCTCGATAGGATATACTTCATGACCAGATAAGGCTTCATTAAAATGTTTCATGAATATCTCCCTATCTGCGATATAAAATACAAATTCTTTAAGGTCATTTCCTGTCGCTGAGTATACGTCGAAATAAAGTTCTTCACGGCCTTTGATTGTTTCAAGGCCATCTTCAAGTTTGATCATGAGTTCATTCACATGCTTTGGCGGCATCCCGTTATTAGTAGAGCCATCATACTTCCATGAAACTACAGTCAGCCACTCCATTTTTGATCGAGTACTATCATCAGGAAACTCATTTATGAACTTATAAACGACAGGTTTTCCTTGAATTGTTGCTTCGCCAACAGACCATGTTTCCTCTGACCACGCCATGAATGAAACTCCCAGAATTAGAATTGATAAAAGATACTTGAACATATAGCTAACGCCTTGCTAATAGGCGCATAAATGCTTGGCTAAAATTAGCGACGAAGGAGCGCAAGCCAAGCGTTTTGCGTCCTTTTTAGTAACTTGTTATAAAGCCTTAACTTCCTTGCCAAAACTTATACCACCTCTCTGTTCAAAAGTTAAACATTGATATTTAGTTAACTTGGGTGGCATACGGACATACATTTTGAAACCAGTGGCTGTTACAACAATTTCACCTTCCTGACACTCAAACCTAAACTCATGCTGAGTAAACTTACCATTAGGAGTTAACTTAGGATTTTCCATGTGGAGGTCTGCTATTTCGATTAGACCTTGTTCTGATTTGATGTCTATTTTAACGGAGTGAGAATTCTCAAAAACCATTGTCACGGGCGCAACATAAAACTGATATGAGTCACCCTCGCTTTCAGGGTTTACCCATTTGAAGATGTAATCGAGATCTACGTACCATTCAAACGTTTCATCATTGGCATAGAACGAATATATTTGAGAGTCGTGCCAGCCCATGACCTTAAAGTCACTTTCAGTCCAAACATCCTTTTCTAATTTAAACACTGAACTTTCCTTGGCTTTATAACGCTCGATTAACGGGTTAAAAATAGTGGGCTAAAGTTGAGCGAAGCGAAGAGCCCGCTGTTTTTAATCCCTGTTTAATTGCTTGTTAGGGAGTTTTACATCTACAATTTCACCTGTAGATACATCAAATTTATAAGTAATATTTTCTACGGTTTCGATATAAAAATATTTATTATTTCTCGCTAAATTAGAAGATAGTTTCCATTGATAATGTGAAACTGATAGTTTTACTGAATCAGGTTTCTCAATTAAATCAGCTGTAGAGTATGATTTTAAAAGCTTACCTCTTTCATAAAATGCGACGGCTAAATCTTCATTTTCTGGAGCTTGCCCTCTAGCCCAATTACCAAGCCTAACAAGGTTTACAGCTTCTTTGCCAGCCAAATAGACATTGTTTGCATGCCAACCTGAAACAGACCATAGCTCTTCTTCAGTTCCGTCATAATTTAAACGAAATGCTCTCCCGTATGCTTCGCTATCGATAACTAGATTATCGTCTTCAAAATGGAAGTTTTCGGGGATCATTTTGAAATAATATGATTCAAACATTCCTTCTTGGGTAACTATATATGGTTTAGGGATCGACTCTCTATCTGCATAAGCAACAAAAGAAAATATCATCATTATGAAAATCATAATGCGAACCATAGAAGCTCCCTAACAGCTTATTAGCATGAATTCCTGAATATCTCGCTTATCCACAAGAGAAATGAATACAACATTCAAGCTAACTTTATTTAATATTTTTAGTAAGTTACCAGCCAAACTTTGTCATTTCAACATGCAAATTACCTGAAAAAACGAGTTGGGACTTATCCGAGCCACAAATTGGCTCGCTAAGAACAAGTTGCAAATAGCTAACATATTAAAAATGCTCAGTTTTAAATGGCACTTACGAGATATCCGAGCCTTTTTATTTCTCGTTATTGATCTTTTCTTAAAACATTAGGCAGCTTACCTTGCAATTTTGTTACCTGTCACTTACAACTGTATAAATAAACAGTGAGCAAAGGATTCAAAATGCCTAGATCACCATTTTTAGAGTCTGTTAGGCTAGAGCTTAGAACAAAACGCTATAGCATCAGAACAGAGAAGTCCTACCTATTTTGGATTAAGTCCTACATTTTGTTTAATGATAAAAAGCACCCTGAGCAAATGGGCAATCAAGAAGTTGAGCGTTTTTTAAACCACCTTGCGGTCAACAAGCAAGTTAGTAGCGCAACGCAAAACCAAGCGTTGTGTGCCCTTATTTTTTTATATCGCTATGTGATACAGCGGGAAATTCAAGGGTTAAAATACACGCTAACTAAAAAAGAGCAAGCAATCCCATGTGTACTAACTCATGAAGAGGCAATGATGATTATCTCTAAGCTACATGGCAAGTATCAATTAGTCGCATCTCTTCTTTATGGTTGTGGGCTCAGAATAAACGAAGCCTTACACCTGAGAATAAAAGATATCAACTTTACTAATAGCACTCTATTTGTATTTAGAGGAAAGGGCAAAAAAGACCGATATACGCTGCTGCCCAAGTCATTGCATTCGCAATTAACGGCGCAAATCGAATATGCAACCATGGTACATCAGCAAGATATAAAAGCGGGCTTTGGTTTTACATCTTTGCCTGTATCTCTTATCAAAAAATATAAAAATGCAGCTAAAGATCTTTCATGGCAGTACCTTTTTCCTTCCACTACTCGCTGTCAGCACCCCCATGATGGCTATATTTGCCGGCATCACATACACGAAACCGCTTTTAGAAAACAGCTAAGGAGCGCCGTTAAGCAATGCAATATCCCAAAACAAGTTAAAGCTCATACTTTCCGACACACGTTTGCAACACAACTATTAATCAACGGAACCGATATCAGAACTGTTCAGGAGCTTTTGGGCCACACTGATATTCGTACAACTGAAAGATATACTCATGTTATTGGCACAAGATTTGGCACCACCCTCAGCCCACTGGAGCAACTTTAAAACACCATAACTTCTGAACACTTATCCACTTAAGTATTTGCTTTCTTGACAAACTTCGCTGTCACCATCATTTCACCAACACCATCAACCTTGCAGTCAAGCTCATGGTCTTTTTTATCTAGCACACGCCTTACCAAAGCTTTAGTACCTATTTTAATGACTTGTGAACTACCTTTGATTTTTAAATCTTTAATTACTGTGACTTTATCGCCATCAGCGAGTAGTGTGCCGTTGGCATCTTTTACTTGAAAGTCGTCCTCTTTAGCAGTCGCATTAGGATCCCATTCGTAAGCACATTCAGGGCATATTAGTTGACTTTGATCTTGATAAACATATTCAGAATTGCATTTGGGGCAAGCAGGTAAAGACATAATTAACTGTATCACTTTTAAGGCTGTGTATCATCGGCATATGATACTGTAAAAGTGAGTAGAGCGTCCTCTATATTCGTCTTTAAATCGCTATTGAATTAAGAATAGCTACCCAAAATGTTGCGGCACGGCAATTGCTTAGTAATTAATCTATATTTCATCATATAAAGGATTACCTATGCTTGTTAGTCAAACTCAAGGGGTTGGCTCACCAACAATTTATAGCAGCCAGAGCCTGAATCAACCAAAAAAGGCTGAAGCGGTACAGAAAGACGCCCAAGTCTCCATTAGCCAAACCGCTAACAATGCTGAACATAATTGGCAAACTATTGCCTCTAAATACAACGTTCACAATATTTCTGCGGCAGAAGCACGAACTATGTCCCGAGAACTATTCGAAGGAGGGTTTATTGATTCAGGCCAGATGATAGCTATCGGCGCGCCGATATCTATGACTGAAAACCCACATGAAAAGATTGATTTACTTGGAGATATGAAGCGTACATTTGAAATTTCAGCGGCTAGCGGCGGGCTCAGTAAAACATCACGAGAGATTTATGCTTCGGCGATCACTACGCTTGAAAATCTCGCCAAGACACACAGAAATAATATGCCAATTTGAGGAAGCAAACCTGATGCAAATACCAATTAGACTTAATACTTGCGCAATTTGAAGGAGTAAACCCGACGCTAACAGCGTTAAAAATTTCTTATTTAGAACAACTAAATAGCAAAATTTTTGCCTTGCCTATATGGATGTAGGTACCTTAGCGAGAGCAGTACGCGGTAGCCGTGTTATCGACAAGATTTTCCTGTCTCAAAATAGCTCACTTCATTAAGCTGATGGGCACAAGTTGATATTCGTTAAATTACAGATACAAAAAAAGCAAGCCATAGCTTGCTTTTTCTTCATCTATTAAGCGATTAAAGCTTAACGATGTTCTCAGCTTGAGGACCTTTTTGGCCATCAGTTACTGTGAATTCTACTCTCTCGCCTTCAGCAAGTGTACGGAAACCGTCACCTTTGATTGCGCTGAAGTGTGCGAACACGTCAGGGCCATTTTCTTGAGCGATGAAACCAAAACCTTTTGACTCGTTAAACCACTTAACGGTACCTGTAAGAGTGTTAGACATAATACTAATCCTGATATAAAAACAAAAACCAATGCTTTGCATTGATGAGCTATGCCCATGTGGGCGCATAGACCTAAATTTGTAGAGTGGATAAAACTTCAGGACGGTACTACTACAAGCAAACACTTATACAACAACGTAATGGAGATTTTAAAACACTGACTCAAATTCTGTCTATGAACATCATATAGGGATTCCACCCTAAGTCAATGTATTTTTAATCAGCAATATGACTCGTTAATGACAAACCTCAAAATTTTCTTGTGTATTTTTTCAACGCCTTATTTTTAAAGGCATTATTTCATCAATCCCGCGCCATCACTGATAATTGCAATAAAATATTCATCAAGTTATAGCCCCTTTTTGGGTGTTAATTCTTGAACGAGTTGTATCACTTGCTCTATCACTATTTGAGGTGCTTTCATTGGCACGGTGTGATCGCTATTTTGTGCAATAATCAACTGAGAATTACAATGTGATGCCAACATATTTTGACCTTCTCGCCATGCTTTTAGATCACGTTTGTTCGGGTCAAACGCATACTGCGCTGCAATCACCCGACATGGGACATTTTTAGGCATTTGATGAGGTCTAACACTCGCCACAGTTTCACTCAATGCCTGAGTTTCACGTCGTAACGCCCTGGCAAAAACATTGTCAGGTAACGTATCTAAAGGTGGTAGTAATTTGTCAGGGGTGAGTGCTTGGGTTTTATCGATAAAGTAGACTGTGACAGGATCTACGTATAGTAAAGCGGCTATTTGCTCAGGGTAATAAGTAATGTAATTTTGCATCACATAGTAAGCATAGGAGTGGCCTACATAGATAAACGGAGTACTAATATTCAGCGCTTTTAGTAACTGCTGCAAGTTTCGATTGTCAGTATCTACACTATAAGCTCTATGGCTAAGTTCACTCTTTCCGTAGCCCTCACGATTGTATGCCAACAGCGTATTTGGCACCCGCTGTGACAAACCTTTTAACACCAAAGTCCAGTAAATTGCGGGCGCAGCAGAGCCAGTTTCAAATACAATAGCCGGATCGCTTCCCGCCACATGATACACTTGCAGTGAAACTGTATTTGCAACAACAATACGCTCTTTGATGGTACGCTCAAGCACAGCCTTCGCAAAGGCTGTGCTACTGGCAACAATACAGAATAAAAAAAGCAGCTTGTGACACATCTATTTTCCTTGATGTTAACCTTTCCACTTGGGAAACAATGTAGCAGCTAGTAACCAAATCTGCTATGGCTAGCATTGCGCCTGAGACTTAAGCTAGAGCTTAGCTAAGCTTATGTTTTATCCTGCTAAAATCTGTAATAACAGAATTTAGATGTCTGCATTTTATAAGATAAACTTAACTTTGCTATTTACTCGAATTAAAAAGTGAGAAGCAAGCAAAGAAAGCCCGATACATAAAGCGGTCAACATGGTTGCTTCAACATCAGTAAACATTTTTAGCAAGCTAAGAAAGAATGAGTGAATAAAGTAGACCGCTGATGAATACAATGCAATATTTTTACTGTTTCCTGATACTTTTATTTTCGTAAAAGTAATGAAAACAAAAGGACACAGAATTAAAAGTGAGAAATAGTTATCGAACCCTTCATCCATGCTGGCTTGGGAGTAGTTGATATAAGACTCTAGCAGTAAGAAAGCAAGACCCAAAACACTCAGCGTTGTAGCGCTTGTTAAACTAATCTTAGTATGAATGCGATGCTTATTTATCAAAAAACCAATACAGAAAAATGGATACGAAAAAAATAAAGCATTTCGATGAAACCAATTTAAGTTGAAAAAGTTATCTAGCCTACTCCCTTCAAAATAATGATAATTTCCTAAGTATTGGATCAGTATTCCTAGTGCGGCAGTGACAACAATCGTCATAACCAAAACAGCAGATGAAAATCGTTGCAATGCGCATAGTAATAACGCTGCTCCCAACATTCCCGCGATATACCACAAATGATGGTAACCAACGATGATGTTTTTGATTAGCTCAATAATATCTTTTAACGAAAAACTCGGTAATGAAAACCAAAAATAGGAATAAAATAGCATCCACACTGCATACAGAATAAAGACTCGCTTCAACCACGTGGTTTGCCTTCCTTTAGCTAAAACAGGAAAAAAGTAAAACCCGTTAATGATCAAAAATACGGGGACTGCAATTCTAAATACACCTTGAACTGTAAGGTATGATCCCAACGCTGATATTTCACTTAAAAAGCCAGCATGTAAACCAACAACCATAAAAGCCATTGATAGTTTCAGCATATCGAGAGAAACATTTCTATCCATAAATTATACTTACTTTCCTCTTACATAGATGATGGAAGCATTTTATCAAAAAATAAGCTGCAAAAGTTCACTCAGAATCCAAATTTAGGTTCAACAGCGGTTTTTAGGTTGGGAAGCTTTGTTGAGCTACTTTTAGCTATGGAGCAGACATATAACAATTGGCTCTTTTGATATAGTTGTTGGCTAGCCAATACAACCGTTAATTGCAACACCCTGCGTAACGACACCACTTTCACGCCAACACGTCATGGCGGCAGACCACTGATTTTATATGGCTTTACCTCTTGCCAGTACTGGCGTGACGTCAGCTTCTGATAAAGGAGGACATAGGTGGTTTCCTTGGATAAGGTGACACCCAGCAAGGTTTAATGATTTTGCTTGTATCGGTGTTTCAACCCCCACAGCTGTACTCTCGATCCCAAGTGTTGTCGCTATTTGGACAATCACTTTGATTAGGTTATTCTGTGAAGTTAAAGACTCTGATGAAGCCAGAAACGCCGGTGGGATTTTTACTGCGTCGAATACAAAATCCTGTAGGTACAGCATGTTAGCATGACCAATACCAAAGTGATCAATCGCAATACGAATCCCAGTTTGTTCTAGCTGCTGTAGAATGGCTGGTGCTGTCTCAATTAAGTCAATGATGTCTACTTCTTTAATTTCTATCTCAACTTGACGATACGCTATTTTATACTGTGCAATCTGTGCTAAAAACTGCTTCATCAACACTTGATCCGTTAATTCCACCAAAGAAAAGTTAAACGTGATAATTAGATTTTCAAAGGTATTGCACCAAGCCTGCATTGCTCGTAGTGCTCTTTCACGGATTTGTTTGCCAATTTCAATCATCAATTCACCGTCACAGGCAACTTCAAAGAAGTCTTTCGGTAGCAGTAGTTGATCGCCCTGTTGCCATCTAGCTAGTACTTCAAGCTTTTTTATTTTTCGTGTGTGGACATCAATAATTGGCTGATAAAAAGGCATAAATGCTTGATTTTGTATCGCTGCAATAAGGTCGCTCTCTTGTTGCAGCCGCTTCTCAGCTTCATGATCTAAACGAGCGTTATAAAATTGAAATTCTGTCTGTTTTATTTTCTTAGCTCGGTACATAGCGGCATCGGCATGTTTTATTAATGCTTCAGAGTCCTCGCCATCATCTGGATAAATAGCGACTCCAGCGCTAACGCAGGCTTTGATAGTTACTCGCTCGAGCGTATATTGACCATTAACACACGCCAATATTTTACTAATCACTTTTCGGACGTATTTTTTGTTTTTGATACTGTCAATGAGTATCACAAATTCGTCTCCGCCCACTCTTGCAACAGTATCACACCGCCTGATTTGCCCAGTGAGTCGACTTGCGATTTCTTTGAGGAGTAAGTCTCCATAATCATGGCCAAGAGAGTCATTGATTTTCTTAAATTTATTCACATCTACAAATATCAGAGCAAATTGATGCTGCACCCGCTTGGCTCTTTTGCACGTCTGAACGAGCCGATCATGAAGTAAGAGTCTGTTTGGCAGGCCTGTGAGGGCGTCATGATGGGCCAAATGGTTCATTTTTTTCGCCATTAGCCTTGATTCTGTGACATCTTGAAACACCATCACGGTCCCCAAGTATGTACCATCTTTAGCAATGATTGGAGAGAATGAATCTTGAATTGCAAAGGTTAGCCCTAAATGGTTCGTGAACGAGGTAAGTTCAGGTAAGCAAATTGTATGACCTTGCTTGAGGCAACGTTCAGGAAACTTCTTGAGTGGTTTTTTAGTCACCTCGTGATACAAAGACATGACATCATCAAAATGCCGCCCGACCAACTCCTCACTCAACATCGCCAGCACAGCCTCTGTCACCGGGTTAACATAAGTAATGATCCCCTGAGTATCGGTACATATCACCCCATCACCTATTGAGTTTACTGTAACTTCGAGCAGCTCTTTCTCTGCTTCAAAAGCCTCAGTTAGCTCTACCTCTTTTTTCATGTCTTTGAAAATACATATATAGCGACAATGTGAGCCATTAAAATACAGTGGCACAACGATAGCCGTCATCGCGCTACCGTCACACTTAAGAGTACAGTTTGGATTCAGTTGGCCAAGTAACACAGGTAATAACCCTTGTTCTGACTCTGGTTTAGTATTTGAGACCGAGATTAAAGCGTCTAATGACTCCCCTTCCACAGAAGCAACATCAGCAAACAAACACCGCGCCTCATCATTAGCCTGTACAACTACCCCTGAGCCATCTAGCAACAGCTGAGGAAAGGGTGCATCAGCTCCTAAGTGAATACTTTGTTGCCGTGATACACCGCTCCTGAAATACCACAACAGTAACGCTAATATAACGAAACATAAGGCACAATACACAAAGAGGTTCAGGTTAAATAAAGCAAATTTATCGGCCATCAACACCACTATCAGAAACACAATGCTAATACCTGAAAATATTACTTTCATCGCCCAACTAACCTGAACTGAGTAAGGGAAAACGCTTTGGTAAAAACACGACACACACAACACTAAAAGCCCAGAGCCAATAAGATATTGTGTTACTGTCTGATACCAAAAAATGCGAGCTTAGGTAAGTTCTAACTATTGTTCACGGCAGTAGTAAATTCAAGTTTGTAGGAGCAACGGCAAAGCGTAAATAGCCAAAGATTTGGATAAGGAGTCGGCTAATAGGTAGTTTTTAAAGTCACACTAAATTGTTTCCAAATCTAGCCAGAGAGTTTTGGCGAGAACACAGCGTAGGTGCGGTGTTATCCCAAGGTTTGCTAACCCCCAAATACACCACTTAATTAAGATAACTGAAATTAAATAGCAATAATGGTAAACGATAGCGCTCTGTAAATAGGCTTTACAAAGCGTTTGACAGAAAATGTAACAGGCCTCGAGATAACTGCTTGTTGTCTAGCAGAGACAATTCCGTAGCCGTGTTAAATTGATCTCCACAAGAGTAATATCCAACCATCTGGCTAACATGACATTATACTGTTGCGCTGTGGCTACTGAGACCAGACAGCCAACTCATTGCCACTTGGCTCAACAAAATGAAAGCGGCGACCACCTGGAAACGTAAATATTGCTCTAACTATTTCACCTCCAGCTTGCTCTACTTTACTTTGTGCTAATTCCAAGTCATCACTATATAGCACCACTAATGCACCGCCGTTAGCTTGCTTTGAACTACCTTGCGCTGTAAAAAAACCACCATTCAACCCTGCGTTTGAAAAAGCAATATAATCAGGCCCGTATGATTCAAACTGCCAGTTAAATACTTGTTCAAAAAATGCCTGCGTGGCAGGTAAGTCTTTCGCTGCCAATTCAATGTAGTCAATATGATTATTCATTGATTTCTCCTTCTCGTGTTACCAATATTTTCGTTTGTTTTCAGGTTTTGCACTTTGTAGTCACTTCCATATCAGTGATACAGTGTAGGCAATTTTATTCAGCGTTTATTATTGATTGTGCGATTATTATCTTTGCTCTCTACTTTAGGAACTATTTTAGGAACTATCACATTCATGAGTTTCACTTCTTCGTCTACTGCTTCTGAAACAACAGCACCGCTAACCACACCTCAAATGCTTGGACAAAAGTTAATGCTCGACTTTCGTTATTACTGTCACGACCACAAAAAAGCCAGTGCCGATTGCAGAATACCGATGACCACGCTCCCCCCTGAATTGGCAGAATTAATTAGCCAATACGAGATTGGTGGTGCTATTTTGTTTTCCGAGAATGTACAAGATACGACTCAAATCGTTGGCCTCAGTAACGCACTTCAACGCGCTGCACAAAATAGTAAAAGCAAGCTTCCTTTATTTGTGGCTATTGATCAAGAAGGCGGCCGGGTTGCTCGCATTAATCGTCAACAAGCCACCTCATTTACTGGAAACATGAGTATTGGCGCAACTTACCTACAACACGGTGATAGCTATGCAACAAAAGTCGCAGAGGCAATTGGTAAAGAGCTACATAGTTTAGGCATTAATGTTAATTTTGCACCAACAGTCGATGTCAACAGCAACCCCAATAACCCAGTGATCAATGTACGTTCATTTTCCGAAACGCCTGAAGTTGTCGCAAAGTTAGGACTTGCTCAAGTAAAAGCATTTGAAGACGCAGGCGTGATCTCAGCGTTAAAACATTTCCCAGGTCACGGTGACACCCACGTTGATAGTCATACTGGTTTACCCCGAGTTGATCACGACCGCGAAACGATTGATAGTCAGGATGTATTTCCATTTGCAGAGATCATAAAGGCACATCCACCAGGTATGATCATGACTGCACACATTCAATACCCTGCACTTGATAGCAGCACACTTGTAAATTCCCAAGGTCAACGCATGATTAAGCCTGCTACCATGTCTTATCAAATTATGACACAACTTTTGCGGCACGAGCTTGGCTACCAAGGGGTGACGGTGACGGACGCTTTGGATATGGCCGGGATCAGTGACTTTTTTAACCCAGTTGACGCCACTATTGCAACGTTTAACGCCGGTGTTGATATTGCACTGATGCCGATTGCAATTAGAAGCCCTAAAGACATTGAACGCTTTGAACAATATATGAGTAAGCTGGCTCAAGCCGCTGAAAGCGGTAGGCTTGATAAAAGCCAGCTGAATGAGTCGATATCCCGTATTACCACCCTAAAAAATAAAATACCCAATACCGCGGCATCCGGCGCAATCGCACACTCTACACTTGGCAACCCGAAACATCGTGCATTAGAAGCTGAGCTCGCCCTAGCTGCAATCACACAAGTAAAAAATGAAGGACTGGTACCACTTTCAAATGACGTTAAAACGCTTCATCTGATAATGCCCGACAGACAAAAATGCTTGGCCCTTGAGCAAGCATTACAGACAATAAGTCAACATCCACTAACGGTGACTTGTACCAGTTTACAAGCATACGACCCTGATATTGCACTCAAAGCAATGTCACAAGCTGATGTGGTCATTGCCGCTCATGCTTCTCCGCCACAAAGTGCTGTAGAGATAGGTGGGATGGACGACGTTAAAAAACTACGTGCGCATGGTGTTGCGAAAAACGAGCAGCCCGCCGCACTGCAAAAATTACTGAAACAAGGTAAACAATTGGCAAAAAAACAGGTTTTTATTAGCCTAAGAGCCCCTTATGAAATTAGTACGTTTGCACCTTTCAGTGACGCAGTGTTAGCGAGTTACGCCTATAATGTAGATATAGTTAACGGTGACAAGGTCTCGGGTCCTGCTTATACCGCGTTGGCTAAAGTGCTATTGGGCATAGCAAAAGCGCAAGGTTCTCTACCCGTGACTATAGATAAGTGATGGAGACTTTATGGATCCCAGTGCTTCTTTGAGCGCACCATACGCAATCAGAAAAATGATTAAAGATGGGGACTATAGCGGTCCAACTAAGGGGTTTGTTCCAGGCTTCACCCAGTGCAATGTAATCATTTTGCCACAACGTGAAGCCTATGATTTCTTCAACTTTTGCCAACGAAATCCAGAAACGTGTAAACTGCTTATACCACCAACGGATCCCGGTTGCTTTCGTGCTGATGAGCTGGGAAAAGAGGTTGATATTCGCCACCACATACCGAAATATCAAATTTTTAAGAATGGACAACAAGCACAAAAGTGCCTGCAGATTGAGCAACTTTGGCGAGATGATTTAGTCACATTTTTCTTCGCCAGTTACCTGTCTTTTGACTACTTACTCAGCCAGTATGGTATTGCTTCTCATTCGGTAAACCCAACCACTCCCTTACCTCTTTACATCAGTAACATTCCCTGTAACCCAGTTGGTAAATACACCGCAACACAAGTACTGGCAATGCGGGCGCTGTCGAAACCAGACTTAATCAAGACAATTCAAGCAGCGACCCTAAGCCGTCTTCCCTTTGCGATGCCACTACATTTTGGCACACCACAAGAAGTTGGTATAGACGATATTAGTAAGCCTAATTTTGGAGAGCCTCTAACTTTTAGTCACAACCACTTACCGGTATTTTGGGGTTCCAGTTTAACGGCACAGTTAGCGATTACCAAAGCCGCGCCTGAATTTTGTATAATGAATTGTCCACATCACTTGCTGGTAACAGACATGCAAGATTTAGAATTAGCAGTACACAAATAGGAAAACAGCATGTTGTTAAATTGCGATTTAGGCGAAAGCTTTGGCGCTTGGAAGATGGGCTTAGACGAACAAGTCATGCCACATATTGATATGGCAAATGTCGCTTGCGGCTTTCATGCGGGCGACCCAGATGTACTTGCAAAGACACTGACATTGGTCAAAAACCACCAAGTAATATTAGGTGCACATCCGAGCTACCCAGACCGGCAGGGGTTTGGCCGACGCTCGATGTCCCTCAGTGCACAAGAGTTAACACATCACCTGCATTATCAAATCGCAGCTATTGATGGGATGGCACAGGTGCAACATACGAGTCTACATTACGTAAAACCACATGGCGCACTATACAATGATATGATGAAATCAGAAGCTGTGATGACCACAGTTCTTAACGCCATTGCGTGTTACCCCAAAAAACTGAAGTTGATGATATTGGCCAGTGCAAAACAAGATATACATCAAAAGCTCGCTGAGCAGCACGGTGTCACGCTAATTTTTGAAGCCTTTGCAGATAGGCTTTATCGTGACGATGGGCTTCTAACACCTCGTTCAGAACCACTTGCGGTGCATGACAAAGCCGCACTGCTAGCGCAAGTTGAACAACTACGCAAATATAGTCGCGTTACTACGGCATCAGGTAAGTCGCTGACATTGCGTGCCGATACTTTATGTGTTCACGGTGACAATGCGGCCAGCATTGCGTTAATCCAAGAAATAAAAAGCATGATAAATCAGTAGATTGTGATACTTTACAGAGATGGATTTCATCATTTAAGGAATAATACATGCAGCTAACAACTGAGAGACTCACTTTGCGCCCACTTCTTGAGTCCGATTGGGCGCTTTGGCAAGCACTCCACCAGCACCCTGATGTAATGCGCTATATCGGTGATATAGCCAACGAAGATACAGTACGGGAGAAATTTAACTCACGCTTAAGTGCAGGGCTTGGACAGTGGCGCAAGGAAGACAATAGCTGGCTTACGCTGGTGATTGAGGAAAAAGCAACCGGTATCGCCGTAGGGCTTCACGGCTTTTTAAGTATGTGGACGCCTTTTCAACAAGCAGAGCTGGGCTTTATGATAGCCCCCGAGTTTCAAGGAAAAGGTTACGCTTATGAAGCCTCTCAAGCGGTGCTATCACTCGCGTGGCAGCAATGTAATTACCATAAGCTTGTTGCAACCGTGACTCAAGGTAATCAAGCTTCACATCGGCTGCTGAAAAAACTCGGCTTTGAGCTAGAGGGCACATTAAAGGACAACTATCAAATTGCTGGGCACTGGGTAAACGATGAAAAATTTGGAATGCTAGCCCCATAACCTGTGTTTGGTACAACGAACCTGAGCTTTGGATAAGAAGTGCGCCAGTTCATTGTTTTTAAGCCCGCATCAAATTTTTCCTTATGTAGGGCATTTTGATAATAACTAAGCAAATTGACGCAGTTAACGCTAAAGCTGACTGCGAGAGAGGTATTAATCACCCCGATTTTTGGGTTAATTAATACACTTTTAGCTGATAACTGGCTTAACTTTCATTCTTTCCGGGAAAAATATAACCCAAATTAGTAAATTAATGCGGAATTTTTACATTCATTAACACCCAAGTCTGTACTTAATGTCCCTAAAAAAGTAAGTTGATGGCCGGATGTACGCCATAGTTCAGGATCAATAATAATGAATAAAAAAATATTCCAACTTTCTTTGATAAGTTTAGGGATGCTACACCTTAGTGGTTGTGGTGGCTCAGGTGGTGACGATAAAAACGCACCGCCACAGATAGTTTCAGCACTTGAGTCCAGTGCCGATGAAAGAAGCTACGTCAGTGGCTCAGTGACAATTTCTGATAGTGATGGCTCCGTTGCAACCCGTACCGTAAAACAAACGGAAGGGCCAGAGGTTATCGACCTCACACTCAGTGATTCAGGTCTTTCATTTATTGCCCCTGAGGTCTCAGAAGATATCAATGTCGTTTTCTTAATCAGCGCTACAGACAATGATGGTGACAAAGCCGAATCAAGTGTGTCGGTTACGATCAAACAAGTTAATCAAGCGCCGGAGCTGACAGGCGGTGCCTACAACGTAGAGTTTAATGATACCCTTGAGTTCACCCTTGATGCCAAAGACGCAGAGGGTGACGCCATTACGGTTACTTATGAACCACCGCTTTCTGGTGATCTTACTCTAATTGATGGATCAACACAGACATACCGCTACACGCCACACAAAAATAGCACTAATAGAGAAGTGTTGCGTTTTAGTGCATCTGATGGCGCATTATCCACCGAAGCTGAAGTGTTGATTGATGTAGTTGATACCTCAGCGCCACAATTACTATCTAGTTACCCTGAGTCTGACACGACTCCCTTTAGTACAACAGATGAGCTAGTGCTGCGCTTCGACGACAACATGTCTGCATCTTGGGTAACTGAGATTGGGACTCCTGAGTGCAATGGCGCTATTCAACTTCGTAAGATGAACGACCAAACTTGTGTACCTTTTTCCGTTGGACAAGCACAAGAGGATGTACATTATACTCTGACCTTGCTACCCAACGAGTCGCTGCAAGCCAGTTCACAGTATGAGCTCATAATCACAGATGCCGTGACAAATTATTATGGCACAAGCGCGACACAAGCCCAGACGATTAATTTTGTCACTGCGCACACAGACTTACTGATAACTGAAATCTCATCATCCAAGTTCATAGATGATAATCGCTGGGTAGAGTTATATAACGGTACCAATGAAGCAATAGACTTAAGTCAGTATCAGCTGGTCACCGAAAGCGTTGCACTTGAGAATTATACTGATGGAGGTACGCGGGTATTTCCATTAACAGCGCTATTATTGCAACCTGGTGAGTATATTGTGATACAAAACCAGCATGGCCCGCAAACGTGGCAAAATAGCGTCTCCAGTTCGTCGCAATTAATGTTGATAGGTGAAGGCTTGTACGCCCCAGCATGGTATCAATCTGGATATGTAGAGTTACAAAACAAGCAAGGAGAAACCGTTGATTTTGTGCGTTTTGGCGAAAGCCAGAACACGCCAGCGACCGCTTCACAGTGGCAACAAAGTGATCAAATGCAGCCTATTTCTACTCAGTTAGGCCAAAGCTTAGTTAGAACAAACTTGCTTATTGACAGTAATACGATAGATGATTGGCAGCCTGCATCATTTTTCACTCCAGGTGGCAAAAACGATGTACTTTGCGATGAGGATGCTGATTTAGACGGGATCCCAGATTGTGCTGAACAGCCTGGTGGCAGCTTTGCAGGTTTACCTTTATATGAATGGGGGGCAAGAGCTGGGATCAGAGACATTTTTATTGAAGTGGATTACATGGACAGTGAAGATGCCGGTATTATTCCGCAAAAACCTGCCCTTGATAAAGTGAAAGCAGCTTTTGCAGCACAAAATATCGCGGTACACTTTGATGTAGGAAATTTATACCATCAGGCAGATGGGTTATCACCGGCACATTATGACCTTGGTGGTGGTAGTCGAATTCCTTTTGTGCAAACCACTACTTTTGCCAGCACAGAAGCCGCACCTAGCGTACTGGATCACAAAGCAAAGCATTTTGACCTTAAACGTAAACCTATTTTCCACTACATGTTGATGGCCAACAGCCAAAAAGAAGACGGCAGTCAAGGTTCATCCGGTTTAGCAGAACTGTTTGGCAATGACTTGATGATTTCACTTGGTAATTGGGGGCTAAATGTTAATTCAGAAATTGCAGCCAATGTAACTTACAGCTTTCAAGCTGGCACCATTATGCACGAACTAGGTCACAACCTTGGCTTGTATCATGGTGGCAATGAAAATGTAAACTTCAAACCAAACCATGTGAGTGTGATGAACTACCTATATCAACTCGATGGCTTGCCAACGGTGGGGAATAAAGAAGGAGATCGGTACTTAAGTCGATGGTTTTATAGTAACGAAAACTGCTTCCCTAAGGGAACTGCACTGGTAAATAGCCCAGCAGAAGGCTTAGAACATTTTATAATTGACTACTCGCATGGTCATAATAAGCCAATAAATGAAGCGAATATCGATGAGTCAAAAGGGCTAAACAACGATAAATCTGAGGCAATCGACTTTGACTGTAACGGTAGTACCTCTGATCTCCTAACCAACTTTGACCTTAACGGTGACAATGACAATACCTCGGTCCTCAATGACTATGATGAATGGTCAAGTCTGATACTCAACTTTACGCAATTTTGGAGTGGTGCGAACAGCGGCCATACAAAGCAAGATATGGAGTCTCGGACGCAGAAATCCATCATGCACAGTGATAGACAAGCGGTACAGAAAGAAAGCGAGCCATCACCTGCGGTATTTGAGCAAATTAAACGCTGGTCAAACTATCAAAACTAAATAACCTGAGCTGCGGATAATTAATGCCTTTCTAGCAGCCAGTTTTAGCGCTAACTGCGTTGAATTCACTTCCAATAGCCAGCTATTGGTGCGTAAATTCGCCTTGCCTACAGGATGTAGGTACCTTAGCGAGAGCAGGACGCGGGAGCGGTGTTTTCCCTAAAACTCTCTGGCTAGACAAGAAAAAACTAAGTTGTACTTTAGCAACAATGAGTTGGAACATTCCTTATCCAAACCTCAGGTTAAATAACCTGAATGGGGATAAAGCCCTCCCAACTCAAATAGCCGCCAGGTGCTTTACGCAACTTCGCGGCTATTTTCTCTGTCAACTCTCGAATTGATGTGGCGAAATACTTAATTTGACTTCAGTCACTGTTGCGCTGCGTTGGTAAATCACTTAAATACTCAACAAATTCAATTTCAAAGCCTGCTGGGTCAATAAAATAGACATTTTTTCTATATGGATGCTGCGCACCCACTTTATCAACGTCGTATCCCGCCTCTGTTAGCCGCTTTACAACACTTGCTATATTTTGTACAACATAGGCAAAGTGTGCAAAGCCAACTTGGTGACCTGTAAGTACCCTGTTTTGCCCCTCTCCGTGATCGCTAAATGCAATATAGTGATAGTCATCGCCGAAGTGCAGCCAATTCCGTGATTTTCCGTGCCACTCTCCTTGCCCCTGACTTCTCACCTTCCAATGTGGGAAAGCCGCTTGATAAAATGCCAGTGTTGCTTTTAGGTCGCTTACAACTAAGTTTACATGCTCTAAATACATATACTATTCCTTACTTTACGCTCGATGCGCACTTCGATGTGTTGTTGATACGCTGCACACCATAAAACCTTAAGTTATGTTTAGGTAAAGCGATTTTTTAATAAAGAGCAAAGTTACAGCGCATATTTCGACATCAGGAATATTCAGTAATACCGATTATCTTCATTAAGTGGTCTATGTTGAGGCGAGAAAGTTTCGCTATTTAATTGTACTAAATGAGAAATTTTTAACGCAGTTAGCGTCAGGTTTACTCCTTCACATTGACCAAGTATTAAGGCTTATTGGTATAACCTAAGCGTGAGGTAACAGCTTACTCTCTTAAGTTATTACACCCTGCTATAGGGTAAATCTGCTTGCATTAGGCCAGAGTCAGAGAAATACAGCATTGTATTAGTAAACAGCAGCGCGTTCATCGCAAAGAGTTGATTAAGCCGTTATAAACGCCATAGTAGAGAAAATAATAAGCAACAGGATCAGCTATGAAACACTTTTTAGCAAGCGCAGCTATCGCCAGCACGGCATTGACACTGCAAGCTACTCCGCTACAACCAACCGATATTTTTAACCTTGAATACGCCAATCAAATAGACATCAGCAACAACGGCGACAAGGTATTCTTCGTGCGTAACCGCATGGACATCAAAAGCGACAGAAAAGTCAGCAATATTTGGTCTGTTGATCTGTCAACAAACGCGATGCAGCCTGTGACTTCTGGCCTCCACATGGACTATGCTCCAGTTCTGTCACCGAGCAATGACAGAGTCGCATTTATCTCCACTCGTGATGGTAGCAGCCAAATCTATGTGAAATGGCTAGATACCGGTGCCATTGCAAAAATCAGTAACTTAACTCATGGCCCATCAGGGCTGCACTGGTCACCAGATGGCAAAAGCCTCTATTTTAGCCAATTTGTACCAAGCCAAAAAGCACCTCCAGTTTCCATAAAAGGCAAGCCTGAAGGTGCAAAGTGGGCAAAGCCACCCGTGTTTATCGATGATGTGTATTACCGTGCTGATGGCGCAGGCTATACAGACTCTGGTTTTAATCATATTTTTAAGCTGGATGCCAATGGTGGGAATGCCAAACAAATCACCTCTGGTGATTTTAATCATAGCGGCGTAATTAGCTTTGCTGACAATGGAAAAACCCTATATTTTTCAGCTAATCGCCATCAGGACAACCAACTAAACCCAGCCAATAGTGAAGTCTACAAGCTAGACTTAAGCTCACTTGAAATCACTGCGGTAACCGACCGAAAGGGGCCAGATAACCACCCCGCCGTCTCACCAGATGGTCGATACCTTGCCTACCTTGGCTATGACGATGAAAAAACCAATTATGAAAACAGCCTACTTTACATCAAAGACCTTAAATCTGGTGAGACCAAAACCTATGCCACCGATTTAGATAGAAGTCTAGACTCCGTTACATGGGCAGCCAATAGCCGTGGAGTCTATGTTAGCTACGATAATGAAGGTAAAACCACTTTAGCTTATCAGCCTTTAAAGGGACGTTTTGAACAAATAACCGATGCCATTGGTAGTGTTAGCTTTGGACGTCCATATTCAGGTGGCGATTATGCCATTAGCGACCGTGGCCTAGTTGCATTTACACTGGCAGATCCGCTACGACCCGCCGACGTTGCCATCGTTAAGCGCGGTGAGCCTAGGCCTATCACAGCACTAAATGAAGATGCTTTAGGCGATAAAACACTGGCAACCGTTGAAGAGGTCTGGTTAAAGTCAAAGCATGATCAATTGCCAATTCAGGCATGGGTTGCCTACCCTCCTGGGTTTGATAAATCCAAAAAATATCCACTTGTGCTTGAGATCCACGGCGGCCCAGTTGCTAATTATGGCCCACATTTTAGCGCTGAAGTTCAGCTTTTTGCCGCTCAAGGTAATGTTGTACTGTATATGAACCCACGCGGTAGTGACTCCTACGGCAAAGAGTTTGCACAAACTATTCACCATAATTACCCCAGCCATGATTTTGACGATCTCATGACTGGCGTCGATCACTTAATTGGTGAAGGATATATAGACAAGAGCCGCTTATTTGTTACCGGAGGTTCTGGTGGTGGCGTATTAACTGCGTGGACTGTTGGCCATACCGACAGATTTGCCGCCGCTGTAGTAGCAAAGCCTGTGATCAACTGGTATAGCTTTGTGTTAACTGCTGATTTCTATCCATTTTTTGCAGATTATTGGTTTCCTGGTAAGCCATGGGAGCATTTGGATCATTATATGAAGCGCTCGCCAATTAGCTATGTAGGTAACGTGAAAACACCGACTATGCTACTGACAGGGGAAGCCGATTATCGCACACCAATTTCAGAAACGGAGCAATATTATCAAGCGCTAAAACTGCAAGGAGTAGAAACCGCGATGGTGAGAATCCCAGACGCTTCACACGGCATTACCAAAAGGCCATCTAATCTATTAAATAAAGTGGCGTACATTCAGTGGTGGTTTGATAAGCACGATCCGAAGAAGTAGTAAATCACCTGAACTCGATAAAACACTGAGGTCAGCCGACCTCAGTGTGCTTTTAACTATTAAATTAACACTTAGACCAACTTGAAAGGTGAAAAGCATATTCACTTCATTTACAACCCTTCATGGTACAAACTAACCCTATGAAAAAATGGGGTTTTATTTTTCAGCAACTTTTTTACGCTTGCTATATTAAACGTACTTTCTATGGCGATTACTTGGAAAGTGTGAGCATATATTAGCAAGAAACGCAGATTACCTAACTAACAATACTTTTTCGCTTCAGTAGCGTGTACTTACTTATTATGACCGACTTATCTCAAATTTGCTCACGATATGAATAGCACTCATTGAGCCCTTATCAGTATAATTGCGAGCGTATTAGCAGCAGTACGCAGTAATGTTTATTTAGAAATTAGTTTTTTAAGGAGGATCAATATGGATTACCTTTCTCTAAACAGAAAAGCTTGGGAAGAAAGAGCGATTGCGCACTTTGATTCGACGTTTTATGACGTAAATAGTTTTTTAGCGGGAAAATCTTCACTAAATACAATTGAATGTGAGTTATTGGGGAGTGTGTCTGAGCAAAGCATACTTCACTTGCAGTGTCATTTTGGCTTGGATTCACTTTCACTTGCTCGACTTGGTGCCAAAGTTACGGGCGTCGATTTCTCGCAAGAGGCCATTAGACGCGCGAATACACTAGCACAGCAAACAAAGCTGGATGCAACTTTTATTTGTCAGGACATTGAAAAGTTTGGCAGCACCAATACCGACAAATTTAATATTGTATTTGCATCCTATGGTACGATTTGTTGGCTGCACGACCTTTCATCGTGGGCCACCACGATAGCCAATGCCCTGAAACCGGGAGGTCAGTTTTGCTTTGTTGAATTTCACCCAAGTATTGATCTTAATATGGGCTACTCATACTTTGCAAAGCAGCAACCCGATGTAACAACAGAGGCTACTTACACCGAAAACCAACAAAGCGATACTCAAACCATCGCTACTTGGCCTCACTCAATCGGCGAGGTGCTCACTGCACTAATGCAAGCAGGCCTTACAATCACACACTTCGATGAACATCCTTTTAGTCCGTATAACTGTTTTGACGGGCTTGAGGCTGTGCCTGGACATGGTTTCCAGTTACTTCACAAAGGTCAGCAAGTCCCTTTACTATTTTCAGTCATGGCAAAAAAACATGCAAATGAGTAGTTTGCGTGTTTTAAGCTTTTTGTTCAGAAAAGTTACCAACCTTTAGACATTTGCTTGAATCGTCGTATTTGTCTTCACTTCGCTCAAATTCCATAACAATGCTTTTTTAAAAACTGTTTGATCCACCATCAAAACCCAACATTGAACATCAAAAAATTAACCTTTAGTTATCAAAAAAATATTGAAAGGTATTTTTATAAGTTTCTTATAATTTTGATCTAACTTAAGCGAAATTACAAATAAAAGGTAAAACACTGTTATTTAATAAAAAATAACGATTCATTTTTCCGAATGCTGTGATTTATTTTTCTGGATTTTCTCTTTTTGATTTGTGAACTAAAGTTTAACGCGAACGTTACGACCAATTTATTCAAAGGGGAGCACCCATGAACAAAAAATCAAGAACGATGTTATCAGCTGTTGCACTTGCAGTGACAACGACTTTATCTGCACCAAGTTTTGCAGCGATAAGCGAAGCAAAAACCAACCAATTTTGGTGGCCAGAACAATTAAACCTCAGCCCTCTAAGACAGCATAGTCCAGAATCAAATCCATACGGAGCAAACTTTGACTACGCAGCCGAATTTAGCAAGCTTGACCTAACACAGGTTAAACAGGATATTGAACGCACACTCACCGACTCACAAGATTGGTGGCCAGCCGATTGGGGGCATTATGGTCCATTTATGATCCGCATGGCTTGGCACAGCGCAGGAGTGTATCGTGTTCATGACGGTAGAGGCGGTGCAGCAGGTGGTCAGCAGCGTTTTGATCCTTTAAATAGTTGGCCAGACAATGCCAATCTAGACAAAGCAAGAAGACTATTATGGCCTATCAAGCAAAAGTATGGTCGTAGTCTGTCTTGGGCGGATCTTATGGTACTTGCAGGAAACGTAGCACTTGAGTCAATGGGCTTTAAAACCTTTGGCTTTGCTGGTGGTCGTCAAGATGACTGGGAGCCAGATCTCGTTTATTGGGGTCCTGAAGACGCTTTCTTAAAAGACGAGCGACGCGACAAAAAAGGCAAATTGAAAGGGCCGCTTGCCGCAGTTGAAATGGGACTGATTTATGTCAACCCTGAAGGTCCCCATGGTAAACCAGACCCACTCCTTGCAGCAAAAGATATTCGCATGTCATTTGGACGCATGGCAATGAACGACGAAGAAGTTGTTGCGCTTATCGCCGGTGGCCATACGTTTGGTAAAGCACATGGAGCCAAAAAACCGTCTGACTGTGTGGGTAAAGAACCCGCTGCAGCAGCAATAGAAGAGCAAGGCCTTGGATGGAAAAACAAGTGCGGAACCGGTAAAGGTGCAGATACAACAACCAGTGGTTTAGAAGGCGCTTGGACAGTAACCCCAACTCAGTGGTCAACAAACTACTTAGATAATCTGATGAACTTTAACTGGGTAATAACGAAAAGCCCAGCGGGAGCAACACAGTGGATCCCAGATAACAAGGCCGCAGCCAACTTAGTACCAGATGCACACATAAAAGGTAAGCGCCATGCACCTATTATGTTTACTACAGATATCGCGCTAAAAGAAGATCCTGAATATCGCAAAATTGTTGAACGTTTTCGCAAAGATCCAAAGCAATACGAAGAGGCCTTTGCAAAGGCTTGGTTTAAGCTAACACACCGAGATATGGGACCACGCGCCCGTTATATCGGCGCTGAAGTACCGAGTGAAGTACTTACATGGCAAGACCCAATTCCTCAAGCTGATCACCAGACAATTGACGATAAAGATATTAAGACGCTGAAGCAATCTATCCTCGACTCTGGCCTGACAACACAAGCGCTGATCAGAACCGCATGGTCAGCAGCATCAAGTCACCGTGTGACTGACATGCGAGGTGGTGCAAATGGCGGGCGTTTACGTCTTGAGCCACAGATCAGCTGGGAAATTAACAATCCAGAAGAGGTAAAAAAAGTACTGGCCAAGCTGGAAGACATTCAAACCAACTTCAATAAACGCGCAGGCAAAAAAGCAGTATCTATCGCGGATCTTATTGTATTAGGTGGTGCCGCTGCTATTGAAAAAGCAGCAAGTGATGCCGGACACAACATCAGTGTACCGTTCACCCCAGGTCGAACAGATGCCTCACAAGCACAAACTGATGTGCTCTCGTTTAGCTACTTAGAGCCAAAAGCCGACGCATTTCGTAACTACTACAGTAAGGATGCCTATATGTCACCAGCTGACATGTTGGTAGACAAAGCCAATATGCTAGATCTCTCCGTGCCAGAAATGACCGTGTTACTTGGAGGTCTACGTGCGTTAGATGCCAACTATCAAGGTGTTGATCACGGTGTATTTACCGACAAGCCAGGACAATTAAGTAACGACTTTTTTGTCAACCTGCTTGATATGTCAACCAAGTGGTCGAAAGTGGATGGTCAAGAGGGCTTATATGAAGGTCGTGACCGTAAAACTGGTGAAATCAAGTGGACGGCAACACCTGTGGATTTAATCTTTGGCTCAAACTCTGAACTTCGTGCAGTTACAGAAGTGTATGCCTCAGACGATGCCAAGCAGAAGTTTGTTGATGATTTTATCGCAGCTTGGGTAAAAGTCATGCAACTGGACCGCTTTGACCTAAAATAACCGCGCTCACTCAACAGGGTCTACACTAGACCCTGTTGTATCTAGCCTGAGGCTTTAGCCCTACTCTGGCAACAAGACCTGCGCCTGTCGGCAAAGCTAAGTTACACGCCAAGCGCTGACTCAAATTATTGCAACGCCAAATTGGTTCTAGGCAAAGAGGTAAAACACAGACGCGTTTGCATTTCACCTGTTACCAATTCAGTTTGTGTAATGTCCCAGCTATTATAGAGACGTAGCTGTTTATCCTGTTGCACATAATAAAACCCTAGCTGATCCAACCGCGAAGCCCACCTAAACGCTAAAGCCAGATCGCAACGGATAAAAACACTCAGCTCTCGGTATAACATGGGTTTATCACCGCCCCAAAGCAATTGATAAGGCCTATTGGCACGCTGTAAAGCCCCTTGCCAAAATCGTGAAAGCCGCTCATTCTTAGTTGCACTTTGTATCTCACCGCTAGGATTCCAGAGGCTGATAATCGCCCCTGAAGCTTCAAAGCGCAGTGGCCGTGTTGGTCTAAAATACACATCCAAGTATAGTTGCCATAAATCTGGTTCAATTCTCATTTGTTATACCAATTTGCTTAATTAAGTGGTCTATTTTGAGGCGAGAAAATCTTGTCGATAACACCGCTTCCGCGTCCTGCTCACGCCGAGGTACCTACGTCCTGTAGGCAAGGCAAAAATTTTGCTATTTAGTTGTTCTAAATGAGAAATTTTTAACGCTGTTAGCGTCAGATTTACTCCTTCAAATTTAGCAAGTATTAAGTCAAATTGGTATTACACCTTATCTTGATATGTGACTTAGGCAAAAAGTTTAAAGCTTTATTCCTTTATTATGCTAGCTCTCAAATGAAAATAACCTTATGCGCCTGCGGGAGGCGCGACCCTACATTGCACTGGTCGATTTTCCGTGGCGTGGTTTCAATCCACGCGCCTGCGGGAGGCGCGACTCGCATAGAAAACGCGCTGTTTAGATTGGATTTCGTTTCAATCCACGCGCCTGCGGGAGGCGTGACAAAATCAAACTCTATTAGTTGATGGTATCAGCAGTTTCAATCCACGCGCCTGCGGGAGACGCGACATATTTCTCAAAAACACCTATAGTGCGCGGATCAGTTTCAATCCACGCGCCTGCGGGAGACGCGACTGTGACAATTGGCCCGGTGACAGGTGGTAAGAATGGTTTCAATCCACGCGCCTGCGGGAGACGCGACAAAAGTTTTGATGCTTCAGGTTGATTTTTGCGCCTGTTTCAATCCACGCGCCTGCGGGAGACGCGACTTGTTATCCCGTAAGACAACTACTGGTTTATGTTGTTTCAATCCACGCGCCAGCGGGAGACGCGACCAAGCTATTGCGGCACTGGTTCGCCAGGAACTGGTTTCAATCCACGCGCCTGCGGGAGACGCGACATGAGGCGTTAACTCAACTCAATAATACTGCCATGTTTCAATCCACGCGCCTGCGGGAGACGCGACTGGTCTAGTTGTTTTAGGCGCTTTGTATCTGATGTTTCAATCCACGCGCCTGCGGGAGACGCGACCTTTGTATTTATTCTAGTGTCCTGTATGGACATGTTTCAATCCACGCGCCTGCGGGAGACGCGACCAATTGGAGGCAAAGATATGCTAACCACACTAGGTTTCAATCCACGCGCCTGCGGGAGACGCGACCTTGCCAGCGAAGTCATAGCAGCCCGCGCACCAGTTTCAATCCACGCGCCTGCGGGAGACGCGACGAAATGGATTAAAGACACATTCAAGGAAGAGTTGTTTCAATCCACGCGCCTGCGGGAGACGCGACTTACGTTAACTAGCTATGATGCCAAGCGCAAAGTAGTTTCAATCCACGCGCCTGCGGGAGACGCGACAATAGTGTTGCGTCCTCATTGAGTAGGGCGCTTTGTTTCAATCCACGCGCCTGCGGGAGACGCGACGAATACGCTAAACCAATCACATATAGACGCAATTGTTTCAATCCACGCGCCTGCGGGAGACGCGACTCGTCAACACTACCAATGGCAAATTAATAGGCCGTTTCAATCCACGCGCCTGCGGGAGACGCGACATTAGATAGTAGCGGCTCTGGACATATCTTAAATGTTTCAATCCACGCGCCTGCGGGAGACGCGACTGTTCGGACTTTCAGCGCCTCTTACATCGATTGAGTTTCAATCCACGCGCCTGCGGGAGACGCGACTGCCTTGCTCTTTACGCTTTTGCTTTTGGACTGAGTTTCAATCCACGCGCCTGCGGGAGACGCGACTTACCCGATGAAAATCTATTTAATAACGGACAAAGTTTCAATCCACGCGCCTGCGGGAGACGCGACCCCCACTAAAAGCAGTTTCAAAGCTGTATATTCTGTTTCAATCCACGCGCCTGCGGGAGACGCGACGAAGCAGATCAGCAAGCAATAGACACAATTGCAGTTTCAATCCACGCGCCTGCGGGAGACGCGACGCTCAAGATGCAGCTAGAGGTTGTGGCGAACAAGTTTCAATCCACGCGCCTGCGGGAGACGCGACTGTTTGCTCTATATGCACCAACACTTTTAGTAATGTTTCAATCCACGCGCCTGCGGGAGACGCG
This sequence comes from Pseudoalteromonas sp. McH1-7, assembly GCF_013366255.1. Classification (NCBI taxonomy): domain Bacteria; kingdom Pseudomonadati; phylum Pseudomonadota; class Gammaproteobacteria; order Alteromonadales; family Pseudoalteromonadaceae; genus Pseudoalteromonas; species Pseudoalteromonas sp. McH1-7. The sequence continues at coordinate 36,686 of NZ_JABWPQ010000031.1, read as the reverse complement.
ACTGCCTTGCTTTCAAGGCACAACAACCCTAGCACGGATTGCTGTTTTCCGCTAACTGTCAATTAAATGGGGTATAAGGCCCGTTTAACTGGCGCAAAAAAGGAATTTTTCCATATTTTTAAATAACTTATAAAATCGCTAGATCCCTGGGGTTTTGATGAGTACGCTGCCCTAGCGATTTAATCGACTTCATATTTTATACCATACACTATGTAAAAAACTTAACCCCTGTCAATCGCGACTTATATACAGCAATAATTTGTCAGTACAGCTAACAACGCACGCTACAACACGCTTTGTGCCTATCAGCATGGATCATTTGGTCAATACGGCCACTCGCTTGCGTTCATTTTCAGTAAAACTCTTTATTAATAGGGCTTCAATCTGCTCTGTTGCCATTGGGGTATTACCATACTCGGCTAAAATGGTTTGTTTTTGCGCTTGAAACGTGTGCAGCTTTTGCTGCCAATCTAGGTCTTGCTGTGTTACTTCAAGCACACGCATCGCAACGTCATCACCAAAATCAGCACTTAATTCGTTGTAACTTCGTTGCTTGAGGTTAGCGTGTAAATCATGAAGCTGCGCCGTCGCACGAAACAAAGACTGCTCGGGCTTTGAAAGCTGACTGATATTTGCTTCTATAAGTTGCTGTTTTTGCGCATCGCTTAAGCGAGTGTCTGATAAAATCTGCCAACGGTTCACTGTTTGCCTATCCCATGCGTTATCCTCCTCAAACCACAGCACAATTAGCTCTTTGGTAAAAAAACGACGCTGTAAGGCGTGCAATTGCTCAAGCCGCTCTGACAAATTAAGCTGCTCATCCACTTGCCCTAATGCTTGTTTAAACTCCACATATCTACCAGCTATTTGATGAAGGCACTCAGGCAATAAACTTAGGTGATCAGCCCACTGCTCAACTTCTTGTAAATTCTGTAATGCAAAAAGCCAGTCATCGATTAGATATTTATCCTCTTTACTGAAAGGCTTGCACTCAGCACTCACAGATACCGAATTGATAGATTGTGGAGCCTTACTCTGTTCGTATTTAAGAGCAGGTGCAGTCACTAACTGGGGGAAATGACTTGACCGTTGCTGCTGAGTAAAAATCAGTAACATACTCAGAAATACGATAAGCAGCAGGCTCCACTTTTTCATAGTGCTAATGCCTTCAAGCGGCGGATATGTTGTCTATAAACTGTTAATGGATCAGTTTCAAACAGATGGTGAATGCCAATTGTTTGGTTTACCTGATCTAAGTGGTTCATTTTGAATTGGTTATTAATCACTTGGCCTAAATTACTAGAGCAAGCCGACACCAAACCATCGTTGGCTTCATCAAATACTTGTGAGAACAAGGCTAAAGCATTGTCGGCAGGGTCAAAAACATTCGTCCATGCTTTGCTGCCACTCCAAGAAAAATAATGTACGCCATTACTGGCTAGGCTTTGTGTTTCAGCGCAGTAGCTACTCGGCACACCTTCAGGATATTTTTGATTGAATGCCAAGGTTCCTGCTGTTGTTAAGGCGCTGAGTGCTTCTAGCGCGTCTTTTGGTGCGCCTGACTTACCTGACAGTAAATCAATTAGTCCTGCAAGCGCGTTAGCAAGGGAAGCTAAAAACTGCTCTGAGAATGAGCCACTATCAACGCCACCACGCACCACATCCGCAAATCGACTGCCCCAATTAACGCCACCGATACTGGTTACAGACGCTACCCACTCAGGTTTTACCGAGGCCACATAGCGGATAGTTTGTGCACCTTGGCTGTGGCCGATTAAATTAACTTTTTCTTGCCCTGTTAATGCTCTCACTATTGCGACTTGCGCCAACAACTGCTCGCCACGCAATTCTGAATTATGGGCAGAAGATACTTGTGCAACATATACCTGACCACCTTCTTCTTGAATAACTTGCGGGACGCGATAGAAATAATCTACACCCAGCAAATTATCAAAGCCAAACAACCCGTGCACTAATATCACCGGATATGTTAGCTGCTCTTCACTATGCGCGGGGGATCCCACGATTGCCAATACCCCAAATAGGGCGCCAAGAATTAACCTTTTCATGTACTTGCTCCAATTGTTACAATTTAATAACAATACAACTGTAGAGGACAATGGTCAGAGGTCAAGCCAGAATGATGTGTTAAATGAAATTTTAATGAATCAAAGGTAAACAAATGTAAATATAAAAAGGATGCAGAATGAGAAAATTAGTAACTGAATATCTACACTTTAAATTGTTGCTGCTGGTTTATTGTCTATATGAAGCTTGGATAAGAAGCAAGCTGGCTCATCCAAGCTTCGGGATCAGCGTTTATTGACAATCTGCATGCGGATAGGTTGCCAAGCCATCAAGATGAACACGATAGCTATTTCCTGTAATCGGCGTTGTACCGTAATGCCCTGCATCAGCACCTATGGTAAAAGCCTGCGATGCTGGGATCCCTGCTTTAATAAAAGCTTCAGCGTCTGTTTTTGCATTACCGTAGGCGCGCACGACCTCTATACCTTGTGCTTCTAGGCGATTAATTTCAGCGGTTTTATACTCAGCCGTTTTGAATAAGCTGGTTTCGTTACTCAAAGAGGTGCGCAAAAACCCTTGCGGTAGGCCCATCCAATTTAACCAACCGCGTGTCCCTTTTGCATACCAATATACGCGCGCCGTCAAAAATACAGGTTGATAACCCAAATCTAAATAATGACGGACTAGATCGTATGCTCCGTCTTTTGGTGAGGCGTGATCTATTCCTGTATAGTCGCCGATTTGCTCCGCATCGGACTCTGTTAAGGTGCCATCAATATCAAACAACACAGCTTGAGTCCCAGGCTCTACCACGGTGACATAACCCTGCGCCCCAGTACCGTCAGCGGGCACCCCAGCGTATATACGATACTGTCCTGCAGGTAGCGCTGGCAAAGAAATAAAGGCCTTGCCATCGCCATTTGTCGTTTGCTCCCCAAGATAATGCCAGTTCGAGTCTGACTCACTGCGATAGTAAAACTCCACAGCTTCAAACTCTAAATCTTTATGGGTGATACTACCATAATCAAACTTTGCGGTGATCTGGGTTACGGTACCACTTGCTGTTACTTGATCATGCACCATATGGTAGCTCGGTAGCCAAGATAAATACTTATTAAAGTGATTAGAAAAGCTGCGCTTTTCCATATTAGGGGCAGCATACTGTGTTTCTAGCTCACTGATGTTGGGACACTTTGGGGCTGCTAGTGAAGAAAATGAAGCGAATAACGCAACGGCTAAAATAGAATGTCTCATGCACGACTCCGTGTTTATTATTGTCGATAACAAATACATCACTTGAGGATCACTTTGCTATTCTCAAGTGATAAAGCGCAAGGCACGATAATCATCGCCCTGTCATAAAACGCTAGAGCATAAACTCGAAATGTGTCAAATATGTTAAATCAATATTAATCCAAAATATAAACCCTACGCTGCTAAATTAGCCTGTATCCAGAAAACTCTATCGCATTAGAAGCACGTATTACTTTCCATTCAAGATAGCGACCATTGCTTCGATACTGACTTCCTGACATCCTCGTCGGTTACTACCGCTCCAAAGCGGGCTAAAGTCACCTTTCCCTTGCTTTTCGGCTGCAACGCGTAAAGGTGTCAACGCAGCAGATGCGTATGGGAAGCTTGGTGTTTGCTCGTAGATAAAATCAAGTGCAAGCATTAGCCGATTCTCAATCCCACGAGCTGGTCGACCGGAAAATACATTTGTCACAGCAGAAGGCTCAGCTAATGATTTAAGTGCATGACGATGAACTTGCGTGGTGTCAGCTTCATCACAGAGTAAAAAACTAGTACCTACTTGTGTTCCACATGCACCAAGTTTTTGCATCATCAACACATCTTGATGTGAAGCAATGCCACCTGCGGCAATCACCGGAATAGGTAACTTCTCAACCAGCTGTGCTACCAATTGTTTTGTTTGCAATTGCTCATCAAGTTTAGCTTCAGTAAACGTTGCTCGGTGACCACCAGCTTCAATTCCTTGAGCGATCACAATGTCTGCACCATTTTTTGCCAACCAAATTCCCTCTTCGACTGTTGTTGCTGAAGATAAAATCGTCGCTCCCCAAGACTTTACCTTTGCCACCAGTTCTGGCTTTGGTAAACCAAAGTGAAAGCTGATAACTGGAGGTCTGTAAGGAGCAATCGCCTCAGCCATCTCCTCATCAAATGGCCTCCTAAGTACACCAACCTCATTGTCGGGTGTTAGGCCAAATTCAGCATAATATGGTGCTAGTTTTTGTAGCCACTTACTTTGCTGTTGCGTATCCAACTTGGGCATATCATGGCAAAAAAAGTTAAGGTTGTACGGCTTGGATGTTTGTGCCCTAAAGTTTTTTATTTCACACACCACCTGCTCTGCGTTAAGCATGCCACATGGGATTGAGCCTAAAATTCCAGCCTTGCTTGCTGCGGCTGCTAAGCGCCAATTTTGCACGCCTGCCATTGGCGCTTGGATCATAGGAATTGAAATATTAAGTAATGTAGAAAGCTGCATTATAAAGTCCTTGTTTTTATCGTAGCGCTGATACGCTCATACACTATAAACACGCTCTGTGTGGGGCCAGCAACATAGTAAAACACAACCGTGTTCATTAGACACCTTTTTGCTCGTTGGCACTCGATTTTAACCTAACGCATACGTGCCTTCATCTCCTGCGTTTTTGGCATTGTAATCTAAAGTAATTTGCGTAGCGGCAGCCTTGAGTTACACTCTCGTAGATCTCACTGCGCAGTTTAAGGATGTACCATGCACGAGCATACACAACGTATCTGTGATTTTCTTAGCGAAATAAACTTACCCTACAAACTCCACTCAGTAGAAGCAGACACATTTTTACCTGGTTTAAAAACTGTCATGGGCACACTTTATATTGATACCGATAAACTCATGTACCCAGGTGATATACTTCATGAAAGCGGCCATATTGCAGTATGCGAGCCTATATATCGCAAGCAACTACATGAAGATGTGTATAAAAACGGACTAAAAAATGGCAGAGAAAAGCAAGCCATGCACGCTGAAGAAATGGCAGCAATTGCTTGGTCTGTGGCCGCAATCCAACATATTGGATTGCCAATTGAAGTCGTACTACACCAAGATGGCTATAAGGGGGCATCCTCAAACTTAATTGATGCCTTTAAGAGCGGCGGTGGACTTGGCTATCCACTGCTCGACGCATGGGAAATGACATGCCCTAAAGCGGGTTTTCCTAAAATGAAAATATGGATCAGAGAGCGTCGCTGGATTAATGAGTAGGTTAACTAGTGGTTCACATGAGGTTTTGTTCTTTTTGTCATCACCAACTCAGCTAAACAGCTAGGTTAGTGATGACATAGTGCTCCACTCTTAGAGGCTAAAACCAATTATCTTAATTAAGTGGTATTAGTTCTTGTGGAGACAGCTTACCGTCTTCATTGCTGTCTAGTTTATCAAAAATAGCCACGAGTGAATCTGATAATGCGGCTTCGCTTTTTGAGATGAACCCATCTTGGTCTAGGTCAAAGTCGCTAAACTCGGCTGCCATGACAGCACTTGACCCTAGTGCCGTAATGGCCAAACAAAGAGTGATTAGTGGTTTCATGATCCCTCCTAACCTTTAAAATTAGAAAATTCAGACGCACTAAGCTGACCATTTTTGTCCGCATCCAACTTCTCAAATTGACCAAGTAGTGAGGAGGACATCGAAGCCTCTTGCTGACTTATTTGACCATCTTTATCTTTGTCTACATCTTGAAATGACAAGGTCGCCGCAAGTGCCATTGTGCTCACTAATACGCCAATCGTTGTTGCACATACTGTTCTAAGTTTCATCACTATTCTCCTTACCATGCTAAATTAATTTGGCTTACACTCTTTTATTAGCCTTTGAAGTCGTTAAATTCAGACTGGCTTAACTGCCCATCTTGATCCGCGTCAAGGTCTTTAAACTGCGCCATTAAATTTGGATTCGCTTTAGACTCACCTAAAGAAATATAGCCATCCCCATCGGCATCATATTTATCAAAGTCTGCGCTGGCATGAGCTGCGACAGATGCAAAAGAAAGTACAAGAGTTGATAATGTGATTGCTAACGTTTTCATATTTGATTCCTCTAAAATAACTAAACTTGTTATGCCTGCTCCCCACCGTGCGTGTTGAAGCTTATACCAATTTGACTTAATACTTGCTCAATTTGAAGGAGTAAATCTGACGCTAACAGCGTTAAAAATTTCTCATTTAGAACAACTAAATATCAAAATTTTTGCCTAGTTATCGACAAGGTTTTCTCGCCTCAAAATAGACCACTTAATTAAGCAAATTGGTATTACTGTCGCTATGGCCATTCCAACTTTAGTGCCAAAATTAAAAAAGCAATATTTTTCAATATGTTAAATTTATTTATATGAGCGCATTCAGAGTCGATTCAGTAGCGTTGTTGCTATTTGGCAACACCAATCCAGAGAAGATAGAAAAAAGTTAAGTAATTCATAAAATTAAACTGTCGCATAAAAGCGACATAGTCAATAAGAGGTCTTTTAAAAGGAAAGTAAGTTTGCCGAAAAAACACCAAAACAATGGTTCTGTCACCATTGTAGCGAAAAAGCCATCGACATAATTTACAACATAGAAAAAAATAAGCTCATAAATATCAACTAGATATAAACACTCATGCTAATGTTAATCTATATTCGATAGATTTTTTGGTAGGAAATAAATACAAAAGGCAAATGTGTTGCTATTTGGCAACACATTTGCTTCATCGACGATACGTTGGATTAAGGCAGACAACGAATCAGTATCAATGCAGCGCTTTACCCATTAGATTGGCTTTTTAGCTCTTCCAGCATACGCTCGTCACCCATCAAGTTTTTCAAGATTGCTTTGACCTTTGGATCTGCTGCGTTTTCATAAAGAGACAACAAATCTTGCGCGATTTTCTTCTGCTGTTTAGGGTCTGAGCCGGACTGAAAATATTGTGACATCAGCCCTTCAGCAGCTAAGCTCTTTACGTAATCGTTCTGCTCTTGTTCAAGCATTTTCACAAACGATTGTGACAAACGCTCATCAACAATAGGAGTGCGTGACACTAGCTCTAATGCTTGTAATCTTAACTTTTCATCGTTCATGCTGTGCGTCATATTAAGAATGGATTCTACCGCTTGGTAATCATATTGCTCTAAGTCATTGCGGTTTAGCATAAACATATTCATTTGTAACTGACTCATTGCAGCTAACCGCTCTGCTGCTGGTAGACTGCTATTGAGGATTTTCTGTTTTAATTCGTTACTTACTTGGCTTGCATACTCAGGATCGGTTTTAATCCGCATTTCATAGTCTTCAGGTAAGTCTTCATAAAACCCATAAATTGGATTCTCTGCTTTCATTTCTGCTATTTTTTGCTGCTCACGCTTTTCTATTAGCGAAAACACCAAAGATTCAAATTCTTGAGGCGCTTGTTCAGACAACATTTCTGACTTTTCCATCGACAGCGCTTGTATACGCGACTCTAGCTTATCGATTCGGGTCAATAGCGCAGCAATATCTTGAGTTTGCTCGTTCGCTGTGCTTGCAAAGACATGGTATTGCGTTGCCTGCTCTGTAGATTGATAAGCGGGTGCAGGATAGACTTGAGTTGCAACAGGACTAGTCGCTAGCTTTGTTTGGATAACATTAAACCCAGAAAAAGCTAATGCAAGAACCGAACAAGAAAGCGCAATATTGAGTTTAAGATTTGACATGAGCAAGTTACCCTTTGAAAAAGTAGCAATGTAATACATCTGCAAGATAAATACTGTAAATGATTGTATTGTAAATTGATACAGCTTCGTCTAGTTAACCTAAACTTGGAGTAAGAAGTTATTTTTTAATACAAGGTACATTTGTGCGTCAATAGCTAGTCTATTACAAACCAGTTTAACGCAATAACAAGGGATAACAGCGGTTGGATAACAAGTTATTGTCCCAGACTCAGGTTATACCTATAGTTTAAATGAGGAGTGAGCTAACATATTGTTTTTTAAGTTTACCTTAATTTATACCAGAGCGCTTTAAAGCTGGCATAACGCCCCAGCACAGTCGATATAATGTAAAACGGAGTTTAATTGGAACCAATACTGGCTAAACAACACTATAAATTACATGTCCTAAGTTTGCTTGGCATCGCATTTATTATGGCTATCTTTGGTAATGGTGCACTGTGGCACAGTCACCAAGCGCTGCTACAGTGGTGGCTTCCAGCGGTGTCAGTGCTGCTGTTATTACACTTGGGATGGCGTATTAGGCAAGCTAGCTTGAGTGTTGGCACTACTACGCTGTATTTGGACATCAAACTCTGTTGGGTCGCGCTGCTGTTATGTAGCGGTGGAGATCTCATCAATGTTAACCCCTTACAGATTTACCATCGCCAAGATACCGTAATAAAGCACGACTACCTCATTGACTCAATTTGGTTATTTGCATCAGGTTATGGTCTTTTGCTGTGGCTACTCGTTAGAATGCTCAAACGGGAGTTCTCGCTCACAATCACCCAAACTACGCTATTAATCGTCGTGGCAGCAGTGTTGTCTTCACTGAGTTATTACCAACTCTATTTACCTAATATAAGTTTATATTCATTGCTTTTAAGTGCTGGCTATAGCTTTTTGGTGGCGTTACTTGCGGTGTTTGGTGGCTGGTTAGCGGTTCAAAATTTACGTCTTGGCTTGCGACTAAATTATGCTGTTGCCCTTGGCTTTATTCTAGCCATGGTTGCTGATGCTATCATCGGACAATTTTGGCTCTTTGCTAATAATGGCGAAGGGTATTTCCCCATTGCCAGACATGTAAATTGGATTATTTATATTAGTTCTCAAGCACTATTGTTGTTATTTCCTATCGCCCTGATACGCACTCACACAATGAACCAACACTTACGCTAAGCTACCACCACATAAAAAGGCCGAACAATGTCGGCCTTCTATCTACTTTGAACGTAAGCGTAGATATTATCTTTTTATGATCGCATTGTGATAAACGTTTTGTACGTCATCGACATCTTCTAGCATATTGATTAGCTTTTCGAATGTTTCAATCGCTTCTGCATCATCTATTTCTACATGTGTTTGCGGCACCCAAGTGATTTCATCCACTTCAAATGTGATGCCTTCAAATGCTTCTGTTAATGCAGTTTTTGCTTTGAAGTACTCAGTATGTGGAGCAAAAACCGATACCTGACCGTCTTCTACTTCCACGTCAGTCACATCGACATCAGCCATCATTAGCGCTTCCAAAACTGACTCGTCATCATCACCTGCAAAGCCAAGGATTGCAAAGTGATCAAACATATGCGCAACACAACCTGGACTTCCTAGGTTTGAGCCAGTTTTGGTAAACGGTAAGCGTACATCTTTGATAGTACGATTCATGTTATCTGTTAGGCAGTCAACGATGATCATGCTGTTACCTGGGCCATATCCTTCGTAACGTGCTGGCGTGTAGTCTTCACCGGCACCACCGGCTGCCTTTTCAATTGCTTTGTCGATTACGTGCGCAGGAACTTGATCTTTTTTTGCTTTATCGATTAAACGACGTAACGACAAGTTAGTTTCAGGATCTGCGCCGCCATTTTTAGCAACAACGTAAATCTCTTTTCCGTATTTTGAGTTTACTTTTGTTTTTGCCGCCGCCGTTTTTGCCATGGCGTTTTTGCGGACTTCAAATGCTCTGCCCATCTTAATGCTCGTTCTGTAAAAATTGTCGAAGATTTTACCAAGACATTTGAGTTACGGCTATACCCAATTATCTGTGTAGGTAATTAGCGGCACGTTAAGCTTAAGAGGTTCACTTACTCAGTAGCCAGTAGCTTGGCTTATACGATAATGTTGTGGCACAGCTAAATAACTACACTATAGTTACTACTGTTAAATAACCTACTATGGGTAAGTTTGTTATGATCATGTTTGGCTTAGGAAAGGCAAAAAGGGACAATGACCTAGACGCTCCTCTTTTTCAGCACATAAAAAAAACCACTGCGTACCTTGAGATTGATCATCAAGGAAATACTATTGAGGTCAGTAATCGGTTTAAGCAGCTATTGGGGTATGCACCCGATGTACAGCTTACTTCAATCAATCAAATTTGCCGCAGCACAAAACACAAAAGCGCACTAAAGCAAGCCATTACGCAATTGGCGAACCAATCTCAAGTTAGCGTTGAAATAGCCTTCGACACCGCAAAGCAAGTAATTAAGCCATTACTGCTTGAGCTCTCCAAAACACCACAAGGGAGGATTGTGTTGATTGCAACAGATATTAGCCATTACCGCACCACTATCAATACTGCACGAGCAAGCCTGCAAGCACTTTCATCTTCGTTTGCAATGGTTGAATTTAACGTTGATGGCACTGTTTTATCCGCAAACGACAAGTTTTTATCTTTGCTGGGTTATGAGCTAGCTGAGATCCAGAATCAACATCACAGTATGTTTGTTGAAGATAACGATGCCAAAAGTGAAGACTATCAATCGTTTTTACAACAGCTAAACAGTGCAAAAAGCTTTGAGGGTGAATATAAAAGAAAAACAAAATCCGGTAAAACGGTATGGCTACATGCCACTTATACCCCTATCGTTAACGCCAATAATCAGCTGAGTAAAATAATAAAATACGCTATTGATATTTCGGAGCAAAAGTTTCAAGAGGCGACATATCAGCATCAAATCAGCGCCATCGAGCAAACTCAAGCGGTTATTGAGTTTGACCCGAACGGCAATATCATTACCGCAAATCCACTCTTTTTAGATGCCGTTGGATACAAGCTGACAGAAGTACAAGGCCAACACCATCAAATATTCATGGATAACAATGAGGCTTTAAGTAGCCAATATATCGCTTTTTGGCAAGCTCTGCGGCAAGGGCTGCATCAATCAGGCGAATTCAAGCGCGTCACTAAAACAGGGCAAACACTTTGGATACAAGCAACCTATACACCCATACGTGATGAAAGCGGTGACGTTTACAAAATTATAAAGTACGCCTCGGACATCACAGCTACCAAACTCGCTTCTTTTGATTCTGCTGGGCAAATTGCGGCGATCAATCGTTCACAAGCCGTCATTGAATTTGATTTACAGGGAAATATTTTAAAAGCCAACCAAAACTTTTTATCCACTATGGGTTACAAAGAAGAAGAGGTTATCGGCCAACATCACCGTTTATTTGTTGCAGAAGACTATGCTCAAAGCACCGAATATAAAGCCTTTTGGCAACGCCTTCAGCAAGGACAGTTTGAGTCAGGCGAGTTTCATCGTTTGGCCAAAGGAGGCAAAGAGGTCTGGATCAGCGCAACCTATAACCCAATTTTGGACGAGCAAGGTAAACCACTTAAAGTGGTCAAGTTTGCGACCGACATAACCAAGCAAAAGCTGAGCCATGCCGACTTTTCAGGGCAATTAGCTGCAATCCGCAAGTCACAAGCGGTGATCGAGTTTGCAATGGATGGAACTATTTTATGGGCAAATGAGCTATTTCTTGACACCATGCACTACAAACTGGAGGAAATTCAAGGTAAGCATCATCGCCTTTTTGCCACAGCTAAACAAGCAAACAGTGCCGAGTATCAAGCGTTTTGGCATAAGCTTAATAGAGGCGAGTTCGACTCAGGGCAATATCTAAGGCACGATAAGCATGGTAACCATGTTTGGATCCAAGCATCTTATAACCCTATCCTAGATCAAAAAGGGAAACCTTTTAAAGTCGTCAAATATGCAACCGATATTACGGCTCAAAAACAAGCTGTTGAGTGTATTAAAGCGGCAATATTCGCGATGGAACAAGGCGACCTAAGGCATCGTATCACCGTGCCGCTAGATGGCGAATTTAGCGTACTTCAGCAAGCTATGAATGGCTTATTTGATAAGCTGAGTGATTTGGTCAATACAATCAATCGCGGCGCTGAGCAAGTATTCGATGTTGCAAAGCAAATTGCCAGCAATAACGAAGACTTAAATAGCCGAATTGAAAACCAAGCCGCGAGCTTGGAAGAAACCGCAGCAACAATGGAAGAGCTCACTGCCACCGTCAAGAAAAATGCAAATAGCGCCAGTCATGCTGCCGAAAAAGCGACATTTGTTAGCGAGAAAGCGCATTCAGGTAAAGCATCAATTGATGATGCCATCACAGCGGTGGGAAAAATAGAATCCTACAGCACGAAAATATCTGACATTATTAGCGTAATTGATGAAATTGCTTTTCAAACTAATTTACTGGCACTCAATGCGTCAGTTGAGGCAGCACGAGCAGGAGAGGCCGGTCGTGGTTTTGCCGTTGTTGCAGGTGAAGTCAGAAACTTAGCACAGCGCAGTGCATCAGCCGCGCGGGAAATTAAGTCGTTAATTAAAAATAGTGTGGATGCAGTAGCACAAGGCAGCAAGCTTGTGTATGAGTCTGGTGTAACCTTTGAGGAACTGATGCAGTCTATCGCAGATGTCAGCCAGATGGTCGAAGAGATAGACAATGCAGGCAAAGAGCAAGCGGATGGGATCTCTGCGGTATCCACCACGATTGCGCAAATGGATAACATCACCCAACAAAATGTGACGCTAGTAGAAACCACTTCCCGCTCAGGAAAGCACATGGAAAATCAAGCTAAACTACTCACCGACCAAGTTGCGTTTTTTCAGCTAAACAACCTAAACGATGAGTAAGTGACTTGAAATTCGGATAATTGATCTGAGTTCGGTTTAATTAATGCCTTTCTCACTGCTAGCTAAGACACATTCATTATCCTCAACTCATAGGCTAGAGCAAAGCTAAGATAACTTCAGCTTTGCTTACCTCAAATTGTTTTGGTTGCTCCACATTCAGGCTTGTCACTACACCATCTTCAATCACCATGGCGTAGCGCTGCGAGCGCAGGCCACCAAAAGCACCGGTATCCATGTCCAGCCCAATTGCTTTTGTGAAGCTGCCATCACCGTCGCCAAGCATCATAATGGCTTGTGCATTTTGTGCTTCACCCCACGCTTTCATCACAAAAGCATCGTTTACTGATACACATGCGATAATATCCACACCTTTGGCGGTAAACTCATCTGCATTAACCACAAAACCAGGCAGGTGCGCAGCTGAGCATGTAGGTGTAAATGCGCCTGGCACGGCAAAAAGAACAACCTTTTTACCGGCAAAGCAGGTAGCGACATCATGATTAACCATGCCATCTGCGGTGAGCTCGCTCAGTTGTGCCTGAGGTAGTTTTTGTCCAACTTCTATCATTTTCAATTCCTTCAATTTATACCAATGTTCTTAATTAAGTGGTCTCTTTTGAGGCGAGAAAACCTTAACGTGTTGCTTCACTCAACATCAGAGTCTATCAATACGCTTTATATCGACTTGCGGGATCTCATAGCCTGTAAACAATAGCCAGTTTTTTGTTTCAATAAACTCCAGTCCCCTACTGCGGCTAAAACTGCGCTCAGGCACTCGGATAATGTCTTTATGTTGTTTACTCGCAAAGTCAAAGTAGCTAATGCGAAAATCACCACGATGAACAGATAAGTAGTAGATACCTGAACGAGACACTGACCAGCTCGCGCTTGATGCTAAATATGCCCCAGTAAATAAATGCTGATGTTCTTTAGACATCAGATCCATTTTCCACATTTCTTGTTGTTCACTTTTGTATATGTATAAGGCATCTTTGTACTCGATCGCTGTCGTCCCAGCGGTTAACTTAGTCACGGGCTTTTGATGTGCCTCTATTGACACTCGAAATATGTCTTTGCCATCTGAGACATATATATGCTTGTCGTCAGAGGACCAGCTAGGCTTGCCATGATACTCAAGACCTGTTTTTATTTGGATCACTTGCTTGTCGGCGACATCCAGTAGCTGGAGCTGACTCCCCTGCGATGATTTAGTGATAAAAACCACTTTGCTGCCATCTTTGGACCATGCTGGATGCAACGCTTGTAACTCTAATTGGGTTAGCTGTACTCGCTCGTCACCTTTGAGGTTAGACATCCACACTTCATCAAAGCCAGACTGATTAGAAATAAAAAGCAACTGCTCTGAATCTGATGAGTAATCAGGGTAACGAAAGCTCACTTGTGAGTGTAAAATTGGAAATGGGGAGCTTGCTACAGTTGCACTTAAATCAAGTTTCATAATAGAAGTATCTATCTCCCAATTATGAAAATAAAGCGCTCCGGAAGCGCTGAAATTTGGGTAGCTGAGCCCAGAAAATGGTAGCGAGGCCAATATCTTGCCGTCAAGTGACACTTTATATGCTTTACGTGCACCATGCTCTATAGATGACACCACAAGGTAATTGTCAGTAGGATGCCAAGTCACTCCTCGTAAGTCATCATGACCTTGTAGAAGCGTAATCTCCCGACCTGAGTCCAGCATTTTCAGGTAGAGGTTTTCTAAACCATTGGGTAAGTTGCGACTGATCACGATTTTAGACGCATCGGGTGACATCACAATACTTTCAGGATAGCTATCTTGACAGTTCAACTGGCAATCTAAGACCGTTTCGGTCAGATGAGTTAAGTCAAGTAAGACGACCTGCCCGCCACTACCTTCACTTTTTTTCGCAACAAACCCAAGTAGATTTTTTTCTGCCGAGTAGGTCAGTGTGGTCGTCGTGTTTACAGGGCAATCTGCGAGCACTTTTTGTGCTTTAGTCACTGTATTTAGCGATTTGATGGCACACTTACCCGTTTGCTTTGCAATGAAAAATACCGTTTGGTTGTCTCGCGCCCACACCGAAACAGACGCATTTTCGTTACCATTGCTGAGCTTAACAGGAGGACGGTTTGGATGAGTAAGATCTTTTAAATACAGATGTGCATGACCACCGAGCTTTCGCCATGCAAAGGCCATAAATTGCCCATTAGGAGAAATACTTGGAAACAACTCTCGCCCGGGGTAATCGGTTACGTCAACGAGCGCATCGTTTGGACGGTCACTGTTCAAATACAGCATTAAAGTGACGACTAAAATACACAAAGTTGTCAACATCATGACTTTGTTGACACTTATAAACTGTGCAATATTAGGTTGTACCTCAGGGCTAATAGCTGCGGGTTCAAAATGAGGAGGAACTTTTAATCTATACCCTGACTTACGAATGGTTTCGATAACCTCGTTTTCTGTATTTTCAGTGCCACAATCCAGTGTTCTGAAGGTTTTTCGCAAATGCCAAATAGCATTGGTCAAGGCTTTTTCACCAACAAAAAGATTGCCATCCCATACTTGAGCAATGATCTCTTCACGTGTTACTACGTTGGGGTAGGCACGTGCCAATACTGACAATACCTCAATAAA
Organism: Pseudoalteromonas sp. McH1-7; assembly: GCF_013366255.1. Lineage (NCBI taxonomy): Bacteria > Pseudomonadati > Pseudomonadota > Gammaproteobacteria > Alteromonadales > Pseudoalteromonadaceae > Pseudoalteromonas > Pseudoalteromonas sp. McH1-7. The sequence continues at coordinate 21,356 of NZ_JABWPQ010000031.1, read as the reverse complement.
CTTTGGTTGGACACAACACACTTTCCCATCTTTAGACATACTATGTCCAATAGGATCGATGTTTACGCCTAATAACTGAAAAGTAGTGTCGTGCTGCATGATTTCATCTGTGAATAAGTATGCAATAAATCATACCTAAATTAGTGTCTAAATGAAAAAATTTACACGATGAATGCCACTTTCATATTTAAATCCATCTTAAAGTATTAATTAAACATCTGTTTTAAATGCTTATTTTTAAATAGATATTAAATAGAGCTAAAAACGTTAAAGAATAGATATTGGTATCATTGCATGTACCAAAGGGATGGTCAGAATGAGCAACACTGGTCCAGAATATCGCCTTTTGTTTGTGAAACAATAAGGCATTCCCCGCCCAGCAGACCCTAAATCAATGAACAACAATTAGAAAAGGGATCACCGTGTTACCTAATAATAAATTAAAACTCATTACCCTATCTATCGCACTCGCATGTAGTCATTCCACAACTGCACAAGCGCAACAGATTGAACGTCAACAGGTAGAGCAAACGAGCTCGACAACCAACACTCAGGCCGAAGATCAGGCGCTTGAAAAAATAGTGATCACCGGATCGAGGATTAAAAGAGACAGCTTTTCGGTGCCAACACCAATTGCAACAATGAATGCGGAGTCTTTGAATGATGCTGGGTTTGGTTCACTGGCGGATATTTTGTTCGAAGAAATGCCGCAAGTCAGCGAAGGAACAGGTAACGGAAACTCGCAAAGTAGCGTTCAAAATACGGGACTTTCTACAATCGACCTCAGAGAGTTAGAGGTTAGCCGCACGTTAACCCTGATTGATGGTCGCAGAGTGGTTTCCAATAGCTACTCAGGCAATTACGTTAGCCTCTCAACTATCCCTAAAGGCATGGTTGACCGAGTAGAAATCATCACCGGAGGCGCTTCAGCTGCCTATGGTTCTGATGCCATCGCTGGGGTGGTAAATATCATTACGCAACAAGATAAAGAAGGGGCAACTTTCCATGCTCGTGGAGGAGAAAGTACACAAGGTGGCGCAGCAGAATACACAATAAGCGCAGACTACGGTACCAGCTACGACGATGGTAAGGGCTACTTCTTTTTCAGTGCCACGTATGATGAAGAAAAAGGGTTAAGTTACTGGGATAGAAAACGTGCCCAACAGCAAGACAGCTGGGACTACGATGAAGACCGTATGTGCAACGTGATGCTAACAGCAGCTTACGATCCCGACACAAAAACAGCCTATCAATGTATGCGAGACATCGACAAATCACAATGGACTAGCCTCAGCGATTCTATCCCTGGTGGCGTCTTTGACGAGTCGAGCAGCTTTAAACCCGACGCCGGTTTTTGGTACGATGGCACTACGTTCAGAAACGATTGGCAAGAGGAACGCCACGGCATTAACTTCAACCAATTTACGATGTTAAAAGTGCCAGATAAAGATATTTCTGCAGCAGTAAAAACTGAGTATGAGTTTGACAATGAAGTAGAAGCCTACTTCCAATTACAATACAGCCGCAACACCTCACGCAATGTCAAATCACCAGAAAGTGAAGATGAGTGCGATGCGATAGTTACATACGATCCTGCAAACAATCAATTTGGCTCAGATTGTATGGGCCGTATCCCCTATGATAATCCCTATATGCCTGACGCTATCCGCGCAGAAGCAAGTTCAAAAGGCGTAAAATGGGATCGACTGTTCTCAGAAGTGGGAAATATCATAAACGACAATGAAAGAACCACGATTAGGACATGGGGTGGATTACGCGGCTACCTGTGGGATGACTGGGAGTGGGATGTCTCCGTAGGTTATGGCAAGTTCAAACAGGAGCAAAACCGTAGTAACGAGATTTTTGTTGCACGTGTCAAACAAGCACTCAACGCCGAGCGTCTAGCGGACGGCACCATTCAGTGTAAAGACGAACAAGCTCGAGGCCAAGGTTGTGTACCAATCAACTTATTTGGTGAAGGGTCAATCACAGCAGAAGCCGCTAATTATATTCGAGCTAATCCATCCATAACCACAGATATCGATCAAGTTACTGTATCTGGTTTCATCACCGGCGATTTATTTGAGCTCCCTGCAGGTGCTGTAGGCTCTGCTTTTGGTTTCGAATATAGAAAAGACAGTCAGAGTGTCGCTACCAATGTGCCTAATGGCGGTGTAACCTTCAACTATGTACCTACTTTTGATGGTGATGTGAGCGTGCGAGAAGCTTTTGCTGAGCTTTCGTTGCCGTTACTAAAAGATGCCCCCTTGGCTAAGTCTCTCAGTGCAGAAGTGTCAGCTCGTATTGCCGATTACAGCTGGGCAAATACAGGGCTTATCCAAAGTTATAAAGCTGGATTTATCTACGAGCCAATTGAAGGTTACTCAATCCGGGCCAATTGGGCCAGAGCGATGAGAGCACCTACTATCACAGAGCTAATGTCTCCTCCTCGTGGTGATTATGATAGCTTTGATGATATTTGCGATGGCGTTACTGCCACTTCAATGGAACCGGGCCATGATAACTGTAGAAAAGAGGCAGGGATCCTCGCTACCATTGCTGCAGAAGGGAAGTTTGAAGATGAGAATAATGGCTATTCTCCAAACTCAGGGAATAATGAGTTGTTTGAAGAAACAGCTGATACAATTACGCTTGGCTTGTCCCTTGCCCCTTCGTTTATTCCCAACCTTAGAATGGCGTTAGACTATTATGATATTCAAATCGATGACGCAGTTACGGCGCTGGGCAACGAAGATATCATCAAATTCTGTTATGCCTCATCCATGGAATATGGCAGCGAAAATGAATTTTGTCGCGACATCAAGCGTGATGAAGAAGGGCAGATCTTTGAAGTAAATCAGCGCGTTATTAACACTGATGAAATTCGCACCAAAGGTTACGATATTGCCATGGAGTATCTGTACGATGCCAGTGAATATGGCCGCTTTAAGGTAAAAGCGGATTGGACGCACGTCATTGAGTATTCAATCACCAGTACGGGTCCTGATGGCCAATATGAGGATTTATACGAAGGCTACTTAGGCGATGACATTTTTGAAGACAAGGGCGCTATTGCACTGACTTGGTACAAAAATGACTGGCGTGTGCGCTGGAGTACAAAGTACAAAGGTGCTGTGGAAGCAAGTCGCTCTCGATATGAAGATTGGCAAGCTGCAATGACGAAAAATGATGCCCGTTGTGCCGCTGGAGAGTCAAGCTGCATCAGTAACCCTGAGCCACTGTGGCAAGGTTCACTGCCATCGGTTGTCACCCATAGTATCAGTGTAAACTACAGCATGGATTTGAATAACGATCGCTCTTTATCGATTTATGGTGGTATCAACAATCTATTCGATGAAAAGGGACCGTTTATTGTCGGTGGTAGAGGTAACTTTGATAGTGCTTATGGTTCTGGTGTTGGACGCTTTGCGTTCATTGGTGCCAAGTACCAATTTTAAAGTAAATACTGTGGTTTAGGCCACGGTAATTACAAAAAAGCCCCACATTAGGTGGGGCTAAAATCATGATTTTATCGATACAGACTCAGCAAATGTAACGCTCTTACTGAAACGGTAGGCTGCGGTGCTACAGTTCACCGCTACACAACAAAACCATGTACAACAAGACTGTGAAATCCCCCTAAAACGACGTTAAGAGTTCAAACGGTAACCATCTGCTCTAATGTGGGCCGGTGTTATTTTGAGGTGTTAACCAATCGCTTTGCCACACATAGTTGCCATGTATGTACAAAAGTTTATCGCCTTGGATAAGCCCCCTATCCGCCTCGGTATATCCCAGCACTTTATCATTACTAATAGGCAAGGTGAGCGCTGCTCGGCTGCTACCACGGTAGGTCAACGTGGAGTCCACTCCTTGTACTACTTCAAATGCAGCCAGGTCATTAGCAGTATACCAAGTGGAGCTAGCGTCACTCTCTTGTTCGGTAGTCCAATACACAATAGGTAACGTAAATCGCGTCACTGATTCATTGTCTTTTAGCATCGCCAGCGTACGATAATCATACTCCAGTGGCGTAAATCCCCCTTCAAAGATATGTGCTTTTAACAGCTTAGGTGCCGCCGGATCAGCCACATCAAATAAACTCACTTGTGTACCTGAAGCGACTTCAGAGTTTGGCTCCGTTACATGTTGCCCAACGCCAAGCAATAAGCCTTCGCCAATTGGGTGTAAGTATGAGGAAAAACCGGGTACTTCTAGGCTGCCAACCATTTTAGGCTCTGTAACATCCGATAAATCTAAGACATATAAAGGGTCTGTTTGCCTAAAAGTAACAACATAGGCAGTATCGCCAAAATACCGCACGGCGTACACATCTTCATCTACTTGATTGGTTTGTGGGTTCACTTTACCAATTGGGGTGGGATATTTATCATTTGGTAAAGTGGCAACTGTTACCAATGTGTTGCCTTCTGGTTTTAGAATATGCAGCTTGTGGCTATTTCCCATGCTAGTGTCATATTTACTTGTGAACACTCTGAGCATACCGTCTTGTTCATCAAATCGCGTTGCCGCCATGTTACTACTCACCTGTGCAAGCTGACCTTCAACCTCTCCTGTCGCTTGATAAGTTACCCCTTCATTATTTAGTGTCAATTGGTGTAATACTAAACCATGAGGTTGCCAAATCGCGGTATTGACCTCATCAGTGTTATCGGCGAATGTGTAGTTATACAGATATAGCGCCGTCGCTGACATATAAAAGCCCGCGGTTCGGGTGCTTACGCATGTTGTTTTAAAGTCATCAGGAGTGTGAATATTCACTTGGGTTATGGTGGTTAAGCCATGGTAGCCATCTAATGCCGTTGCATCTGCAGGCAGATAGCAGCTATCTGCTGCGACTAATGGTGCTTCTGCGTTTGTTTGTAGGTTTTTAAAGGTAGGGAGCAGTGCGTTGACATCCATATCCATTAGTTGGTTATAGCTTGCTAATCTGTCATTGTCCGTATATCCACTGTAACTCAATGTATGTTCAGCTATTACATACAGAGTATCACCTATTAGGCGGCTACCAACTAGTGAGCCATCCATCCGAAAGCGTTTCTCGACGGCTGCTTGTTCGGGCATGGATACGTCACTGAAAGCCAGCTCTATAAAACCTTGATAATCCACTTGTGGCTGGATTGACTGTATCGATATGTCGTCTGCAAAGTCGTAATCATAATCCATCAATACACTGATTAACTGGTGATCCTGTAAATAGAGGTTTTGGCTAGCAAACGCTGAGTCCGACACAATAAGTTCATTCACTTGTACTGGCACTTCGTCAGCCACAGTATCTAACACTCTAACGAAGGTTTTACTGCTGTCCCCCTCGTAGGCAACCTCCGTCGTCCCAGTAATATACAAATAGCGCCCGTCAAACTTGATCCGGTCGCTTTGTGATACCCCATCCACAAGTTGGTTTGTCCCAGAGTATGGCGTTGTTACGGTAGTAGCGGCTGGGTTTTCCGACACGTCTTCGCCGTTTTTCCCCCCTCCACTTGCGATAAAAATACCATTTTTAACAAACTGACTAAATTGCGCTGTGGAAGATGCTTGTAGCGGTGCCGTACTGTTATTTAGCGCATTAAGCGCTGGCAACATCTTATTCTCTTCATTGTTGCTGCTACCACCACATGCACTCAAACCTGCAGCAAGTGGCAAGCTCAACCAAATTTTGTAATTCATAATGTTATCCTTGAAAGTTAAGCGTCAATTAAGCCTAAACTTTTACGCTGGCATTTCTGTTATCATCAGCGTTTGTTTTGTTATTTAATGTTACCCTTTCTGGTAATTTGTACCGCGACTGGTAAATTACACATTAGGGCAGGCTGACCACTCACCGCCAAAAAACGACTACCATTTTGTTTTAATACTGACTCAAGTTGAGGAAATCAAACACTGACGGCATTACCGCTTTTTATTTAACGTCACCAACATGGACACAAATGGCTTGGTGATAACAAAATGCGACAGTGGTGTTATCAACACTGCTTTCTGTCATCAAAATAGATCAGCTAACGAAACAAATTTGTATCACTCAAACTGGAGTTTCACATTGAAAAAGTTACTAGTGGCCTTAACTTTGCTGCTCGCCGCCAAGGTAAGTGCCAATACAGTGCCATGTGACGCCAATGACAGCGAATGTACAGCTATTGGCCAATGGCGTTTTGGTGTCGCACTCGGTGGCGGGGTGATCACCAACCCACTACATGGCGGTGATAACATACCTTTGATTGCAGTGCCTTATATCAGCTATTACGGCGAGAACCTATTTTTAGATAATGGAACATTAGGCTATACACTCTACTATCACGACCAATTTGACATCAGCTTAATTGGCACATTTAACACAGAACAAGCGTATTTTGAGAAATTCCACCCGAGTAATATTTTTGTACAAAAAAGTTTGTTAGATGCCAGTGCTGAATTACCTGGAGGTGAGTTTCTCGCGGAGCAACGTGTCATCTCACTTGATGATATTAAGTCAAGGAAATGGGCAGTTGATGGGGGAGTGCTAGCACATTGGATTATCAATGATAATGTCAAAGTAACAGCATCATGGCTGAGCGACATCACCAACACATATCAAGGTTATAATGCGGATATAGGTATAAGTTACCGATTCCGCTTCAATAATACACCAAATGCCCATGCACTCATCAAAGCAGGACTAAAATGGAAAAGTAGACAATTAATCGATTACTACTATGGTATTGATAAAGCTGACACCCTTAACTCAGCCTTGTGGTATGAAGGTAGCTCAAGTTACCAGCCCTATTTGAGTTTTGCTTATTCATATCCCATAAGCAAATCGTGGACTTTCAAATTTAACGCGAAATATCAACAGCTTGACACTGTTATGACAGATAGCCCGATAGTCGAGGATAGCTATACCGCGACAGTCTTTGTCGGGGGAAAATATGAATTTTAGGTTGTACTTAATAATAATTATAATGTTTAGTGCTTCTAGCACCGCCTCAACCACACCTAGCAATGAAGTTAACTTTGAAATTAAACCCATTACTTGTATGGTAAAGCAAGCAGGACAACGCTGTGAAATGACCGCAAAAATAGCGTGGCAATCTCCCTTCCAAAGAAATTTGTGCTTATTTCAAGAAGAACAAAAACTACAATGTTGGGAGCAAACTGCTGAGGCAAAATCAACACAGACCATCTCGCTATCAAAATCCATGATTTTTAGCTTGAGGGATGCTAAAAATAACATGATTGCGAAACAAACTATCGAACTACACACAAGCGTCAACCAGCAATATCGACGCAAACTGAGAAGCGACTGGAGTGTGTTTTAATGGCAAAAGTATTACTAGTTGAAGATGATGTTAAGCTTGCAGAGTTAACCGCAAAGTTTCTTATTCACAACGGCTTTGAAGTCGTACAATTGCACAATGGCATCAATGCGATAAAAGCGATTGAAGCCGAAAAGCCCGATATTCTTATTCTTGATATCATGTTGCCCGGACTTGATGGTTTCTCCATTTGTAAAGCGGCTCGAAGTGAGTTTAAAGGGCCTGTTTTATTTTTAACTGCCAAAGATAGCGACTTTGATCATGTCAAAGGGCTAGAAATTGGTGCCGATGATTATATTATTAAACCAGTAGAACCCTATGTATTGCTGGCTCGGCTAAACGCCCTATTAAGGCGCACACAAAGCGAACAAGTACAATCAGACTCTATCGTGCTTGGCAAGTTACGGATCAATAAATCAGACAGAAAAGTCTATTTATCCAATCATGAAGTAGAGCTCACCAGTTATGAATTTGACTTATTGAAGACACTCGCAGGTCATGCTGGAGAAACCCTCAGCCGTGATTACATTTACAAACATGTAGTTGGACGTGAATACGATGGCTTGGATAGAAGTGTAGACGTACGTATTAGCCGTCTGCGTAAAAAACTCGGTGACAACTTAGAGCAACCGGCTCGACTCATTACCGTTTGGGGTAAAGGTTACCTTTGTTCAAAGTCTGCTTGGGATTAGTTTATCTGTGTTAAAGCTATTACTCAGCTTATATGTAGCTGTGTTTACCAGCATTGTTATTATTAACCAAGTAAGTGAAGCAATTTGGACGCATTGGGTGCATTCTGCACCTGACGAGTTGCGCCATGCAAAAACCATAGCACACACACTGAAGTCCAGTATTTCTCCAAATAGCTTACCCAAAGAGTCAGACACCATAAAAATACTCGATATGGATGATGTGGCTTGGTTGCCAGAACAAGCTAGTACCCTAAAACAGGGTGGTATATTAACGAGTTTTGATGATACCGGCAGTGCTTGGCTGACTTTCAAAATACCAGAGTCAACTTTATTGCTGCAACTAGGGCCGCTCGCCCCTGCAACCTCTGCGACCAACAAGCAATGGCTTATCAAGCTACTCTCTTATGCTGTATTGGCCTTTTTACTCATGTTGTGGATAAGGCCGCTCTGGCTTGACCTTTTACAACTTCGCTATATTACCGAATGCCTCGCTCAAGGTCAGGTGCCTAAAACGACGCGACGCTCTAGATTCTCTGCTATCTCTAATCTTACAGAGCAAATCTACCACTTAGCATCGCAAGTGGCACGACTGATTGACAATCAAAAGCTATTAGTCAACGCTGTGTCTCATGATCTGCGTACCCCTTTGGCTAGACTTAAATTTGCTCTTGCAATGCTACCTGAAAACAGTCGAGAGCAAGGCAATGATATGGCTGATGATGTGTTGGAAATGGAGGCCATGATAGATGAAATGCTGGCCTATGCGCGGCTAGAATTTGAAGTAAAAAAGCTGGAGCTGATCCCGCTTAGCCTTAATGAGTTAGTTCAAGACCAAATAAGCAAGCTAAGTAAACTCACTGATAAACAGGTTTCCTTTCAAGGCAGCTGCGATGAAATTATCCTCCTAGCCAACCCACATTATTTATCTCGCGCTATCCAAAATATTGTGCAAAACGCAGACAAGTACGGCAACTCAGCCATCATGATCCGTACCGAAAGTGACAAAAAATATGCCTATATTCAGGTCGAAGATGATGGTAATGGGATCCCAAAATCACAGTGGGAATCCGTATTTGTGCCCTTTTCTAGACTTGATGCAAGCCGTAGCAAAGGCGGTGGAGGGTATGGACTTGGCCTTGCAATTGTACGCAAGATTGCCACTTGGCATAAGGGTAGCTGTCATGTTGGTTGCTCAACTGAACTTGGCGGAGCTAAGTTTACCTTTATTTTGCCACTCGCACATCGCACAAGCAGTTACTCTGGCACCAATGCGAAATTAGAGTAGATAATGGCCCAGAGTTTACTTCGACTATGCTGGAAACGTGGGCGACGGAAAACTGTATTAAACTTGAGTTTATAAAACCTAGTAGCCCTTATCAAAATGGCTTTGTGGAGAGGTTTAACCGAAGTTACCGTGAAGAAGTGCTAGATTTATACTTGTTTGAATCACTGCAAGAAGTACGTGAAATCATAGATGAGTGGTTAAGTATTTATAATTATGAGCGGCCTCATGATTCACTTGGTGATATGACACCAATTGGTTACCTTGAGGCAGCATAAAATTCTACGAAAGAGCTGTACTAAATTGGGTGGAGTTACAGATTTACATAACGCTAAGCTTGCTGTCGAATTTGTACAGCGCATCATGAATGATCACGACTTCAATGGCATACGCGAGCTTTTTTATGGCCAACAGTACATACAACATAACCGAAACATCGCAGATGGAATTGAAGGCGTCATTGAAGCTGTAAGCAGTCTTGTAAATAATGCCCCTGAGTTCAGTTACGACATCAAACATATTTTCGTTGATGGTGACCATGTCGTATTGCATTCACATGTAACTTTAAAGGCCAAACATCGAGGCATTGAGACCGAGGGGTTTAATATTGTGGATACATGGCGTGTGGAAAATGGGCGCCTTGTCGAACATTGGGATACCATTCAGGGCATTAGCTTTTCTATGCGCCTGTATGCACTTCTTACTGGTGGAAAAGTTAGGAACAAAAATAGCATATTCTAGCTGGTAGTATTTACGTATTTCTCGACGCCAAAATCAGTGTACCGCACACGAAAAAGCTAGCATGACTTGTATAGCTTGGAGAGTTGTAGCTAAAGGCTTTATTTGGTTAAACCAGCAAACATTCACAATTTGCCAGATTTGTGCGTCGTCGTTTTTTGAGTGTTTCACAGTAAGTTTTCAATACCTGCGCTCGACCTGCAGCCCTGCAAAAAACCCAACAAAATAGTGTTGTGAGCTTTATCCAAAAAATCAGGTTCGATGTTTAGTTAAGACAAAATTGGTTAAAACTCTAAAATAGCGCCTTTTTTATCGGTGCGTATACATTTACCCGTAAGCTCCACTAACTCTAAGTAAGCCTTGAGTTCGAAAGGCAGGACTTTTAACATGTGTTGTCGGGGCTGTCCGCAAACCTTACGTAATCGGCTGTTTGGTCATTTGCCTTGCATGGTCGGTGCGTTTTTTGATACTGGTAAAGTCAGCGGTTTCAGGCGTTGGAGCTAATTTAGCTCTATTGGGGTTTTAGTCGACTTATGCCATACAGGCAGCTAATGCGGCCTCGTCTAACAAGGGTTGAGATTTGAAATCTGCCTTCCCAAAATCTGCCAGTACATTCATCTTCTTTATTTGCCCTGCGGGCAATCTCCTCGTTGAGTACCCGCATAAACCAGCTAATATCTACCAATCTTAGTCTGTACTTGGCAATATATTCATAGAGTATCAGCTGTTCTAACTCGATTAGTGGCTCTTCCTCGATAAACTTCCACGTTATCCAATTACCTTTAAATAGCTTGTGTCAGCAAATGCGGTGCTTCTGCTAAAACTCCTTAGCTAGACAAGTAAAAAACTAAGCTGTGGCTTAGCAGCAATGGGTTGAAACAGTAACACCATGCTATCATTCTGTTATCATTTTTTATCGCAAGTCATTAATTACTATAGATTTATGTAATACCCTGTAATGTATCTTTGTTTAGCAATTTGGTACACTAACTATATAGCTCTAACTTCCGGTCGCAATAACTTCTTTGTTGGCGACTAAGCCATTGTGAGAGGGCAATATAGGTATTTTTCTCTGCTCTGATAATCAGTCTTTGATAAAGATAGTGCGGACTTACTCGCACAATGAAAAACGACACAAACAACAACATGCTTTGAATGCAATAAGAGCCGTGATGCAAAAACAACAAAAAAGAAATGTTTTCCCGCCCGCGATTGACTATGTAAAACCCTCAGTAAAATGGCTACTGAAACATTCAACTTATACTCAACTTAAGTCTTTCTTGACGTTAAAAAGTACCATGTTTTCAAGCCTGCGATTTGACTTTATTGGCACCCTGCATGGGTTGTTCCACGGTTACCGCTTTGAGTGTTATTTGGATTGGAGGCCAGTATGAGTTTTCTACCTACAACCACCAAATAATGCGGTTAATTGGGGGCTTAACAACGGAGCTGAAAATCATTAAGCCCATTAAGTACCGCCATTTTATTGAATTTAATAATAAGTTTTATTTTATATAGAAATGAACACGGCATGGCTCACATGCCAGCTCATCGTTGTTTTAACTTTTTGGTTACCTCAGGGTAAAACCTGAATATGGAGTAAATATGAAGCTAACCAAATTGATCAAGGGAATAACATTCTCTTGGTTATTTACGTGCATGATGTACTCATCGAATCTTTTAGCTGAAGGTGTAACGCTCGCTTTCACTTCCCAGAATCAGGGTGATTATGTCACTTCTTCGTTTACTAATTCAGCTCAGCAACAAATAACCATTTTTGCTGATGCAGGAGAGGGAGAAACACTCGACGAAGAAAAAGTGACAATTTATAACACTGACTTTTACTCTGATACGGTGATATCATCAAAAGATGATAGTGGTCTTACACGTAATAGAGGGTATAAATTATATACAGAAAACAATACAGCGTTTAAGTTTCTAGGTTTTTCGATTTATGCTCAGTCAGGTTACAATGTTGTTAATGGTTATGCTTTGCATGTTGAGCTGACAGGTTATTCTGCCTCCGGTAAATTCGTCGAAACTTACTCAGTGGGTCAGATTGACCTAGAAGAGCAACGTCCAATTAACCCTGCGGGCGATGCTTGGAATAACGTCTATAGAGTAGATATACGCTTTCCAATGATCAACAGTAATGGTCGACGCAATGGAAAGTATGGCTATAGACACGTTATAGAATCTGTTCGTGTATCAGATGCTGTGGTTCCAGCTAACACCCCGCCTGTTTTCAGAAAGCTTATCGCCGGAGCAGCTTATCAGCTCGGTGGCGAACCGGTACAGATAACTTCGCAACTTGAGATATATGACAGCGAACTGTCAGCACAAGGTGACTATTTTGGTAGTACACTCACAATCATGCGTGATGGCGGCGCAAATCAGGAAGATGTTTTTTCACATCCATATACTAACTTGGCTGAAAACGGTAACTTCGAAATCTTTGGTCAACATTTTGGCAAGGTAGAGAAAAACTCAGAGGGCGTGTTAAGAATAAAGTTTGACCGTAAATCTGGCGATAGTTCCAAGCTTTCAAAAACTAGCTTAAACACCGCCATTGCTCAAATAAAATACAAAAACACTTCTCAGACCCCCTCAGATAACGTATCACTTAAATATACCTTTAATGATGGTATTTCCGATAGCCAAGGTGACAATACACTAGGGGTAAAAATTGCTTTTCCAAACCGCGCACCAACAGATATAACGCTTGCTAAAACGTCGTTTAAACATAGTGAACTTGGCACATCGAAAGTCTTAGGTGCGTTGTCAACGGTAGATCCAGATACTGGGGATACACATACCTATGAATTAGCCACAAGCGCAACACAAGCGACTGCTGGTACATGCTCACTGCCCAACGGTGACTCTGGTGACATTGACAATATGTACTTTACGATTGTTGAAGGGAGTTTGCATGGCAAATACAATATGACCGGATATAACGGGTTTAATGGTAACTTCTCAGTCTGTGTGCTAAGTAAAGACAGTGAAGGCGAAACATTTAAAAAACCAATCGAATTCAGCATTATAGATGACGAGGCACCAGAAGCGCCTTCAATACCTACTATGACTGATGCTTCAAACTCTGGAAGCAAGTCTGATCAGATTACCAATATAAAGGAACCAACATTTACAGGTACTGCAGAACCAAACTCGACTGTGATACTGTATGCTGAGCGGACTGTACAAAATCTTCAGATTAATACAACTGAGACGATTGAATTGGGTAGAGTGAGGCTGCCAGACTATCGCAATACTTGGGAAATAAAAGCCACAGGTATCCTTAAATACCCAAACCGTCGGGAAATTGATGAGACTTCGAAAGTCTACGCAACAGCAACAGACTTTGCTGGAAATACCAGTGCTGAATCAGCAAAACAGACTGTAAGGATAGATGCTGTCCCACCGAAAGAATATCCTGAAATCGTATTATCCTCTTCGAGTGATACTGGACTATCTAGTACAGATAAACTAACAAAAGAAAAGATACCAACATTTACCAGTACCAGTTCAGGGGATAGTAGCCACAGATATAGCTTGTATAAGGTTGGTAGTGGTACATCAACGTATGTCACCGATTTTAATACTGGTAGTTTTTGTTGCAGATTAACCGCAAGGCTTCCAACTAACCTAGCACTGACTGATGGTAGCCATACTTTTAAAATTGTCGTGAATGACGCAGCGGGTAATACCGCAAGCGGTTCTAGTAATACTATTGAGGTTGATACAACGGCTCCAACGGGCATCACTGCCGCGTTTGATCAAGACGACTTCACCAAAGAAAATGAAAAAACCGCGAGCATCACTATCTCTGGCTTAGAAAGCCAAGGTAAGATAACAGCAACCATTACCGTTGAAGGTCAAAATGCAACACCAATAGTTAGAGAAACACTGATCACTTCAACAACAGGTACGCAAAAACTAGAGAATATTGATTTAACAAGCTTACCTGAAGGTACGTTGAAACTGTCTGTGGTTGTGAGCGATTGGGCTGGTAACGAAAGCGCAGCTGCGACCGACACAGCTAAAAAACAATATAACGCCAAACCTGTGATCAGCGGCACGCCTGCGACTCAAGTAAATGAAGACAGCCCTTATTACTTTAAAGCCAGTGCGACAGACACCGACGCAGGTGATGCGCTTACTTTTTCTATCAATAAAAACCTAACTGATCCCAAGCTTTCGTGGCTAACCTTTGATACGCGCACAGGTGAGTTTAGAGGTACGCCGAAAAATGAGCACGTAGGTAAAATTGAAAACATCATTATCAGTGTAACTGATGAAAAAGACACTGTCAGCCTACCAGCGTTTACATTGGAAGTAGTTAACGTAAACGATGCGCCAACGGCCATTACCGCATCAGCGACAGAAGTTAATCAATCAATAACTGGCGAAAATAAAACAGTTATTACCGTTGAAACCACAGACGTTGATGCGAGTGACAGTCATCACTATGCCTTGGTAACAGCAGGTACAAGTGATAATGGTCGCTGTGCAGCGAACACGGATAACACAGCATTTACCATCACGGAAAATAAACTGCTTTCTAAACAAAAACTTGAAGCACGAGACTACACCGTTTGTGTACAGAGCAATGACGGAACGACAGCTTTTGAGCAAGCGTTAACGGTTAAAGTAAAAGATGATATTGCACCTGCAACGCCATCGGTTCCTGCGCTTCATGTTGACTCGAACTCGGGTATAACTACTGACAATATCACTAATGACCGCACTCCAACTTTTATCGGCACAGGTGAAAATGGTTCCACTGTTATCCTCAAACTTGCAAATGGTGATGAGATTGGTCGTGGCGTTGTGAATGAAGGAAAATGGTCTATTACCTCGTCGGAGCTAGCTGAGAACTCAGCCACATATGTCATTACAGCAACGGCTACTGATAGCAGCGAATTCAGTGACGATAGCCCAGCGTCAGCGGCGTATACGCTTATAATCGACACTGATAAACCAGTGACTCAACCAACAATCAAACTAAGCGGTGATTCAACTAGCAGTGAAAATGATAAACTGACTAACAAAACCACGTTTACTTTTTCAGGTACTGCTAGCACAGACGATACCGTAGAAATACTCGTCAATGGTGAAGTGGTTGGTTCTGCAAAACCGGGGAGCGATGGCAATTGGTCACTTCAGCCTGCAGGCACTTATAGCGATGGTGATCATACTTTTGCTGTGCGTGTGGTTGATAACGCGGGCAATACACTTTTCGGTGATAACATTACTATCACGGTTGATACCAAAGCTCCTGCGGGTATTACAGCGATGTTTGATCAAACACTGATCAACAAAGCCAATGAACAAACGACCAGCATTACGCTTACCGGCTTGGAAGAAAAAGGCACACTTAAGTTGACTTTCACAGGTCAAATGGTTGATGGTCGCATGCCAGAGCCAATTGTACTTACACCTGATTTTGCAGCGGTTAATGGCAAGCAAACTATCGCGAATATTGACTTATCTAGCTTTCCCGAAGGTGAAATTTCACTGTCAATACTAGTAACCGATGAAGCGGGTAACACCAGTGACGCCGTAACAGCCTCAGTGACAAAGCGTTATAACTTCAAACCTGAGCTATCTGGTCAACCAGCAACTACGGTAGATGAAGACAGCGAGTTTGACTTTACGCCGACATTAACAGACACCGACGAAGGCGATACTCATACCTTTACGATCAATAAAACACCTAGTTGGGCGAAGTTTGAGCCTACCACTGGACGCTTATTTGGTACACCAAAGAACGAGCACGTGGGTGAAACCACAGGGATCATTATTACCGTTAACGATGGTACAGATGAAACTAGCTTAGATAGCTTTGATCTAAAAGTGATTAATACTAATGACGCACCGACTGGTGAAAACGTAATACTTAACGTTAAAGAAGGTGAAACACTAGAAGTTAACGCGACAGGTGGCTTGATGGAGAACGGCAAAGACGATGACACTGCTAATAATCTTGATGAAAAGCTTATTGTGCTTGCTGGTAGCCAACCCAAATACGGCACGCTGACGTTAAACCAAGACGGTAGCTATAAATATATTCATGATGGTAGCGAAAACCATCAAGATAGCTTTACTTTCTACTACCAAGACAACGCCAAAGCAGAGTCTGATAAATATACTGCGACTATTACAGTTGAAGCCGTTGAAGACGCACCGACTGTTGCGAACGATGTGATTAACCTAACAGAAGACACGCCATCGGCAAAAGTGGATTTGTTAGCCAATGACACCGATCCTGAAAACAATATGGATAAGTCTTCGATGACTCTGGTGATTCAGCCAACCAAAGGTAAGGTAAACGTCGAAAACGGTATTGTAATCTACACCCCGAATGACAATGTTAATGGTGAAGATAGCTTTACTTACACTGTAAAAGACACTCAGCAGCAGGTATCGAAAGAAGCCAAGGTGCAAGTTAACATTAGGGCGGTAAACGACGTTCCAAAAGCAGCAGGCTTCATCGTTAACATTGATGAAGACACAACATCAGACGCGTTAGCGGTAAGAGCAACAGCAACTGACGTTGAAGACATCAACCCGAAAGGCGACATTCGTATTACTCAACAGCCAAGTAAAGGTAGAGTCACCATTAACCAAGAAGCAGGTACGCTTGTTTACGCGCCAAATGAGAACGCAAACAAAGAAGACAGCTTTAAGTATGTGATTGCCGACAACGATGGCGCAGAGTCAAACGAAACGGAAGTGTCTATCAACATTGGTGCAGTCAATGACCGTCCGACAGTTACAAACGACACAACGACGACCAAAGAAGATGAGTCAGTCACCTTAGCTATTTTAGCTAATGATGAAGACATTGAAGATGAAACATTCGCAGCTGCCAAAATTACGTTACAAGATGGTGGTGACTACGAGTTAGCCAAGGTTACTGTTGGTGATAATGGGGAACTAACTATTACGCCTAAGCAGGACAAAAACGGTCTACTTACCTTTACTTATACCGTAGCTGATAGCGAAGATTTGCGCTCAGAACCTGCTAGTGTTGAAGTGACAATTACCCCTGTAAACGACGCGCCTGTGGCAAAAGAAAACACAGCACAACTGCTAGAAGATGGCAGTGTTGAAGTGAATGTACTAGGTAATGACACCGACGTGGATAGTGAGTTGAAATCAACATCGGTGACTGTGGTTCAACAACCAAAAAATGGTACCGCTAAAGTTACTGTAAAAGGCGCTATTTTATACACGCCAAATGGCAACTACTTTGGTAATGACGAGTTAATATACACAGTTGAAGACACCGAAGGGTTAGTGTCCAACCAAGCGAAAGTAACCATCACCATTGAGTCGGTCAATGATGCACCGGTAATTTCAGGTACGCCATCTCAGTCAGTTGATGAGGATCAAGCCTATCGATTTACGCCAGCTGTTAGCGATGTGGATCAAGATGCGTTGACGTTTTCTATCGAAAATCAGCCTAGCTGGACACGCTTTGATGACGCGACGGGTACGTTAACAGGTACACCAACCGAAGGTCAAGATGGCAACTATGCTGGCATTGTCATTTCAGTAACCGATGGTAAAACCACAACCAGCCTAAATGCGTTTAGCATCACAGTGAATGCCGTAAATGATGCGCCTGTGATTTCTGGGACGCCAACACTTAATGTGAAACAAGATAAGCCTTATCGCTTTGCGGCGTCTGCGTCAGACATTGACTCCGAGTCGCTGACATTTACTATTACCAACAAACCAAACTGGGCTGAGTTCAGCACAGAGTCTGGGGTGCTGTCAGGTACACCAACACGTGATGATGTAGGGACTTACCGTGGCATTGTGATAAGCGTTAGCGATGGTTTGCTAAGCGACAGTCTTGCTACGTTTAACCTCGAAGTGTTGGCAGTGAACGCAGCGCCAATTGCTAACAATATGCAGCAAACGGTTAAAGAAGACGGTACAACCAGCTTTGTAGCCAACGTCAGCGATATTGACGGTGACACCTTAACTGTTGAAGTTCAAAACCAACCACAACGTGGCCAACTTTCAGTTCAAGGTAAGGTGTTCAATTACACGCCTCTACCTCAATTTAATGGTACAGATACATTCACTTATGTCGTCAAGGACGGTACATTCACCTCTACTGTCGCAACCGTAACGATGATAGTAACAGCAGTCAATGACTTACCCATCGCGATAGATGACAGCTATTCATTCACCGCGACTAATTCTGGCCAATATACTTTACCAGTCTTAGAAAATGATACCGATGCAGACGGTGATGCACTTCGTATTGTCGGTGCAAAGTCATCATATGGCAGTGTTGTCATTGAAGGTAACGCACTGAATCTGCTTGTAGAAGGAATGTCACAAGGACAGGCTGTGATCACTTATGCTATTGAAGATAGTAATAAAGGCAGAGATCAAGGCCGAGCAGAGGTCACGATTTCAAGTAATTCAAACAGCGACACCAGACCAACAATTATCGCGCCACCGGCAATTACAGTTAATGCTACAGGCTTGTTTACTAAAGTCGACCTAGGTACAGCCACGGCCAATGACAGTAATGGGGTTGCCCTGCCAGTCTCGCTTAATAAAGCTCAGCCAATATTCTCGCCGGGAAATCACCTTGTACATTGGAAAGCACAAGACAGCCAAGGTCAAGAAGTGGTTGCAAGTCAGGTGGTCAAGGTTAATCCTCTTGTCTCTTTGCAAAAAGACAGCCAAGTGAGCGAAGACCGCAATTACCATGTAAACGTTTACCTAAACGGTGATGCGCCAAGTTACCCTGTCACTATTCCGTATACAGTAACAGGTACGGCTGACGCAGCGGATCATGATTTACAGTCTGGTGAGTTTATTATTACCTCCGGAACGCAAGCGAGCATTGAGTTCAGCGTATTCGCAGACAGCGAAGTGGAAGGCAACGAAACCATAGTCATTAGCCTAGGTGATAGTGTAAATGCAGGTGCTAAATCAACCACAACTATCACAATTGTTGAAGACAATGTAGCACCAAACGTGCGTACAGTGGTTTCGCAAAATGGTGAGGAGCGCAGTCTAGTAACAGCAACCAACGCAGAGGTGTCGGTTACTGCACAGGTTGCCGATGTGAATCCAAACGACCAAGTAAACGTTGAGTGGCAAGCTTCAAGTGAGCTTGAAAACTTATCATTCACTGATAACGTATTTACATTCAATCCTCAGTCACTTGCGGTTGGTATTTACAAAGTGGTGGTGATTGCTTCTGACGATGCTACACCTAGCCTGTCAACTAAAACTGAAGTGTATATTGAAGTAGTCGATGCACTCGCAACCTTGTCAGACAGCGATAGCGATGGCGACTTGATCCCTGATAACCAAGAAGGCTACCAGGACTCAGATGGTGATGGTATTCCTGACTACCTAGATAACATCGATACCTGTAATGTAATGCCACAACACGTGGATCAATCGTCACAATTCTTAGTAGAAGGTGATGCTGGTGTTTGCTTGCGTAAAGGTGCCACTGTTGCACAAAACCAAACTGGCGGTATACGGCTGTTGGACAGTGAAGTTACCACTGACACTGAAGCGCTCAACATTGGCGGTATCTTTGACTACATTGCAGTAGGTCTGCCAAAAGATGGGGATGTGTACAGCATTGTGATCCCACAACGTAAACCTATTCCAGCCAATGCGGTATACCGTAAGTTCAAAGATGGCCAGTGGAATAACTTTGTGATTGATGCAAGCAACCAAGTGCTATCTGCACGTGGTGAGCTAGGCTTCTGCCCTCCTCCGGGGGACTCCCAGTGGACAGACGGTATGACCGAAGGTGATTACTGTGTGCAGCTGCGTATTCAAGATGGTGGTGCGAACGACGATGATGGCGTTGCTAATGGAACTGTGGTGGACCCAGGTGGTGTTGCAGTGCCAGTATCAGGCAATAGCTTACCGGTCGCAAACAGCGATGCCTTGACCGTATTTGCAGGCCAAAATGTGGTATTCGATGCACTAGCTAACGATACGGATACAGATGACAATACGCTAACCATTACTAGTGCATCAGTCGACTTTGGCCAAGTTGACGTGGTAGAAAACCAGTTAAGTTACTCAGCGCCCGCTATGTTTGTGGGAATTGCAACCATTCAGTACGGTATTACAGACGGAGTCGGTGGTACAGCACAAAGTGTGGTAATGGTTTCTATCGTCAATAACCAAGCGCCAAATGCGATCAATGACAGTGCCAACACAGATGGCACTACGATAATGCTAGACGTATTGGCCAATGACACCGATCCTGAAGGTTCAGCACTTACCTTAGTCTCAGCCACCGCTAAGTACGGTACTGTTACTATCGAAGGAGCAAAATTGCGTTATGTTCCAGCAAATAACTTTGAAGGTATAGATACTATTCGTTACGTAATTAGCGATGAATTTGGTACCAAAGCAGAGGCTGAAGTAAGTGTCACAGTCAAGACCACACCTCATGGCAAAGTTGAAAACAGTTCATCCGGTAGCATGGGTTTACTGAGTCTATTACTGATTTCTGCATTGGTGCTTCGTCGCAGCAAATCAGGTTTACCTGCATTTGCACTGGTGAGCAGCATAGCGCTAGTAACCACGTCAGCGATGGCTAGTGAATGGAAAGTTGCGGGTACTGTCGGTGTCACATCAGCGGACAGTGACGTATCAAACGAATCGTTCGCTACCACTTATCTAGATGAAAAAAGTACAAGCTGGTCTATCGGTGCTTTTTATCGATTAACTCCACAGTGGGATATTGGTTTGAGATATATTGATTTGGGTGAAGGAAAAGTTGAGTTCAGTGGTCTATCAGCAACACCCGGTGAAATACATAAAACACTGTCTTCTATAGCCCCAGCTCTTCCAAAAGGTGCTGCATTGCAGGTTGGCTATGAAACCAATCTAGCCAGCGAATTAGTAGGTAAGCTGTTTGTCGGTGTACTCAGTTGGAAATCTGAAATTAACAGTAGGCTGAACAGCAGTGCTAGCCTGTTACATAAAGAAAGTGGCGCCAACGGTTATGTGGGGGCTGGGCTGCATTACCAGCTGAATAGCTCTATTTACTTGGGTGTTGACTACAGTCATTATTTTATTTCAGAGAATAATATTGATGAAATTGCAGCATCAGTTAGCTATCGCTTTTAATTGAAATAAATTTACATAAAGAAGCCAAAAGCCCTATATGCCATATAGGGCTCAGGTTGTTGATAAACCCTGCTTTTTGAGCAGGGTTTATTTTTTCATACCATTACTCAAAAAGATTAATACCATATATGGACTCTCTCCGATTACAAGATAGTAATTGATAGAATTTCAAAGTTCATTGCTGCCATATAT